>PHFO01000389.1 GCA_002861535.1 Cyanobacteria bacterium M5B4 | reverse complement strand
GCCCTTCCAAACCTTCTACAAAATCTTGTTGCCGCTGGCTGCACCCGGCATGGTGACCACCAACTTGTTGGCGTTTATTGCCGCGTGGAACGAGTACCTGTTTGCCTTGTCCTTCACGCAGACCCCAGACAAGCGCACTGTCACGATTGCGATCACGGCCTTCGAGGGGGTGACCGCCAGTAGCTTCGAGCAGCCGTGGGGGCAGATTATGGCCGCTTCGGTGCTCGTCACCATCCCCTTGATTATCCTGACGCTGATCTTCCAGAAGCGCATCATCGCTGGCTTGACGGCCGGCGCAGTGAAGGGCTAGGAAGTCGGCTAGCAGGTGTCCATCGCGCTCAGCACCGGCCACCCGCGCACGGCGAGCTTGTAGCTGTTTGCCCGCCTTGACATGATATGCTACAATAGAGAGAGTTGTGCATTGATTTCTGGCAGGTAGCATGTGCTGCCTGCCAGATTCTGTGTGAGTGTGAAAGGGTTTTGATCATGTCGCAGCAACTTA
>PHFO01000388.1 GCA_002861535.1 Cyanobacteria bacterium M5B4 | reverse complement strand
TGTAGTCCTTGTTGTAGTCCTTTTTGCAAACTTTCCTGCTGTATCTCTTGAAATACTCTCGTCTGTCTCAGGTCATCTAGCGTAAACATTGCCTCTATCTCCTCCCTGCTCATCTTCGGAAATTTGTATACCAATATGGTCTCGATAAATTCCAGTATAACCTCTGCTTTCGTCCCCGATCGAATCTGGTTGACTACTTCTACCGCCTCCGATGGAGGACAGGTGATTAACTTCAACATTCCAAACTCTACTGACGATCGATCGTTAAACTCATCCAGATAAATCCGTACAATGCGACCAGAGTTGATCAACTCTTGCTGAAATACGGATAACTTAGCAACATCGGTCTGCCGATCGGGGAAAATTGCTACTGCTAGCCAATCTTGCAGTGGTTGCTGCTGATTGAGGTATAAGCATATCTCTCCTAGAAACTGCCAATAAAAGTCAGGATTGGGCTGAAACTGCACTTCAATGAAGTAGATTGGCTCGTTGACAGCATCGATC
>PHFO01000387.1 GCA_002861535.1 Cyanobacteria bacterium M5B4 | reverse complement strand
CAAGTTGCTGCGACATGACCAAAACCCTTTCACACTCACACAGAATCTGGCAGGCAGCACACGCCACCTGCCAGAAATCAATGCACAACTCATTATATTGTAGCATACCCTGTCAAGGCGGGCAAACGGCTAAAAGCTCGCCGTGCGCGGGTGTCCGGTGATGCTGAGCACGATGGCTACCTGCCCGCCGCCTTCCTAGCCCTTCACTGCGCCGGCCGTCAAGCCAGCGATGATGCGCTTCTGGAAGATCAGCGTCAAGATAATCAAGGGGATGGTGACGAGCACCGAAGCGGCCATAATCTGCCCCCACGGCTGCTCGAAGCTACTGGCGGTCACCCCCTCGAAGGCCGTGATCGCAATCGTGACGGTGCGCTTGTCTGGGGTCTGCGTGAAGGACAAGGCAAACAGGTACTCGTTCCACGCGGCAATAAACGCCAACAAGCCGGTTGTCACCATGCCGGGTGCGGCCAGCGGAAGCAGGATTTTGTAGAAGGTTTGGAAGGGG
>PHFO01000386.1 GCA_002861535.1 Cyanobacteria bacterium M5B4 | reverse complement strand
TGGTGCGGGCTAGCTCGCGTCCGGTGGCCGTCAGGTGCAGTCCGTTGCAGCGGCCATCCTGCATGCGCTCGACCAAGCCGCGTTGTTCCATGCGGGCGAGCAGTTGCGAGATATTGCCTTTGGTTACGAGGAGCTTGCGGGCTAGTTCCTGCTGGGTTAGCCCTTCGGCTGCGCCGATCTGGGCGAGTACATCGAATTGGGCTTGGCTCAAGTCAAATGCGCGGAACTGCCGGGCCGAGATCGCGCTGATCTTCTGGAACACCCGCGCCAGTCGCACCCATGCCAAGACGCTCGCCTGCCGCACGCCGCGCTTCAAGTGGGGGCTATGTTCATGATATTCATCCATAAGATTAAGTTTAGCACTAAACCGTTGATTTGTCAAGGATGATGGGGATGTGGAGCGCGGTTGAAAAGAGCCGTACTATTAGCACGGCTCTTTGGTGGAATTGGAAGTGCAGAACAGGCCTGCAAGGTAGCGTCATGAAGCATCAAACAAGCGGAATGCAGGTGTT
>PHFO01000385.1 GCA_002861535.1 Cyanobacteria bacterium M5B4 | reverse complement strand
ATCCAGAGTGTCACTAGATAGAACCCGATGTATAACAGCGTTGGCAGAGGCCCATAGTTAGGATTAACGAAAGCAGAGATAATGTCGAGGATGAGCACTGGCGCAGCAAAGAGAATAATGACATACAATAGAGTTTGGATCGCCTGCTGCCGCCACAAGCGTAACAACTGAGTATCAGCGTTGTCTTGCTGGCTCGCTTGGGCAAGGTTCTCGAAGATGTGCCACAGCATGGCTATCATAGGAGTAGTTTAGGAACATATGTTAGTATGCCAACTATGCACAGGATGTAGAGATAGCGTGTGTCAGGAATTACACAGGTATTATAACATGAACCAGATCAAGATGACAATGGGTGTCTCCCGCAGCGAGGTGGAGTGTGGTATGCTACCATACAAACGATCCGCCTAGTGTATAGACTGGAAGACTAGCAAAGGATTGTGAAAGAGATACATCCATGCCCGGAAATAGCTTTGGACATACCTTTCGCCTGACCACCTTCGGCGAATCGCACGGAGTGGCGGTGGGCTGT
>PHFO01000384.1 GCA_002861535.1 Cyanobacteria bacterium M5B4 | reverse complement strand
CTTGTCGAGACCATGATCGCCACCGTCAGCTATCGGCAGGCCCGCGCCCTCATGCTCGTCGAACGTATCGCCCGCTTGATGACCGAAGCTGCCGTCGGGCGCGAGTAAGCCCCTGCTCACTCCGCGCAAAACGCTCAGGAATCGCGTTTTTCACCATCCTCAAGAAACGATCAAGAACCTTACAATAGCCCTTGACAGCTTGCATCCTATCGTGTATAGTACCTCTAAGTTAATCCAATAAGAACCTAATAAGAACCTATCTAGTAACTACCTGATGGCCAAATGAAACCCGATAAACGTATGGGAAGGAGCTTTTCAGGGTAGCAAGGAGAAATCGGTGGACAGAGACGCAAAGTTGCTCGTATCCGTTTCGTTGCAGGTATCGGGCTTGTCGGTACTGTATGCAGGTGGGCTGAGTTGGCTCGAACGCCAATTTCCCCTCATCAAGCCCGATCACATTTGGGCCGAGGTTGCAGGTGGGGTCTTAATCACCCTTGTGCCTGTTGCCCTCACGGCGCGGCGGCTTACCT
>PHFO01000383.1 GCA_002861535.1 Cyanobacteria bacterium M5B4 | reverse complement strand
CACCACTGATAACTTTATTTATGGCTACACTGTGCTCAAAGATATTGAGAATCAACCAGTTTTCTTTGTGAGAATAGTAAGGAAGAGAGATATATTTCTAAAAGGTAAAGATATTGTAGACCGCGTATTGTTAATAGCTCTAATTGGTTTTGGCGTTGTCATTTTATCTACCAACTTAATTATTCTCCAAACGTCAGTCCTATCTAGATTATTACGGTTGGTGCAAAACCTAGAAAATCAGCGTAATCTCCGCCCCGATCAGTTAGAAAAAATACCATCCTCTGGCAATGACGAAATATCTTACTTAATTCAAACTTTTAACCAACTACTAGAAATTAGCAAGAGGAATAATGAAAAGTTCATGAAAATCTTTCGGGCTAGTCCTACGGCAATTATGATCGTTAAAATAGATGATGGTCAAATTTCAGAAGTTAACTCCGGCTTTGAAAATTTGTTTGGTTATACTGCCAAAGAAGTGATCGGGAAGAATATAACAGAATTCGGGGGCTGGTTGTTAGGAGCAGATGCTGATAAAATAATG
>PHFO01000382.1 GCA_002861535.1 Cyanobacteria bacterium M5B4 | reverse complement strand
CCCTGAATGGCGGTTGAAACGGGCAAAGCCGCCGTAGCTCCGCCCTTCACACGCACCTGCTCCCACATCCACGTCGTATTCAGATACTTCAGGACTACCAGCACCGAGCCGTGCAGCGTGTAGCCAAGCTGGTAGAGGTTGGCGGCTTTGCCCACATAGTTGACCTGCGAAGGCATACTCAGCCCAACAAAGGGCTGGGCATACGTCGGCTGCCACACCTGCACTTCGCCCAACGATGCGGGCAGCGCAGCGAGGAACTGCTCGAGCGGCGGACGTGCCTGCTGCCACGTTGCGCTATCGGCAGTAATGTTGACAATCACGTTGGGGCGGCGCACGATCTGCTCGCGCAGCTGTACGAGGCGGGTATGCACGCCATCCCAATCATTGTCAACCTGCTGCACGAGTTGGCGCAAGAAGAACAGGTAGCCAATCCCACCCATCTGCTCAGTCGTCCATCCCGCCTCATTAAACAGCCCCGCAAGGTAGGCTCCCACGAAGCGGTGTCCGGCGGGCGTAAGGGCTGCTTCCAGTTGGGCTTTCTCCTC
>PHFO01000381.1 GCA_002861535.1 Cyanobacteria bacterium M5B4 | reverse complement strand
ATAATCGCTGGGCTAGCGCAGCTGGCAACAGCGGCATGGGCGGTAGCCCTCGTGGGGGGACTTGCAAGTCTTGGCTACGGCTACGTTTATTGGCGTACTGGCAAAGTCACTGCCGCTGCTGCCACACAGATGCTGGTGGTGTGGGTGCTTGCCATAATCGGGTACAATCTGTAATGGACGTAAGCGCATCCCGCCACAGCACGAGGCACGTATGGCAACCGAGTGTGAGTCGCTCCGCAAGCAATACGCCGAACAGTTGGAGAATCTGCACCTGATCAATGAGCGGATCGCGGGCTATGTTGCGCCCAATGATGTGCCGTTGCAACTGCACAAAGATCGGCGGGCCTGCGAAACTGAACTCGCCCGCTTGCAGGCCGAGATCGAGCGCGAGTGCCGTGCGCCCGATCCGCGCCCGCGCCCACAGCCGAAGCACACCTTAATTGTAGACCCGATGTACCAAGAGCCAGAGAGCTACCCCACGATTACGGCCGCGCTTGCAGCCGCGGTGCCCGGTGATCGCATCGTGATTCAATCGGGAACCTATA
>PHFO01000380.1 GCA_002861535.1 Cyanobacteria bacterium M5B4 | reverse complement strand
CCCCGTTGACGCACTATCCCGAAAGCGATGGTCAACCCATGGCCGAGAATACCCGCCAGTTTCACTGGATTGTCCTCATCAAGGAGAACCTTGCCACCCTCTTCCGTGACCGCCCGGATGTCTTTGTTGCCGGCGACTTGCTCTGGTATCCCGTTGAAGGCAACCCCAGCATCTGCCGTGCCCCCGACACCCTCGTCGTCTTTGGGCGACCCAAAGGCGAACGTGGCTCCTACCGCCAGTGGGAAGAGGACGGCATCGCCCCGCAAGTCGTCTTCGAAATCTGGTCGCCTAGCAATCACTTCCAAGACAAGCTCGACCGGCTCCACTTCTATACCCAGTACGGCGTGCAGGAATACTACGCCTACGACCCCGAACCCGCCTACAATGACCTCAGTGGCTTCCAGCGCGTGGGCGATCAACTGCTGCCCATTGCGGAGATGCACGGCTGGGTCAGCCCGCTGCTCGGCATCCGCTTCGTGCATACGCCAACCACACTCGAACTCTACCGCCCCGACGGTCGCCCCTTTCTCTCCCATCAGGAGCTTGAGCAGC
>PHFO01000379.1 GCA_002861535.1 Cyanobacteria bacterium M5B4 | reverse complement strand
CAAACCTTCATATTGTCTAACATAGATGTGGCTTAAAGCTTGTTTAATAATGTTAGGCACAAATTGAGGACATAGAGAATTAGCTAAATTTAGCCAACGAGTTTCTGTATAAAAGACTAATCTCATCTCTGGCATAATCATGCCAATCATCAAATAAGACTGCAATAAACCATTACTCTCTGATAATATTTTTTCTAGACCGCCGTGTAATTTTTGGGGTAAATAAATCAGTCCGGCAGGAATAGTTTCTCCCTTCCCAAAATAGGGCTGTAAGTACTGAAGTAAGGTGCTAAAAGTCTGATTCAGAGCAGTAGTTTGTTCGCCGATTAGGTTCAGCAATAACCCATAATGTAAGGCAGATAGAGGATAATCGAAGCCCTCCTTAAAGTAGTTAAAGGCGAGATCAATGTACGCCTGACGCTCTTCTAGGGTGGGAGCATATTCGGCTTCAATCAATGCTAAGACTCCAGAATTGTGCCAGTCCAGAGCTGTTTCTGGCTCATCCCAGTTAGTCTGTTCCCCGATCGCTTCTACATGGGAGAGAATATCTAAACTAGCCTC
>PHFO01000378.1 GCA_002861535.1 Cyanobacteria bacterium M5B4 | reverse complement strand
ATGAGGGGGCAGGTGAACTAAGCCCCGCCGTATGCTACACTATGGGGAGTTATTCGCCCCGACCTGACAGGAGCATACTTGATGGACATTGAGCAAGCTATTCTCGAACAGATCCGCCGCCTGCCGCCATCTGAGCAGCACGAGGTGCTCAACTTTGCCGCGTTCCTGCACTACCGCCGCAGCGTGTCGCCCTATCGCGGGGTCAAAGGACTGTGGACCGACATAGACGCACAGGTCAGTGCCGAGGAGATTGATGCGGCGCGGCGCGAACTGTGGGGTAGTTTTCCGCGTGAGGACATCGCATGAGTGCAGTGCTAGCCGACACGCACACGATTGTCTGGTATCTTGGTAGCCCCGGCCAACTGACCGCAGCAGCGACGGCAGCTCTTGATATGGCAACGCACACCAACGAAGAATGCGAAGGGGGTGACGGGTGCTAGGGGTCAGGGGTCAGGGGACAGGTTTCAGGTGCTAGGTGACAGGTTTCAGGTGCTGGGTGACGGGTGTCAGGAAGGCAGACCACGAAGAACGCGAAGGGCACGAAGAACACGAAGGGATGAG
>PHFO01000377.1 GCA_002861535.1 Cyanobacteria bacterium M5B4 | reverse complement strand
ACAGATGCGGTATACTGCATTCTAAACCCATCGGCAAGGCTATCGTATGAAGAGATATGGATAAGGAGGCTCCGTGACTACAGAGAAAGTGCCCGCAATGCAGAAGACCGACTTTATCAAGGCGGTTGCAGCGAAGGCAGCGGTTTCGCAGAAGGATGCGAAGCAGATCGTTGATGCAGCATTGGATGTGATCGCCGATGCACTGGCGCAAGGTCATCGGGTCACACTGACTGGCTTCGGCACGTTTGAGGTGCGCCAACGGCAGCAGCGCGAAGGTGTGAACCCGCAGACGAGTGAGAAGATCACGATTCCAGCGACGCGCACGCCCGGCTTTAGTGCCAGTAGTACGCTGAAAGATCGCGTGCGGAATAGCCATAGCTCGGACGCAGCCTAAGCCCCCAGCATACTTGTAGAGCCGTGTCGGTGACACGGCTTTTGCTTTGCTTTACCCACACCCTTACCTGCCAGCCGATGGCCCTAAGCACGGAAGCCATGCCTTCCCATACCGCAGCAAGCAGAGCCGACCATGCCAGTGATCCAGCTCTATCCATCATTGGCGGCCGCGCCCATG
>PHFO01000376.1 GCA_002861535.1 Cyanobacteria bacterium M5B4 | reverse complement strand
CTACTTTAGCCTAACGGATGCCCGCCTTGCCTCCAATCGTCCGGTCAATTTTGTTGGGCTAGAGAACTATCTGTACCTCTTGCAAGATCAGCAGTTTTTCCGCACCGTTGGCAACACCGTATTCTTCACGGTTGTCACCGTTGGCTTTGAATTTGTGCTCGGCTTGCTGATTGCACTGGTCATCAACTCCAACTTTCGTGGGCGCGGCTTAATGCGTACCGCGATCTTGATCCCGTGGGCTATCCCGACAGTTGTTTCAGCACAAATGTAAAAATGGATGTATCACGATATTTACGGGGTAATCAACGACCTGTTAGTCAATCAGTTCGGTATCTTTAATCAAAATGTCGCCTTCCTTGCCACCAATACCACCGTCTCGCTGTTTGCGATTGCCGCCGTAGATATTTGGAAGACCACACCGTTTGTGGCCCTGCTGCTCTTGGCGGGCTTGCAAGTCATCCCCAGCGATGTGTATGAAGCGGCGGATGTAGATGGCGCAAATAAGCTTCAGCAATTTTTTGCGATCACGCTGCCCTTGCTGATGCCGGCCATCCTTGTAACGCTGATC
>PHFO01000375.1 GCA_002861535.1 Cyanobacteria bacterium M5B4 | reverse complement strand
AAACAGGAGGGAATACAGATTGGTAAGCGAGAAGAGGCAGCTAACTTATTGTTAAGATTAGTCAGAAGAAAGTTTACCCCGATCGCTCCAGAATTACTTACCACGATCGCTAACCTTAGTTTAGAGCAGTTAGAAAGTTTAGGTGAAGCATTACTGGACTTCAATCACATTGATGACTTATACCAATACCTTGCGCAGTTGACTCCGTGAAAACTGACAGAAAAATTTGATCCACTTTCCTTCAGAGAAGTGGGGTGAGGGTGGAAGCAAGGTTGGACAAAGGTTTTAACATTATGCACTTACTCAATTTATTGAGGCATTATGGATTAAGACTAAGGAGGATAAGCGCGATGAGGAGATCAAAAATTGGCTAAAACTTGCCGCTTTTGTCCTGCGTAAACGTGAAATCAAAATCAAACTATAGGAGATTTAATCATGCAACTACTGACACATAAATTTGATGTTGAGCAGTATCAACTGATGGATAAAGCAGGTGTTTTTCACCCAGAGGCAAGGGTCGAGCTTATTAATGGAGAAATTATTTCTATGACACCAATTGGTCTACGACATTCTATAACTATTAATCGATTCAATCAG
>PHFO01000374.1 GCA_002861535.1 Cyanobacteria bacterium M5B4 | reverse complement strand
AATGGCGGTGCAGACCCCGATCCTGACAGTGGTGTACCCGCTGGCAACGACACCCTAGTTGGTAGTCGTGGCAACAACGTTATGACTGGCGGTCGTGGTAACGATCAATTCGTATTCCAGCCCGAAGTAGTAAAAACTTTTAACCTAACCTTCGAGCGTCCTGTATTTAATAACATTGCTGGTGCTAACCAAGTAACCTTTACCGAAGGCGGCTACGGGGGTGCTGACGTAATCAATGACTTCTCTGCTGGTCCTGGTAGTGGCGACGTCGTTAAGTTGGTTGCTTTGGATTTGGGTTCTACTGTAACGATCGAGCAGGTAGGTGCCAATGTACGCATCACGATCGCTGGTACTACCTCCCCCGATGGTTTGGGCGCTAATGCGGTAACTACTGCTAATACCCCCGGTCAAGCTTCTTCTACTAACCAGTCTGCTAACCAAACCATCACTCTAAACAACGTCAATGTTTTAGACTTTTTGGCAACTGGTAGCGAAGACCTCCAAATCAACGGTGAATTTATCAACACCTCTACCCCTGGTTTGGCTGTAGTAAATGCTAACAACAACAATTCCTTCCGCTTTACCGTAGGTGCTCGTCAGGTCGTAACATTGACTT
>PHFO01000373.1 GCA_002861535.1 Cyanobacteria bacterium M5B4 | reverse complement strand
TTAGACAATTGTAGATAGCCATTGACACCATCAGTTAAAGCTTTCCATCCCGACGTACAAGGATAAGTCCACCCCGAATAGTGTCGAATTGACTTAAATTTGGGATACCCTCCTATCTTATTGAAGAATCGTTGATAAGCGAAATCGACCCGTTTCAAAGTTGCTTGCAGAGCATGAGAACCAAGTAGTTTGTACTCAAACCAAACCTCTTTGAACGCTGGCAATCGATTTTGTTGGTCAAAATAAGTAACTGTTTTTTGCTCATGCCGATAACTATCCCTACGATCTGCCAAAGCCGAATTGTAAAGATAACAGTGCATCCTCCGCCAATCATAAAGAATTTTCTCTTGAGCGGCGGTAGGATAGAGCCTAAATGTGGTACGTCGTGTTGGCATAGACTAATGCTTATTGGGTGATTTGTGCGGGGGGAGCACCTCTTAGCGTATTGAGAGCTCTACGCCAGGAATCATAAGAATCTTGCGTTACACCATAGATTTGTGCGGGGGGAGCACCTCTTAGCGTATTGAGAGAGTATATCCAAAGTCAAAACAGCGCGTCAGAAAAAGAAATAATCCGCTCCTAACCCTGCCCTGCTAAGCGAGGACAGGGAATGCGTCT
>PHFO01000372.1 GCA_002861535.1 Cyanobacteria bacterium M5B4 | reverse complement strand
TTTTTTGTAAAGGTCTTGACAAAATACATATTTTATGCAGGGGTTGACAAGATAACCATTTTGTGCTTCAGCAAGGGATTCTTAGCTTAATTATTTTTTACATTTTTGGTCTTGACAAACTAAACTTAAGAATCTTTATCATTAATAGGACTTAAGGAAAATTTAAGATTTTTCTATTGAAATTCTGGAGCAATTCTGTTATATTGGGCACTAAGTTTAGCAATCATTTGTGAAAGCATGGCAGACAGGAAGTATTTATTAATCAATAAGGAAAGACAAAAGGAGGCAAAAGAGTACTTAAGTTCTTTTGACTTAAGTTCTGTTGACTTAAGGGTATTAATAGCTGGCAACTGGTTTGCCTCTATTTCTAAGGGAGAAAGAGCTTCTGTCCTAAAGGAGTTTGGAGTAAGAAGAAGACTGACAAAGCCTATTCTGCTTTTAGCATTTAGAAATAAACTGGCTAGAGATTTTTCCACCTCTAAAGGGTGGAACAAGATTTTCTACTAGTCAATTAGTTTAGATTAAACTAGATACCCACTGAGAAGTGGGTATCTTTTGTTTGTAAATAGGTAAAGTTCTTTACCTATTTATTTTTATAATTTTTGATCTTGACAAACAAA
>PHFO01000371.1 GCA_002861535.1 Cyanobacteria bacterium M5B4 | reverse complement strand
TTGGGAGCCACCTCTACCAAATCCACGCCATGCTCATCCGCCATGCGCTGCGCCTCTTGGACACTAACAATGCCCACCTGTGCGCCATCTACCCCGATTAAACGCACTTCTCGCGCACGTATTCGGTTATTGATCCGAAACCGCTCTCTGATTGGTTTACTCCTTTGTAATCTGGTTCATCGGCCATCGGTGCGCTGTGCCAAAAAGAAACACCCGTCAAGGTGCGGGTGGGAAACGCGCCCGATGTTTTGAACATACCGAGACTACCCAACGATAATGATCGCTGTTAGTCTCATAGTATAGCGGGCGCGGGCGATTTCGTCAACCTATCTGCGTGGTTGCCCCCACGCAGAACCATTACCCCACATGCGCGTAGTTGCCCGCCGGTGTCCATCCCCCAGCGGCTATGGCAGGGCCACCGCCGCCAGCGGCTGCGCGATGGGCACGTCTTCGGTGATAAATGTGGTTGCACTACGGGCCGCTTCGAGGATGGTCATCAGCCCACTGCCCGGATGCACCGCCCCACCAATCCAATACAGCCCGCGTGCGTGGTCGGCGCGAATGTGCGGGCGCAATGGGCCAAGCTGGGCCCAATCGTGCCCTAGATTGAACACCGCACCTAAG
>PHFO01000370.1 GCA_002861535.1 Cyanobacteria bacterium M5B4 | reverse complement strand
TTCTATCTCCATCAAGGACAAAGGTTAGAACCCCATAATTCGGCTGTTGTGCAGTCTTTATATCTTGCCTATAAAAATCTCCAAAATCCCACTATTGCTAGCTACTGGAAAGAAATGGGGCGTAATTTTTATCTTGCCACCGATCCCCAAAATCCTAACTGGTTGTGGGCTACCTTACCCGATCGGGATGACTTTACCTATGTCTTTTTTCAGCAGAGCATTTTGTTAGCGGTTTTACCAGATTTAGCCCAAATTGTCACGATCGTTTTACTAGCAGACAACGATTGGTTTGAGGGAGAAATGGAATTTTGGGTGGGCTATCTCCAGCCGGGCATGACCGTAATTGATGTGGGAGCAAATGTAGGTGTGTATACTTTCAGCGCGGCGCGGGAAGTAGGAGAATCAGGACGTGTGATCGCGATCGAACCCTTTGCCCCCTGCGTGGCTTGCCTAGAGGAAACAAAACGGGTGAACAATTTGCCCCAGGTAGTGATCAAACAGGCAGCCGCCAGCAACCGATCGGGTACCTTGCACCTTGCCACCTCTGTCAGCAGTGAATTAAATGCTGTCACTACCGACCCCGATGCCCCAGGAGTAGAAGTAGCTGCTGTTACGATCGATGAA
>PHFO01000369.1 GCA_002861535.1 Cyanobacteria bacterium M5B4 | reverse complement strand
GTTATACTGCTCTAACAGTGGTCTTTCTTGTTCAAATATATCTTTTTGGAGGATATAGAAATCTACCCCTTCTACCTCTAGTATAGGGAGAAAATCCGTGAGGGGAATGGTGCGTTTCTTACCTGTTGTAGGATTACCTAAGTTGGCTGTCCATACAATACCTACCTTTAGTTTTTGATCGGATTTCTTGGGCAGTTCTACTAAATTAGGTGGTATTTCTATATGGGGTATATTGTGAGGAATAGTAGGCAAGTCAATACCTAACAAATGGGGTAAGCTCATCAGGGGATAGTGACAATCAAAAGGAGGTAATTCTTCACCAATAACATAGACATCATCTACCCCCTGGACTCTTTTCATTATGTTACGCAATAGCTCTTGATTGCATTCCACAATTACTCTTCCCCCCATTGCTTTTACAAGGGGAATATAACGGGAGAATTGTATACAGTCCCCTAAACCTTGCTCTGTATAAATTAGTAGAGTTTTGTGAAGAAATGGCTTACCATCCCACAGGGGTTGAGACAGTCTATGAATGCGGGAATTATATTCTTGCACTCTGTGCCGCCATTCGTACTGTGCCCATCCCTCTTTTAGTTTGCCTAGACTCATTAAAGCAATGCCGATATTCAT
>PHFO01000368.1 GCA_002861535.1 Cyanobacteria bacterium M5B4 | reverse complement strand
CTTTGCCCGTTGTGAATGCTTGTAAAAAGTCCTGTTTAAGCTCAAAGGTAGGGAGAATGTCGACATTAGCGCGGGCGATCGCTTCCCCCGCCCACTGGATTGCGCCCTCCCCCGAATAGTACTGCTTACGAACAGACTCGATCGTTTCCTCTAAGCTAGGCTTACGGAGGAATACCCTAGTATGGTTAGCCATTCTGAGGGCATCCCGATCGGGGTCAATTCTCCAGTTGCCCTCTTCATCCTGTTGCCAGAGATTATCCTTAGCGGCGGCACCGATCGGGTCATCGCCAGCAAATTGACGCATTCCTGCACTGCGCCTGATATTGCCCGCCACAACACAGATAGCCGCTTCATCGATCAATAAGCAACACTCAAGGGATGTCAATCTGCGCCCGATCGCTTTGTTCAAAATCTGAGCACAGCGGGGATAGAGTGGGATTAACTTAACTGGGTTTGCCACCCCGCCAAAGCCCTTCAATAGCTCACCAGCAGGACGCACATCACTCACGTCAACAGTTACGGTCACTGCATCAGTAAACCGATCGTCTGTCGATAACTCCAAGATAGCCTGATAGGACTTTACCCATCCCTGCCTGCTATCGCCCACAAAGATGGCAACCCTATTGCCCATGATTACTACTTCTGTCTG
>PHFO01000367.1 GCA_002861535.1 Cyanobacteria bacterium M5B4 | reverse complement strand
AGGAGTCGGCTCTGGCATAACAATCAAATCAGTGGGTGGGTATATCTTACAATTACCACACGTTGCGAACGTGGCTTGCGCGGCCGCGGCGTGCAGCCGTGTAGCCGGACATTTCGCGCAGGGCGTGGTGGATCAGCGAGCGGGCAATCGGATCATCGTAGCTGTTGATCAACTCGTTGATCGCGGCAACATATTCCGAACGTGGCTGGAAGCGATAAACCGGGCTACTCCCAGCAACATGTACCACTTCTAACAAGCCATCTTCGGACAACTCGCGCAGGGCTTGCGATACACTCCACACATCTCGGCAGAGCCGCTCAGAGAGCTGTTCTGCATTAACCTGTTCCTGCACTTGGCTGTACAATGTGAGCAGGATATGAAGTTTATCTGGCGAGTCAATAATCGAACGCAATAAATACTGTACCCGTGTGTCTAACATTGACGAATCTCCTCTCGTATTGATCATCGTTGATCAACTATTCTCCGTGCTATACAGTTTGCGTCGTTGGGTCTCTGCTGTGCTTGCTCAGAGAAGAATTGGTGTGGGGTGACACGCAACTCGTGAATAATTATACAACATAAAACTAACTTTGTGAGAAAAGAAATGTAGGTATTTTGTATGTCAGATTATACGACTCTTTTCACCCTCGC
>PHFO01000366.1 GCA_002861535.1 Cyanobacteria bacterium M5B4 | reverse complement strand
TCTGAAATGGTGGAGAGACCATACCGCCTGCAACCTTTGGACAGCCGCATTTTTTATGCCCTTGACTGAGCAAAATTTGCAGTTATTGCCAACTACAGCGGCATTGGCGCGGTTCTTGAATGAGAATATTGCTCCCCTCTCCCCCCTTGAGGAAAAGGCTGGGGGTGAGTTTCGTCCAGCGATAGGAGTAAGAGATATTGTTGATGCTGCGAATCAGTTAGCCTCTGAGAAAGGCTTTTTTCATTGGGCTTTAGAGTTTCCTGAAGTGTTTGACCCTCCACCCCCCAACCCCCTCTCCCAAAACGGGCGAGGGGGAGCAAGACTATATCAGAACCCCTCTCTCAAGGGGAGATGAGGGCGGATTTGATTGCATTCTCGGTAATCCACCTTGGGAGCGCATCAAGTTACAAGAAAAAGAGTTTTTTGCCTCAAGGGATATAGAAATTGTCAAGGCAAAGAATAAAGCAGAACGAGAAAAGTTAATCAAAACCCTACCAGAACGAAAGCCTGAACTGGCAAAAGAGTTTGAGAATGCAAAACACGATGCCGAAGCACAAAGTAAGTTTATCCGCGAGTCGAATCGTTTTCCTTTGACGGCGGTGGGTGATATAAATACTTATGCGGTGTTTTCCGAGACTGCGAGGAATTTGATTGCACAG
>PHFO01000365.1 GCA_002861535.1 Cyanobacteria bacterium M5B4 | reverse complement strand
GGGGGCATGGGATCGATCGATCCGCCGAACTCTTTGTCGATTACACCGATTTGGCCGCCTCGAAGGGCCTGGGGGAGCTGGTGCTGTACACCGACAAGCACCGGGATTACCCGGCGGCCTTGAAGAAGGCGGCGCTGACGGAGGTGGTCCATCACGAAAGCATCTCCTCGCGTGAGGCACGCACACGGACCAATCCCCTGTTTCCGGTGAACTACCTGGACCGGCAGCTACGCAAGGATAAAGCCGAGTACGTGCGGGAAACCACGCGGTGGGCCCAGCGGCCGGATCGGATGATGGAGCGCTTGGCGGTGTATTTGGTGTGGCACAACTTGCAAAAGCCGTATCGGATCAAGGATCGCAAAAGCGGCAAGCATGGGCAGCAGATGGGAGTGTCCCGGCAGTGGTGCCAGAACGAGTGGGAGCGGCTGCAGACGGAGCGGGCGTTTCCGGCACGGGAGCCGCTGAGGGAGTTTCACCGCCGGGTGTGGAACCGGGAAGACATTCTGTGGACGGTGGATGGACTGGATGTGTTCGGTCCCTCGGTGGCCTTGGGAAGGCTGCGGGCATGATTCAACCGACGGGCGGTCAGAAGGTGAGCACAATTGCTGAGGCACTAAAATTGGATTTACGGTATACTAAATCAATGATCAAAATAATGGACC
>PHFO01000364.1 GCA_002861535.1 Cyanobacteria bacterium M5B4 | reverse complement strand
TTTTGCCCGTTGTGAATGTTTGTAAAAACTCCTGTTTGAGCTCAAAGGCAGGCAAAATATCCACATTCGCGCGGGCGATCGCTTCCCCTGCCCACTGGATTGCGCCCTCTCCCGAATAGTATTGCTTACGGACAGCCTCGATCGTTTCTTCTAAGCTAGGCTTGCGGTGGAACACCCTAGTGTGGTTAGCCATCCGCAACGCATCCCGATCGGGGTCAATCCTCCAGTTGCCCGCTTCATCCTGTTGCCAGAGATTGTCCTTAGCGGCAGCCCCGATCGGGTCATCCCCAGCAAATTGACGCATTCCCGCACTGCGCCTGACGTTGCCTGCCACAACACAGATAGCCGCTTCATCGATCAATAAGCAACACTCAAGGGATGTCAATTTGCGACCGATCGCTTTGTTCAAAATGTGAGCACAACGTGGATATAGTGGGATTAATTTTACTGGGTTTGCCACCCCGCCAAAGCCCTTCAATAGCTCACCAGCAGGACGCACATCACTCACGTCAACAGTTACGGTCACTGCATCAGTAAACCGATCGTCTGTCGATAATTCCAAGACAGCTTGATAGGATTTTACCCAACCCCTCCTGCTATCGCCGACGAATATCTCCGCTCTATTCCCTTTGATTACTACTTCTGTCTCTTCCCTTCTTTTTTCTTTGGG
>PHFO01000363.1 GCA_002861535.1 Cyanobacteria bacterium M5B4 | reverse complement strand
TTCATCCTTCGCCTCTTGAAATACCTTAGTTTGTCTGAGGTCTTCTAATGCAAACATAATCTCAATCTCCCTGCGACTTAGTTTTGGAAATTTGTAAAACAATATATCTCCTATAAATCTTATTATATCCTCATCTGTTGTACTCGATCGGATTTCTTTGACTACTCCTACTGCTTCTTCCTCCCTACAAGTGATTAACTTAATCATCCCCAACTCCGGTGATACACGATCGGTAATTTCATCTAAATAAATCCTGACAACTCTGCCACTATTGATTAACTCCTGATGAATGGAGGCTAGTTCTTTCACATCCTGTCTGGCGGAGGGGAAGATTGCCACTGCCTGCCAATTTTGTTGGGGCTTCTGTTGGTTGAGATAGAGGAAAATCTCACTCAAGAATTGCCAGTAGAAATCAGGATTAAACTGGAACTGTACCTCAATAAAATAGATTGGTTCACTGCTGGCGGGAGGAGGGGCAAAAATGCCATCAAAGCGAAATCCTTTTTCCTTCACTTCTACAGATGTAAAAGCATAGCCAGGGACGACATCCCGATCGAGTAACTGAAACACCAACTGGGGAAAAGTCTGGAAGATTTTGTAGAAAAGAGTGTCAGTTTTCACGGAGTCAACCGATCGAGGTATTGGTATAAGTCATCAATGTGATTGAAGTCG
>PHFO01000362.1 GCA_002861535.1 Cyanobacteria bacterium M5B4 | reverse complement strand
GCGAATGAGAAGGTGCAGAGCCAGATCAACGGCAAGCAGGTGCAGCGCGTGATCGTGGTGCCCGGCAAGCTAGTGAATGTGGTCGTCCGGTAGGGCGATACGGCGATGGGGAAGGTATAGGGCGTAGTCAAGGGGCAGCGGCAAACCCCGCCAGCGATTGCAACCGCTGCCCCACGCTGTGCGTCCTAGCAGCAACACGAGGAACTCGGAATGCATGGCAGCACGAAACGGGGAGCAATGCGGCGCGGGCCGCTTAGCACACAAAGGAGCAGCAGATGAGTGAATACGGTAGTGGCTACGATCCAAATGCCAGCTACGGTAGCTATGGCGGCTACGACCCTAGCCCAGTTAAACACAGCCTGATCGAACGCTTGCAGGGCATCGTCACCTTCAAGCCAGAAATGTACCGCGAGATTGCCGAAGATCAAGATGCGACGATGACGGCTGGCTTAATCATCGTGATCATCTCCGTTGTAGGTGGGTTTATCAGTGGCTTGCTTTCAGTCCCGCAATACCTGAGTGCATTGCAAGACCCAGACATCCAACAGCTTCTCGGCGAGTTAGACCTAGACCCAGCTAGCTCAATTGCAGCACTTGGCGGGTTGGGCCTCGGCTTAGCCTTCCTGTCTGCGTTCACTAGCCCGATCTTCGCCCTGATCGGCTGGCTCATCGGCAGTGC
>PHFO01000361.1 GCA_002861535.1 Cyanobacteria bacterium M5B4 | reverse complement strand
CATCAGACCCGCCGATGAACCAGACCTGCCGACTGAGCGCGTGGGCGAGGAGAGCAATGGCACGCGAGTCGCTGAGACCTCGCGCCGTCGCCGCAAAGCCCGCAGCGACAGTGCTGGCAAAACAACGGTTAACCTTGATGCAGACACCCTGCCCTCTGGCGAGCGGTATGCCCTGCCCGACAATGCCACCATCCTGCGTGTGAATGCGGGCGGTATGCCGCAGTATATGCCCCTGTTTGCACTGGTTGCGGTGGCGTGGTTCTTCAGTGCGCTGGTGATGTTCTCGTGGGCGGGTGAAAAGATGCCGTGGCTCGTTACCCACATCGCCCTGCCCGGCAACCTCGTAGCGGCGTGGGTGCTAGCGCAGCTGCTGCGGACGGTGCCGCCCCTGCATTTACTGTCGCCCACCCTGCCGGATGGTGCTGTTGCCGAACCCCGCCCCACTGGCAGTCTGCCGGCGTGGCAAGTGTTGCTGGTTGCGCCGGTGTTGCTGCTGATGATTGCCGCGCTCAGTGTCGCCCTTGCCCGCTTCTATAGCGATGCAGGTGGGCAGGTGGGGCAGAGCAACCTGTTGCAGGGCTTCATTCCCTTGCTGGTGTTTGGCGGCTGTGTATATGCCCTGCTCACGCTCGCCCAGCAGATCAGCGTGCGTGTGACCCTCGCCGTGATTGGCTTAACCCTC
>PHFO01000360.1 GCA_002861535.1 Cyanobacteria bacterium M5B4 | reverse complement strand
CCCGCTGGCGTTCCAGTTCTGCCCGTTGGCGTTCCAACTCCGCCCGTTCCTCCCCCGTCGGCAATAGGTTCCCCTCCCCATCGTACCACCGTAACCAGGGCAACTCCATCCCGCAAAAATATCCCTGCCAAATCCCCAACCCTACTCCCATCTCTGGAATGAAAACATGCCCCCGATCGTTGGCAATCATCCTCTGATACCGATCGTTGACCAACTGATACACCTCTACCGTCCCCTTGCTCACTTCGTAGATGGCATAGTAGGGAATCTTAATCCCTTGTTCGTACACCCAAAATTTTCCCCCCTTCTGTTCAGATGAAGCAGGAGTTTCGTCCCGCTCTTCTTTGCCATTCCCCGACACAAACTCGATCGCAATTAGGGGAATCACTTTCTCTTGCCACAAAACGTAGGAGCGGCGGTACTTGCCATCCAGCGTAGGCGGCACCCCAGGCACATAAAACCAGTCCGGTGCCACACAGCCCATGAGGGGTTCTTGCGTCATCTGCCAGTAGATACCACTGTCTTGCCCCACCACAAAATTACGATCGGGATGCAGCTGTTGCAAAATTGGGTAGATGGCACTGGTAAGCAAAATGCTCTGGGGATGTTCTACAAAATTTTCCACAATGGCACCGTCAGATTCGGGCAACTGGGTGTGGTCGGGGAGTAATTCAAGGGCAGTAACCA
>PHFO01000359.1 GCA_002861535.1 Cyanobacteria bacterium M5B4 | reverse complement strand
AGCCTCGAGCGCGGCACGGTCATCGCTGGCTGCAAGCACCTCCTGCAAGGCTGCCGAGCCAGCCTCAAACATTGCCTGTGCCTGCCGATCCATCGCCTCCACCGTCTCCAGAATCTGCTGGCGACGGGTGGTCAGCTGCGTGGCACGGGCACTATCGCCTGCTTGCTGGGCAGCCTCGATACGGGCCGTCCACTGCTCAAAGAAGGCATAATCAATAAAGGGGCGAATCTCTGCCAGAATACTCTCCAGTTGCGCGGTATCGGCAGCTTCCAGTCGCTCTAAGAGCGCATCAAGATTGCCCTCATCGGGTTCATCGGCGGCAGCAGTGCCGGCTGCGCCCGCCCCCAACTGCGTGCCCGCTTTGGCAATCAGCTCGGCAAAGCCCTGTGTGGCGAGTTTATCGCGCACACGGGTCAGGAGTATGGCGGTTTCATTGCGCTGCTCACGCTGGCTCGCCTCAACATAGATATTGAGGATCGTGAAGAACTCCGCATCGAGTGTCTCACGGTGCGTATCCAGTGTCTGGCGAAATAAGCCCTCGTCGTTGCTAGCGACAGCTTCAGCCAGCATACTCAGTACATCCACGATGCGGCGTTGCTTATCGCGTACCTCGCGGGAGATACCTTCCGCATCCAGCACCGCATCTACTAATGATTGCAACGACATAAAGCGTTGTGGGGTGAATAGGTGT
>PHFO01000358.1 GCA_002861535.1 Cyanobacteria bacterium M5B4 | reverse complement strand
TGCCTCTAGCGCGGCGCGGTCATCGCTTGCCGCGAGCACCTCCTGCAACGCCGCTGAGCCAGCCTCGAACATCGCTTGTGCCTGCCGATCCATCGCCTCCACCGTCTCTAGAATCTGCTGGCGGCGCGTGCTCAGGTGCGCGGCGCGGTCACTATCGCCTGCTTGCGTGGCTGCCTCAATCCGTGCTGTCCACAGATCAAAGAAGGCATAATCAATGAAGGGACGAATCTCCGCCAGAATACTCTCCAGTTGCGCGGTGTCGGCGGCTTCCAGTCGCTCTAGGATCGCATCAAGATTGCCCTCATCCGGCTCATCGGCAGCAGCTGCCCCCGGCTGCACCGTTCGCCCCCACCCCCAGCTGCGTGCCCGCTTTGGCAATCATCTCGGCGAAGCCTGCGTGGCGAGCTTGTCGCGCACGAGGTTCAGGAGCATGGCGGTTTCGTCGCGCTGCTCACGCTGGCTCGCTGCAATGTAGATATTGAGGATCGTGAAGAACTCTGTGTCGAGGGCATCACGCTGGGTCGTGATCGTCTGACTGAATAGCGCATCGTCGTTGCTGGCGGCAGCTTCAGCCAGCATACTCAGTACATCCACGATGCGGCGTTGCTTATCGCGGACCTCGCGGGAAATGCCCTCTGCATCCAGCACCGCATCTACCAACGATTGCAACGACATAAAGCGTTGCGGTGTGAAGAGGTGC
>PHFO01000357.1 GCA_002861535.1 Cyanobacteria bacterium M5B4 | reverse complement strand
GCAGCGGATCGTGGCTGATCCGCAGGGCATGCGGAAGACGCTGCTGCGCCATATGTCTACGGTGATTTTCGGCTTGTTGGGGCTATTGCTGCTGGGCGGCATGTTGTCCACTACGCCACTTGAGGCGGTGGTGAGCTTCCTCTCCATGCTCGGCGGGATGGTCTTTTGGGGCTACGTGAGTGCCCTGATCCTGCTGATCATGCGGGGCGGCAGCACGCCGCAGGAACCGGAAGAATAGGCGCGGGCATCACCCGCCGGTGCCGCGCACATACACATTGGGCCATGCGCGGAAGCGTGTCACGAAAGCTTCGCGGGCCACCTCGACGCTGTTCTCGTAGATTACCCGATAGACGGTAATGTCGCGCCCACTGCGGGCAACATCACTCTGGTAGAGGTAGCCCTGCGGCTTGGTCGGGTCGTCAGTATAGACCGGCGTACTCGGTGCGGGGGTCTCATTGGTGATGTAGGGGCCATCGAAGGCAACTTCGCGGTTGTGCTTGCGCGTACCATACAAGCGCATCGTCAATGTCTGGTTGATCTCATCAAGCTCAGTCTCAATCAATATCCAGTGGTCTGTATCATTCACGAAGCGCAGATCGTGCTGGCCCGTGTAGATTGCCGCATCCAGCCCAGCCCCATCGCCATACGCACCGAACCCGTAGCGATCATACCAGCTAATGTAGAAGGGGTGCGCGTGGCGTTC
>PHFO01000356.1 GCA_002861535.1 Cyanobacteria bacterium M5B4 | reverse complement strand
CCTACCCACCGGAACGCGAACCGGAACGTTTCAAGCAGATCCGCGCCGCCTATGAGCGGCTCCGTGATCCGCAAAGCCGCCTTGAGACGGATATGCAGATGCTCCGAAATTGGGAGCCGCCCGCCAAACTACCGCGCCTGACAGTCCCCCAGATGCAGGTTGCTGTGTCTGTGGCCGACATTCTGCGCGTTGCCCAAGGCTTCAGTGATCTCGGTCGCAGCGATTGGCGTGAACACTATCGCAAGGTGCTACCGTGAGCAACTCCTCTGACTTGCGACCAACCTCATCGTGGCTACGTCGCCTGTGGGCTGGCTTGGCTCTGGCTGATCCCCCGCACCAGCCCCCTGCCCCAGTTGAGCCAGTGTCCCCGACAGTTGGCGGCCCGCGCCCGCCAGAACCGCCTGCCGCACCTGCGCCAGAGCTTGCTGCTGCTGCCCTCCGCGAACTTACGGCCCAGCTAGCAAGCCTCCCGACGCGCCTTGAACAGCAGCTTGAGAGCCAGCAGAGCAGCCTGCAAGCCACCCTGCTCGAACGCCTTGCTACCCTAGAGAAGCAGGTAAGTCGGGTTGGGCGCGAGCAGTTCAAAGCAACCACCCTCGCCGAGTCGCAGTATGAGCAGACCACCGCTACGCTGGAGATGCTGCGAGCAGCCGATGCTCGCCACACTAGCGAACTGGAACTGCTCCAGCAGCACCTCGCCCAAACCCGTGCTCAGCAGCAGCA
>PHFO01000355.1 GCA_002861535.1 Cyanobacteria bacterium M5B4 | reverse complement strand
GCGTTATTCTCCACTAGAACTGAGCTACTAAATCCTTCTACGAGCTTTAGCCCCGCGACAGGGGGGCAAATGACCTATGGCTCGATCGTGTCGCTAGGGACTGCGTTGATCGCCGCTACTATAAATGCTGTTGGTTTCTTTGACGCCTCAGCGTTGAACAGTGGCAATCTTATCTTTTTCGCGTCCTTGCCTAGCCCGATCAATGTAGCGGCGGGCGATCTTGTTGCCCTGCAAAGCCTATTGGTGTCCTGCGAGTGACGACTCCCGGCACTGATGCTAGGCATACAGTGCGGGCTTCTCAGTGAACCCTGCTATTGCATAGGGCATATCCTGAGCTTTAATCACTGTGCGTCCCACAGCGATGTTCTTGATATTAATGGCTGCATTCACGTCTCTATCGACTTCCAACCCACAGGAAGGGCAACTATGCCATCTGTCAGCAATAGTTTTTGGGACGTGAGTGCCACAATTAGAACAATTTTGGGTAGTGCCATTTGGATCCACAGCTATAGCCAATTTGCCAGCTCTTTCAGCCTTGCAAACCAGAATATCTAGGAATTGACTCCAACCAGCATCTAGGATTGATTTTGCCATCCTAGTCCTAGCCAAACCTGTGAACTACCAGACGCTGACCGTTTAGGCGGTACAGCGCTGGCTTCCTGATTCAACGGGGATAGCGTCTAACAAAACCGAAGTTTTGCCAGGTCGACTTACATCCCCTCCAC
>PHFO01000354.1 GCA_002861535.1 Cyanobacteria bacterium M5B4 | reverse complement strand
CCTAGGCGGCTCACCAGTCTGATGTGGTGAACCAAGCTGCGGGGCATGCTCCTGCAGCTCACTTTTTTAACACGGAACGGCAGCGTGGAGACATGCAGTCCTTTGGGCGCACCGCTTGACAAGCGCAGCAAAATAGCCTACATTTGTTCTAACACATTGAACTGTTCTTGACCTAACGGGTAGGTATGCTGGCGATAAAGCAGCTTCACGCACGACCAAACAAGAGCTGAGGGGAGAACTGTGGCGAAAATGCGCGTCCTGCTCACCCAAGATGTTGACAAGTTGGGGCAAGCAGGTGAGATTAAGATGGTATCCGGCGGCTACGGGCGCAACTATCTGTTGCCCAAAGGCATGGCCGTGATGGCTACGCCCGGCTTGGTTAAGCAAGCCGAAGAACAGATCGCAGCCCGCAAGCGCAAGCAAGCGGCTGCGCGGATGGCATCAGAAGCCTTAGCAGCCCGCCTCAATGGCGTGACGCTGCGCTTTGAAGAGCGTGTCGGTGAACTGGATCGGCTGTATGGCTCGGTAACCAATGCAGATATTGCCGCGAAGCTGCACGACCAACTTGGAATTGAGATTGATCGGCGCAAGATTGATCTGGAAGACCCGATCAAGCGCATCGGCAACTATCCCGTTAAGGTGCAAGTTGCTCCCGGGATAGATGCCATGATCAACGTCGTCGTTGAAGCTCTTGGAGGAGCAGCAGTGGAGACAGCAGCTGCGCCTG
>PHFO01000353.1 GCA_002861535.1 Cyanobacteria bacterium M5B4 | reverse complement strand
GCTTCGGCGGCTTGGCGGCGGGCCCGCTCAGTCACAAATCGAGGAACGGCTGCCCATCGGGATAGCGCAGCACCAGCTCCCCCGCACTCGTCTCAAAGCTGATCCCCAAGCGCGGGCTGACCCACCCGTGCATCGGGATGACCTCGCGCAACTGCTCGCCCGCCCGCACGTAGCCCGTCACTGCATAGCTCTCAGGGTCGTAGATGTAGAACTCCTCCACCCCATATAGTTCATAGAAGGCCACCTTCTGGCGCATCTCCTCTTCCGTGTTGCTCGGTGAGAGAATCTCAAACACCACCTGCGGCGCGATCCCATCCTCCTGCCATTGCAAATAGGCTCCCCGATAGCCCTTTGGCCGCCCGAAGGCCACCAGCGCATCCGGCGCACGGCGAATGTCCGGTCGCCCCTCCACCGGATACCAGAGCAGATCGCCCGCCACGAATACGTCGGGCTGCGCGGCAAACAGGCTCTCAAGGTTCTCCTTCACCAGTGCAATCCAGCGAAACTGTTCCGTATTTTCAGCCATCGGTTGCCCATCACTTTCGGGATACACCAGTGGCGCAACCAGTGGGCGCGGCAAGTCGGTCGTTGTCATTGGCAGAGCCTCCTGTAGGTGTCAGTTGCGTGTGCCATCGCTCCAAAGTTATCCGTTCGGAGCCGGTCGCGGTTAGGCATCCTCTGGGTCTAGCCCCAAGGCCCGCAAGCGTGCGGCAAGCCGAGCCGCCCGC
>PHFO01000352.1 GCA_002861535.1 Cyanobacteria bacterium M5B4 | reverse complement strand
TAGCGCAAGCTGCTCCAGCGTGGCCTCATCCGTATCTACGGCAACCGTGAGCTTATCGCGCAGCTTGCCATTCACCTGTAGTACCACCTCGACTTCTTCGGCGGCAGCAAGGGTAGAATCGGCGGTGGGCCATGCCTGCTGATGAATGCTGTACTCACGCCCCATGCGCTGCCAGATTTCTTCGGTGATGTGCGGCGCAACTGGTGCAGTCAGCAGGAGCAGCGTCTCGATGGCTGCATCCCACGCGGGCGTACCCACTAAGCCGGCATCACGGGCCCGGTAGAGCGCGTTGGTGAATTCCATCAAGGCGGCGATCATGGTATTGAATTTGAACTCTAGAATATCGCTCTCGATCTTCTGGATCGTCTGGTGGGTGATCCGCTGCAACTCACGCTCGCTGAACTGCACCCCGCTCTGCCCGCGCTCGGCAGTGGGGTTCAGCGCAATCCGCCAGACCCGATCCAGCCAACGGCGCACGCCGGGCACGCCGGTTTCGCTCCACGGCACAGCTAATTCAAAATCGCTGATGAAGCACTCGTAGCCCCGTAGAGCATCTGCGCCGTGTTCAGCAATAATGGCATCGGGCGTAATCACATTGCCGAGCGATTTGCTCATCTTGCGTCCGTCATCGGCGAGGATCAAGCCTTGATTACGCAGGCGCGTGAAGGGTTCGCGGAACGTGACGACCCCAATATCGTAGAGCAGCTTGGTCCAGAAGCGAGCATAGAG
>PHFO01000351.1 GCA_002861535.1 Cyanobacteria bacterium M5B4 | reverse complement strand
ACGCTACAAGGCAGTGCCCCCGTGTATGATGCGCTCGGTGCGGCAGTGCGCCGCGATTGGCGGGCATTGGCAGTCCTATGTGCGCTGCTGCCTACGCTCTACCTCTCCTACAGCATGGCGTGCGCGAGTTTAGCCTGCAAGGGCTACTGGCGGCGGTGCTGTTTGCGGCCGTGCCAACGCTGCTGCTCCTGTATGGGCAAGGGAGCCGCCGCCCGCTGCTCACCGATGCAGTGGCGATGCTGTACCTGCTGCTCTCGCTGAGCGTGCCGCTGCTGCCAGCACTGGAGTTGCCGCGCTTGGGTGGGCAGGTCGGCTTCTTTGCCTATGCCGCCGCGCCCCTGTTGCTGGTGTTGCTGGCGGCGCGGGCGTGGACGGGCGTAGGCTTTACGTGGTATCTCACCGCCCGCGATCTGCGCCTTGCGCTGCTCGTAGCGGTGGTTGTGTTGCTGGGAGCCGTACCCCTGCTCAATCTGCTCGGCATAGCCGCCACTGCTCGCGCTGATCTGGGTGGTAGGTTTGCGCTCCTCGATCAGCTCGCACAGGCGATCCTGATCTATGCCCTCGTGGCGATCCCGCACAATCTGCTGCTGCGCGGCTTGATCCAGCGCGGCATCCAGCTCAGCAGCGAGTATTGGCTGCGCCAAGCGCAACACCGCCAGCACGACGGCAGCGGGAGCCGTGCCGCCCTGCGCCGCAATCTGCCTGCGCTGCTTGGCCTTGCGGGGGCAGCCG
>PHFO01000350.1 GCA_002861535.1 Cyanobacteria bacterium M5B4 | reverse complement strand
ACGGGTGGGCGTGGGTGGCACGGGGGTGGGCGTGGGTTCTAGGGCGGTAAAAACATAGCCTGCTGTTCCTTCGGAAACATAGCCAGAGCTACTAACAGCAGCATCACGTTCTATCGCACTACTCGTGTAAAAATGATCTTCATTTTTGTAGAGCCGATACAACGCGGTCGTCTGATATTGGGCCGCGTGACCTGATAAGATATAGCCCGTAATCCCCTCAAACACAAATTCGTAGTGTGCCTTTGCTACAATTGCCTCTTCTGGGTTTGTTGAATAGAAATGCTTCTGTTTCAAAGCGCTCCAGTATCGGTAGAACGGAACCGCGTTTGGCGCATAGCAACTCGATGTTGCTGCAACATAGCCGACAAAGCCCTCATATACCCAGCCATTCTGACCTGTACCCAATTCATTGCGATCTACGGTGTAAAAGTGCCTTTGTTTATCCTTATTCCAGTAACGCAACAAAGGTTTTAAACAAGCACTTCCAGATGGCAGGGAATTTTGGGCATGCACGCTGACAGGCCCAAGCGTATCCGATAGCGTTTCATACTCTGGCGGAACCACCGATGCTGAAGCCAGTAGTGTAAGCAACACGATGATGATCATCGTATATATTCGAGTACCAAACCAACGCTGATGCGAACGCATAAACAACCTCCTCCGCTTGTGTGGATAGCCGACTGTGGGCCGTCGCCTCTCCGCAACTGCTGCGACGTGTGCCGATCTCGCACGACCA
>PHFO01000349.1 GCA_002861535.1 Cyanobacteria bacterium M5B4 | reverse complement strand
GAGGGAGAGTTAAAAACTGTAACTGTTAGTATGAATAGTACGGGTAAGTATTTTGCCTCGTTACTATTTGATGACGGTTTGCCAGATGTTAAGCCTAATCTCGAAGGTAAAGCAATAGGGATAGATGTTGGTCTAACCCATTTTGCTGTTACTTCTGACGGTTCTAAATTTGATAATCCTAGACACTTAAAGAAACATGAGAAAAACTAAAACGCAAACAGCAAAAAACTTTCGCGTAAAGTTAAAGGCTCAAAATCCAGAGCTAAGGCTAAACAGATTGTGGCAAGAGTTCACGAACGGATTGCCAATACTCGTAAGGATTTTCAACACAAACTTTCTCGTAAACTGGTGAACGACAACCAAGTCATCGATTGTAGAGAATTTAGCAGTTAAAAATATGGTAAAAAATCACTGTCTGGCAAAAGCGATCAGCGATTGTGGATGGTCAAGTTTCACTACTATGCTCAAATATAAGGCTGAAAAAGAGGGAAAGGTTTACCAAGAAGTTGGTAGGTTTTTCCCTTCAAGTAAGACTTGTCATGTTTGCCTGAATCAGATTGATGGTATGTCTGTGCGAAGTTGGACTTGTTCTAATTGTGGAACTAACCATGACCGAGATGTAAATGCGGCTATCAATATTCGAGATGAAGGATTGAGATTGTTGGCGTCCCTGCAAGGGTCGGCAATGTAAGACCGAGGGTTGGAAGGAAATCTTCCGTATCTAAGGCTGTTGCTGT
>PHFO01000348.1 GCA_002861535.1 Cyanobacteria bacterium M5B4 | reverse complement strand
GCGATCGCTTGGTTAGCTTTGAGCATCTCTTCCCTCGCCGCCTCCTCTGGTGTAGGTATCAATCTCCCTTCCAAGGAAAAGTAACGCAATTGTCCTTCGTGAATACCAAGAAAAAATCCCAGCACTTCACTCCATAACCAACCTTGTTCGTTGGCAACGATCGGCACATATTCATTCAAATTCAGCTTAAACCCCGCAAATTCTAATGTCTCTGGAGAAAAGTAAAAGTATTCTGGTGTATGAAATCTTTCTGCATATAGCGATCGTTTTTCAGTCCGATCTACTTTGGCAGTAGAGTCCGACAATAGTTCAATAATCAGGTCTGGGTAACGTCCGTCCTCTTCCCACACCACCCAGGAGTTACGGAGGGTTGGAGTTGTATTTTTAACGAGGAAAAAGTCTGGACCGCGAAAATCCCGACGCTTTAGTTGCTGGCGACTGTAGTAAATAGTGAGATTAGCACCAATGAAGAAATCGTCCCGCCCTTGCCATGCCCATCTCAAGGAAGTGACAAGCAAAAGCAGTTGCATATAGTGTAAAGAACTTTCCATTTCCGGTTCATCACTCAAAAGTTTAGAAGCATCAGGCATCTGCAATTCAAACTCTTGGGCTGTTATTGCGACCATTGTTAATCTCCTGCATACTTTTATTCATACTAACATTACGCTAATTAGATATAGAAGACTATTTGTCATCAAAATCTACACCAAGCGATCGGAGTTTTTCTGCTAGTTTTTCTGC
>PHFO01000347.1 GCA_002861535.1 Cyanobacteria bacterium M5B4 | reverse complement strand
TTCGTATTCTTCGTGTCCTTCGTGGTATGTCCGGTTTGACCATAGGCATAAGCGCGTAACAATAACTAGTGGAAATGAGACCGCAATGGCACGGATTGAACTACACGAATGGTATCAGCAATTTCTGGAACTCAAGGCACAACAGCCCGATACGATCCTGCTCTATCGGCTGGGCGATTTCTACGAAGCCTTCGACGATGATGCCAAGCTGCTCGCCGAGTTGCTCAAAGTCACCCTGACGCGCAAAGACTATGCCACGCAGGGCAAGACCAAGCTCTACGCGCCAATGGCGGGCATCCCCTACCACGCCGTAGACAAGTACATCACTGACATTGTGCAGCTAGGCTACCGTGTAGCCATTGCCGAGCAGATCAGCGAGACCGCATCGAGCAAGAGCGATGTACGCCCGCGCTCAGCCTATGCTAGCGGGATCGAGCCGACCAGCCGCAAGCGTGGGATTGTGCAGCGTGAGATCGTGCGGGTGATTACGCCCGGCACTGTCAGCGACCCGAATATGCTGCCCACCGAGCGCAACAACTACCTCGCCGCCGTGCTGCTGCATGAAGGACGGCTAGGGCTAGCCTACGTAGACATGAGTACGGGCGAATTTGCCGCGACCGAGCTGCACGGCGAACGGCTCGAAGCCCGCCTCGAAGGGGAGCTGGCCCGCCTCAATGTAGCTGAGGTGCTCGTCTCTGATGATGCCACTGCCCGCCCGGCCCAGCTTGCACCGCACGCCGCCCGT
>PHFO01000346.1 GCA_002861535.1 Cyanobacteria bacterium M5B4 | reverse complement strand
TTTGTCTATACGCCGATCGGTTTCGTGGTGAAGGTTCCACACGAAACTGACAACGCTACCGCCTACTCCTAAGATAGCGATAGCAATAGTAAAAAGCTCCATTATTTGCATATTCCCCCGCATTGATATGAAAACTTTACCATTGAAAATGAGTAGGGTTTTAATATTTTTGCTAAAATTTTGGCAACGATTTAGGGGGAGAAGATGAGCAAGGCAGGGCTAGCGGGGGAGGCAAAGCAATTTGCATTATGCCTAAAAGACAGAAGTTTTTACGGCAAGCAGGAGAACTTTTGTTTGACGGCGGGGCAATACATAAAATGCTTGAGGATGATAACAAGAGTTCGGCGCAAGGAGCTGGCGAATAAGCTCCATGTTTCCACCAGCACCTTAGCGAACTGGGAGAATGACCTTATCCCATTAACCATTGACAAACTCGATCGTATTTATTGGGTGTTGGTGGGGTGGGAACATGCTTAGCTATACCGACTTTGTATCTGACCCTGTTTTCGTTTCTTTTGCTAGCCCCGATTTGTCCAGGCAGATGCTAATCAGCCAATTGTTGAGGGAATCTGATTGCGAGGAAGCTCCAAGCAAATGGCTGTCAGGGTGCGACTATAGAGAGCGCGCCATTAAATATCTGACAGCGCATAAGCTAACGATCTACGATCGATTAGCAAGCGGGGAGCAGACATCGGCGGGCATCCCCCAATCGATTAGCGTCAGCTCGGCGGGGCAATCAATCAGTTTCC
>PHFO01000345.1 GCA_002861535.1 Cyanobacteria bacterium M5B4 | reverse complement strand
TGACGATCAGGCGCGGTGCAATTACGGTGATGTGGGTCGCCAGATGGTGGCGTTGGAAGGCAACGACATGGGCCGCGTGGGAGCCTTCGGCATAGAGCGGGGTATAGCCCCCATAGCGGAACAGATTCGGCTGAGCTTGGCGGAGCTGCAACAGCTTGGCGACCAGAAATAACTTTACGCGCCCATCCTGCCAGTCATCCAATACTTCGCGGGCCAGCGGCAGCAGCTGTTCCCCTGCCTGCTCAGCGTAAGCGGCCAGCTGGGCAAGAAGCACCTCGCGCCGCACAAAATCCACTGGGCGGCGGTTGTCGGGATCAACAAGGCTGAAGTCCCACAACTCCGTGCCCTGATAGATGTCCGGCACGCCCGGCACGGTGAGCAGAAGCAACTTCTGGGTCAAGGCATTCAGTTTGCCGTAGAAGGCCACCTTCTGCCGAAAGCGATCCAGATCAAGGAGAAACCGATTGCGCTGGCGGTCATCAAGGATCGCCTCAACAAACTGGCGCATCGCTGTATCGTAGGCCACATTCGGATTGACCCAGCTGGTATGCAGCTTGGCTTCACGGGTGGCTTTCTCCATATAGTTGGTGATGCGGGTACGATACTCGGCAAAGGCGGGCGTACCCGGCTGTTCCGTATCCCATGTGCCCACCAACGTCTGATAGAGCAGGTACTCGTCGTTGCGATCCGGCAGGGCTTGCCCGTGCCGGTGCTGTTTGTGCACAACGTTCATGCGGGCCCAACGGTTGATCACGGTGCGCCA
>PHFO01000344.1 GCA_002861535.1 Cyanobacteria bacterium M5B4 | reverse complement strand
TTATTGTTGAGCATGGCAAAGATCAACCGCTGGGTTTCCTCTGCAGTGAGGGGATCCCGATCGGTGGGGGTAAGTCTACCACTGATGCGAATAAAGGGAGGAAGACCCGCGGAGATATGCAAGTCAGAGCCTTTACGCTCGATCACTTCTTCCATTAAGTCTTCAATAATGTAATCTAAAACCATTTAACTTACTCCTTAAAATGTCCGAGGTGTGGTGCAATAAGGGCATTCCAGCATCTCTGGTTTCAAACCAGCCCCGCAGTTGCTACATTCGAGAGAGCGGCTACGACGCATCCGTTCTTCTGCTTCTCGCCCTTTGTCTGTGTAAACTACGCGCAGTACTTCTTCGAGGGTGGTGGCTCCTTCCCGCACGAGGTCAAAGGCGTAGTACATCAGAGTTTTCATGCCTTCTTTCACCGCAATTTCCTTGAGGGCGTCAGCATTTGCCCCCTTATTGATTGCCGTTGCTAAAGCCTCCGTGTTTCGCATTACTTCGTAAACACCTACCCGTCCCTTGTAGCCACTACCGCCGCACTTGGGACAGAGTTTCTTACCCTTTGCCTGGGCTTCTAGGATTTCTTCGCGGCTGACACGGTTGGCCTTGTAGAAGGTGCGTTCTAAATCACTGGCAGGGAGACCAAAGCGATCGAGTTCCTCTTGGGTAGGCTTATAGGGAATACGGCAGACATCACAGACACGACGCATTAACCGCTGGGCGCAGACCCCAATCAAAGCTGTACTCACCATCACTGGGTCGATCCCCATTTCCTCT
>PHFO01000343.1 GCA_002861535.1 Cyanobacteria bacterium M5B4 | reverse complement strand
GTTCATATTCACTTAAAATATCAGTATATCATTAACAAACAGTCCATTTTTACTTAGTGCCTCGGCAACTGTCCTTGGATTTGGTGACCTAGGGCCGGATTTCTCACGGTTCTTCCCTGTTTTGCCTCCCTTTCCTCGATTTCGTGTGTAAAAACTCGTACAAAATGCGTGCTTTTCGGGATTAACTACCGGAGGTACCGCGTTATGTCTTTTGTTCCCCTCTTCTGTCCCAACCCCGAGTGCGCCCACCACCATCGGCGCACCCCTCTTTTACCCGGCGAGAAGTCCTGGTTCCGCATCAAGGGCCGCTTCAGCACCCACCGCAACGGGGAGGTGCAGCGCTACCAGTGCAAACACTGCGGGCACACCTTTTCCCAACAGACCTTCTCGGTCGATTACCGCCTGCGTCACCCCGTCAAGTGCAGCCAAGTGCTCGCCTCCTTGTTCACCGGTCAGGGCCAGCGGCAGTTAGCCCGCGTACTCGGCATCGGCGAGAACGCCGTGGCCTGCCGCCTTTCCCGCCTGGGTGCTCAGGCCCTGGCCGCACACGCCCGGTTTCTCGAGCAGCTGCCCCAGGCCGACACCGAGATCGTCTTCGACGGCTTCGAGACCTTCGTGAAATCCCAGTACCATCCCCTCAACGTGAACCTGATGGTGGGCAAGCGGGCCGAGGTGGTGTACGGCTTCAACCTGGTGTTCCTCAAGCGCAAGGGCCGCATGACCCCATCTCAGAAGGCCAAGCGGGAGGAGATAGAGTCCCGTATTGTCCGTCAAA
>PHFO01000342.1 GCA_002861535.1 Cyanobacteria bacterium M5B4 | reverse complement strand
GATAACCTGCACCGGAAGGAGCGATACCGATGACAATCAACCCGCTAGAGCTACCCGTGTCGCCGCCGATTGAGTATCCAGACTGCGATGGAGAACCGATGGCCGAGAACACGGAGCAGTTCAACTGGATTGTGCTGGTCAAAGAGAACCTCGAAAGCCTGTTTGCCGATGACCCGCATGTGTTTGTTGCAGGCGACTTGCTGTGGTATCCCGTTGAGGGGCAGCCGAGCATCCGCCGTGCGCCGGATGCACTGGTGGCCTTTGGGCGGCCCAAAGGGCGGCGTGGCTCGTATCGGCAATGGGAAGAGGGCGGGATTGCGCCGCAAGTGGTATTCGAAATCCTCTCGCCCGGCAACACGGCTGAGGAGATGCGCGAGAAGCGCGAGTTCTACGCGACGTATGGCGTAGAGGAATACTACGAATACGACCCCGACACATTCACCCTGCGGGGCTGGCTGCGCGACGAAACGGGGTTGCAGGAACTGACGACCCACCCGCGCCTTGATGGGTGGGTCAGCCCGCGCTTGGGCATCCAGTTTGTCTCGCCGCCGGATGAGCCAATCACAATCTTCAAGCCGAATGGCGAGCCATTCAAGCCGCTCGATACCCTGATCCGCGAACGGGATGCGGCGCAACAGCAGCTTGCACAGGAACGCCAAGAGCGCGAACGGCTTGCCGCGCTGTTGCGCTCGCTCGGCATAGACCCGAACCAGAGCGCGTAGGCCCTGAGCCTAGCCACCTGTGCTATACTGTCTGCCATAGCGCAAGCGTTGACT
>PHFO01000341.1 GCA_002861535.1 Cyanobacteria bacterium M5B4 | reverse complement strand
CGGCCATCCTTGTAACGCTGATCTTCCGCACACTCGACTCGCTGCGTGTCTTCGATGTGTTCTACGTGATGCTCGGCAACCGCCGCGATACCCAAACCATGGCGATCTATGCCCAACAGAGTCTGGTCAACTTTTCCGATCTCGGCTACGGCTCGACCATCAGTATCGCCATCTTTTTGATTATTGCCCTGTTCGTCGTCGTCTACGTCACCTTCCTGAAGATCGAGGAGGCCTAACATGTCCCGCACCGCACGCAATCTCATCGGGCAGATCTTCTTCTACCTGCTCGTTGGGGTGATCCTGATCTACACCATCTTCCCCTTCTACTGGGCGTTCATCTCCTCAATCACGCCCAACAATCAGCTCTTCGCGACCCCCGTGCAATACTGGCCTCAAAACCCGACTGGGCAGAACTACGCATTGGTGCTGAGCAACAACAACTTCCTCATTGCCTTAATGAACAGTGCGATTGTATCGGTATCCGTCACGGTACTCGCATTGATCATTGGCTCGCTGGCCGCCTACGCACTGGGACGATTCAAGTTTGGCGGGCGCAGTGTGGTGCTCTACACCGTCCTCGCCATGACGATGTTCCCGCAGATCGCCGTGCTTGGCTCGCTCTACACCATGATCTCAGCCTTCCGCCTGTACAACACGCTCTGGGCCTTAATTATCACCTATATGATCTTCACCCTGCCGTTTACCGTCTGGGTGCTGACCAACTTCTTCAAGGCCATGCCGCGTGAGCTAGAAGAAGCCGCCTACGTAGATGGCGCAAC
>PHFO01000340.1 GCA_002861535.1 Cyanobacteria bacterium M5B4 | reverse complement strand
CGGTGCGGGCTAGCTCGCGTCCGGCGGCTGTCAGGTGCAAGCCATTGCAGCGGCCATCTTGCACGCGCTCGATCAAGCCGCGTTGTTCCATGCGGGCGAGTAGTTGCGAGATATTGCCTTTAGTGACAAGCAGCTTGCAGGCTAGCTCCTGCTGGGTTAGCCCTTCGGCTGCGCCGATCTGGGCGAGGACATCGAATTGGGCTTGGCTCAAGTCAAATGCGCGGAATTGCTTGGCCGAGATCGTGCTGATCTTCTGGAACACCCGCGCTAGCCGTATCCATGCCAAGACGCTCGCCTGCCGCACGCCGCGTTCCAAGTGAGGGCTATGTTCATGATCTTCTTTCATGGGATGAAGTTTAGCACTAAACTGTTGATTTGTCAAGGATGATGGGGCTGTGGAGCGAGTGCGATAAGAGCCGTGCTTAATAGTACGGCTCTCTGGTGGAATTGGAAGCGCAGGATAGGCCTGCAAGGTAGCGTTATGAAACATCAAACAAGTGGGATGCAGGTATTAGGCATCCATCTGCGAATGTTGTATAAGCACAATCATATTGCCATACAGATCCCGCGCCATAGCCTGAATACCCCACTCCTCTTTAGTTGGCTCACCGAGCAGTGTTACCCCGCGTTCTTGTAGCTCCGCACACACCTTGTGGCAATCATCTACCTGAAGGGTAAGCCCTTGATAGCCGATGATTGCAGTTGCACGCTGGACGAATTCTTCATCATCTGCATGCCACGTCATCGGCTCAAACACGAGTTCCACAGAGTCTCCCGGCAACCC
>PHFO01000339.1 GCA_002861535.1 Cyanobacteria bacterium M5B4 | reverse complement strand
CCTGAATCTCGCCGCGTAGCAACGCCCGCGAGAGCGGCGTTTCCACCATACGCTGGATCGCACGGCGCAAGGGCCGCGCCCCATACACTGGACTGTAGCCTTCGGTCACCAGCAATTGGCGGGCGGCAGCCGAGAGGTGTAGCGTCACCTGCTGCTCGTGCAGGCGGGCAGTGAGTTCGCTCACTTGCAAATCCACGATGCGAGTCAGGTCGGCCATGGTGAGCGGGTGGAACAGGATGATCTCATCAATGCGGTTGAGGAACTCTGGGCGGAAGGCTTGCTTCAGGGCTTCATCCACCTTCTGCCGCGCTTCTTTCATATCAAAGTCAGCTTCCTGCACCCCACCGCGCCCGCCACGGGTGGCAAAGCCAATCGGCGCAGCGCGGAGATACTCCGTGCCCGCGTTGCTGGTCATAATGATGATCGTGTTGCGGAAATCTACCGAACGCCCCTGCCCATCGGTGAGACGGCCATCATCGAGCACCTGTAGCAGGGCATTGAACACATCCGGATGCGCTTTCTCGATCTCATCGAAGAGCACCACCTGATAGGGGCGACGGCGGACGCTCTCAGTGAGTTGCCCGCCTTCGTCGTAGCCGACATAGCCCGGCGGCGCACCGATCAAGCGGCTGACGGTGTGGCGTTCCTGAAACTCGCTCATATCCACACGGGTCATCGCTTCGTCGCTATCAAACATAAACTCGGCCAAGGCTTTAGCTAGCTCCGTTTTGCCAACCCCCGTGGGGCCCACGAAGATGAAGCTCCCGATGGGGCGGCGCGGATCACGCAG
>PHFO01000338.1 GCA_002861535.1 Cyanobacteria bacterium M5B4 | reverse complement strand
TTGCGTGATCCGCGCCGCCCCATCGGGAGCTTCATCTTCGTGGGCCCTACGGGGGTCGGCAAAACGGAGCTTGCCAAAGCATTGGCTGAGTTTATGTTTGATAGCGACGAAGCAATGACCCGTGTGGATATGAGCGAGTTTCAGGAACGCCACACCGTCAGCCGCTTGATCGGTGCGCCGCCGGGCTATGTCGGCTACGACGAAGGCGGGCAACTCACCGAGAGCATCCGCCGCCGCCCATATCAGGTGGTGCTCTTCGATGAGATCGAGAAAGCTCACCCGGATGTTTTCAATGCCCTGCTACAGGTGCTCGATGATGGCCGCCTCACCGATGGGCAGGGGCGTTCGGTGGACTTCCGCAACACGATCATTATCATGACCAGCAACGCGGGCACGGAGTACCTCCGCGCTGCACCCATCGGCTTTGCCACACGCGGCGGGCGGGGCGTGGTGCAGGAAGATTACTTCGATATGAAAGAAGCGCGGCAGAAGGTGGATGAAGCCCTGAAGCAAGCCTTCCGCCCGGAGTTCCTCAATCGCATTGATGACATCATCCTGTTCCACCCGCTCACAATGGCAGACCTGACCCGCATCGTGGATTTGCAGGTGAGCGAACTCACCGCCCGCCTGCACGAGCAGCAGGTGACGCTGCACCTCTCTGATGCCGCCCGCCAATTGCTGGTGACCGAAGGCTACAGCCCAGTGTATGGGGCGCGGCCCTTGCGCCGTGCGATCCAGCGCATGGTGGAAACGCCGCTCTCGCGGGCGTTGCTGCGCGGCGAGATCCGGG
>PHFO01000337.1 GCA_002861535.1 Cyanobacteria bacterium M5B4 | reverse complement strand
AGCCCGATCCTGGTGATGAATTCGATCATGCAGGCGATTACTGGCGCTGGAAAGATAAAGACAAACTCCCCGATCATCTTTCAGCGCGTCCGTTATTTACCATGGGCAGTAATGCAACAATTAGTTTTGGCATTGTGATCGTTCATCATTCTGTACCTTTGGCGATCGCATTAGAAAATATGTGGCAAGCGGAAGCAGAAGCAAAAGAGCATAAATACATTGATCAAACGGGCAAGGAGCAAGCTAAAGATGCAGTACAAGTGCGGGTCATTTATGGTAATGGCAATATCTTAAAAGCAACTTCTAAGTTTGATGTTTTTGCCCAATGGCAACAATTAGTCAATTTAGATATTGATATAGCAAATACCGATCGCCCTGCATTATTTGAGCAAGCCGCTAAAGTCTGGGATCAGCATCCTGTACCTGTGTATGAAGCGATCGATGCTTGGTGTGTAGCTTTTTGCGATCGCCGCGAAAAACTGAATGATGATAATAAAGATAAGTTTCGTAATGCACTTACTCAATTTATTGAGGCATTATGGATTAAGACTAAGAAGGATAAGCGCGATGAGGAGATCAAAAATTGGCTAAAACTCGCTGCCTTTATACTGCGTAAGCGCGATATTAAAATCAAATTACAGGAGATTTAATATGCAACTACTGACACATAAATTTGATGTTGAGCAATATCAACTGATGGGTAAAGTAGGTATTTTTCACCCAGAGGCAAGGGTAGAGCTTATTAATGGAGAAATTATTTCTATGACACCAATTGGCTTACGACATTCTATAACTATTAATCGATTCAATCAA
>PHFO01000336.1 GCA_002861535.1 Cyanobacteria bacterium M5B4 | reverse complement strand
CAACCATGCCTATGCCTATAGGATTATACCGTACCTTACCCGTGCATGCGGTAGCCGGGGTTAGGTGACAGAGATTAGGTGTCAAGTCTTCGGTAGCCGAGTGGCTAGAGGTTGCGTAACGTTGGCCTAGCTCGGCCGTGCAGCCCTAACACCTGACACCTAGCCCCTGCAACCTGTTCCCTGAGCCTGCTCCGCGCCTACGCACTACCGCGCACCTGTTCGCGTAGCGCATCGAGCGGGTGCAGTGTGCCCATCGCATCAGCCACATACCACTGCTCCCAGCCGTTGCAGGCGGGCGTATTGCCGATCACGGCCCCCATACGATGGATCGATCCGCGCTGCCCATCGGCCAGCCGCACCGAGCCATCCGCTAGCACTGTAGCGGTGCGCTGTGGATCGCGCCGGAAGTAGAGTATCTGTCCGGGCGTGAGCAAGCCCTGTTCCAGCAGCGTGGCAAATGGAATGCGGGGCGCGGTGCGGCGCGTAGGGTATTGCCCATACACGGCCAGATCATCGAAGGGCACCGCCGGCGCAGGGATTGTAGCCAGCCGCGCCTGTGCCACCTCGATATAGGCCGGTTCGCGCTCGATGCCGATGTAGTGCCGCCCCAGCTTCTTGGCGACTGCGCCGGTTGTCCCCGTACCAAAGAAGGGTCGAGAACCAGATCGGCCGGGTTGCTACTGGCAAGGATCACGCGGTAGAGCAGGGCTTCCGGCTTCTGGGTAGTGTGCGCTTTGCTGCCATTCACCCGCTGCCGCTCGGCCCCATTGCAGATCGGGATGTACCAATCGCTCCGCATCTGCTTCTCGTCGTTCATCTGCTTCAT
>PHFO01000335.1 GCA_002861535.1 Cyanobacteria bacterium M5B4 | reverse complement strand
AAATTCCCGAATAATACGTCACGATAGCGGATCAGCTATATAGGGCGATCCGAAATTCTTCTACTCCATCAGCATCATAAGCATCAGGAATTGGGAATAAATTGGGGTTAGCGCGTACGATACGCGCTACTAAATATGTTTCAAAGTTTGAAAATGTATAACTTTGCATAATTTGATCCTAAATTCAGCAACAATACTATATGCAGGCGCCTGATTTTAGGCAATAGCTAAGCTATAGCATTATCTTATTCTTATAGATATATCCAATAGATATATCTTATAGATAATTTTAAGGGCATCCCCTAATACGGCATAGCCCTGATACGGACATATAGGGCTATCAGAGCTATTAGGGCATATAAGGGCATATAGGGCTAGGCTAAGGGCATATAGGGGCTATTAAGGCTATTGCGGGCTAAGGGCTAAAGCATTGCTCATACAATGATGGATCGCCTAGCAATTTTCATTGTATGAATAAGCATAGTTTATGTATGTATAAATAAATCTAATAAAATTAGCTATTGCATATTTAGCTCTGAATAGCTATGGTAAATCTGCTATTTAGCTTAGGAGATTTTTGTATGTATCGGTCTTTCTCGACTTTTGAGAGCTATTTCATCTATCAGCTAATCATGAATAATGCCGATTTAAGATTTTTGGGGCAAGATTTGCTAATGAATTATTGTCGAGATACGGAGAATGCCCTATATGATGCGATCATGAATAATGATCGCTATAGGGAAGAGATTTTAGATGCCTTTATGGATCGCGCTGATTTTTATGAAATATCAGGGCGCTTGCCACAGGATTAGTAATAGCCCCTAATAGCCCC
>PHFO01000334.1 GCA_002861535.1 Cyanobacteria bacterium M5B4 | reverse complement strand
AAGGGTTAAGCCAATCACAGCGAAGGTCACGCGCACACTGATCTGCTGGGCGAGGGTGAGCAGGGCATACACACAGCCGCCAAACACCAGTAAGGGGATGAACCCCTGCAACAGGTTGCTCTGCCCCACCTGCCCACCTGCATCGCTGTAGAAGCGGGCAAGGGCGACGCTGAGGGCAGCAATCATCAGCAGCAAGAGCGGTGCAACCAGCAACACTTGCCACGCCGGAAGGCTGCCGGTGGGGCGGGGTTCGGCGGCATCGCCATGGCCATCCTGCGGGGTGGGCGACAGCAAATGCAGGGGCGGCACCATCCGCAGCAGCTGCGCTAGCACCCACGCCGCTACGAGGTTGCCGGGCAGGGCGATGTGGGTAACGAGCCACGGCATCTTTTCACCCGCCCACGAGAACATCACCAGCGCACTGAAAAACCACGCTACCGCAACCAGCGCAAACAGGGGCATATACTGCGGCATACCGCCCGCATTCACAAGCAGGATCGTGGCATTGTCGGGCAGGGCATACCGCTCGCCAGAGGGCAGGGTGTCTGCATCAAGATTACTCGTCGTTGTGCTGGCACTGTCGCCGCGGGCTTTGCGGCGGCGGCGCGAGGTCTCGGAGACTCGCGTGCCATTGCTCTCCTCGCCCACGCGCTCAGTCGGCAGGTCTGGTTCATCGGCGGGGTCTGATGTATCGGCAGGTGCAGGCTCGTTCGCCGCCGCCCGCCCCGGTAGGCGCAGGCGAAAGCCGCGTGTGAACAGATACAGGGCTGCACCGAGCGAGGTAATCAAGGCGAGCGGCTCGTAGATGCCCATCAGCATGAAGTAGTAGTACCACGCTGATC
>PHFO01000333.1 GCA_002861535.1 Cyanobacteria bacterium M5B4 | reverse complement strand
CTATGGCTTTCACGGGCTATCCTATGCCTATATTGCCCACACGCTCCCGACCGTTGCCCCAGAGCTAGCTGATGGGCGCGTTGTTGTCGCGCACTTGGGCAGCGGTGCAAGTATGTGTGCGCTTAAGGGGGGCAGAGCATGGATAGCACGATGGGCTTCACTGCCCTTGATGGCTTGCCGATGGGCACTCGCTGTGGCAACCTTGATCCGGGAGCAGTGCTGTATATGCTCCAAGAAAAGGGCATGGATGCCAAACAGATCGAGGATGTCCTCTACCGCCGTTCGGGGTTACTCGGCCTCTCTGGGATCAGCAACGATATGCGCGATCTGGAAAACAACCCCGACCCGCGTGCGGCGCAAGCGATTGACTACTTCGTCTATCGCATCACCCGCGAACTGGGCGCACTAGCGGCAGCGATTGGCGGGATTGACGCGCTGGTCTTCACCGCAGGCATTGGCGAGAACTCGGCGATGATCCGCGCCCGCGTGTGCCGCGCTGCGGCGTGGCTCGGCATTGAATTGGACGAAGCGGCAAACAGCCAACGCGCCCAACGCATCTCCACCGATAGCAGCAAGGTGGCGGTGTATGTCATTCCGACGGACGAGGAGAAGATGATTGCGTTGGATACGCTGCGCTTGCTGCGCCCGTAGCCTTGCATCACGGGTGGGGCAGGCGGCGTAGGTTTGCCCCACCTGCTAGTGTAATGCGGTTGATGCTGAGCGTACATCGGTGGATAGATAACCAGATAGCTAAAGGAGCAATGTCTCATGACGCTTGCAATTGATCTTCATGGCAAGAAAGCCCTTGTTGTTGGGATTGCCAACGAAAGCAGCATCGCCTATGCGTGTGCCAAAGCCTTTCG
>PHFO01000332.1 GCA_002861535.1 Cyanobacteria bacterium M5B4 | reverse complement strand
ACTTTTTTCTCCCTTGACTTCTTTCCTAGACTTTTTTCTATCTTTTCTAAGAACAAAAGACCTGTCCCTCCCCTATTCCTTTCCTGTAACCAGCATCTTCCTAAAATCCCTTCTTCTAAAGGGATTTTTCATAATCCAAAGGCACATTATTACCTTTTGGATTTCTCCCTTCTCTTCCCCTCTGTTACATGTGATGCTGACCCTATTGCCATCCAGCTCTTTAATCTTAGGAAAGAAGTCTTATCATTAAAAGATGATTCCCTTATCCTTATCTTTGCTGAAATGTCCCATAAATTTTCTTTCTTGTATGAATCTAATTCTTTTGTCAGTGGAATCCTTGATTTCTTTTCTAAAACAATAAACCCCTTAGAATGGGTCTGTTTTCCTAGCTATGTAATTTTCTCTGTAAAAGAGAAGATTAACATAGATACCTTACAGAAAAGATTTGAGAGATTAAAGATAGTTTATCTTAATGATCTTAAGGAGGTTAATCTTGTTAAGTACCTTCAACATTCTCAACTATTTGGACAAACTAGAAGTAATAGAAAGGCATAAAACATGGATTCTTGCTAAGTGTCCTGTGTGTGGAGAGGATAAACTGAAAATAAATATCAATGGGGCTTATTCATGCTATGCAAATGAATGCCATAGAAACAAGCAAATTCAAAGCAAATTAAAAGAACCTAGTCTGCTTTCCCTCCCTAAACAAAATAAGCCCCTTTTTCTAACAATGGAAGTCCCAGAACTTATCCCCCTTCCCTTCCCTCTTCTCCCTTCTTCTGCTTTTCTTTCAAAGCAAAAGTTTGTTCCTTCCTACAAGAAAAATAATATGACTATTTATAAATATGGGGAAGGAGTTAGAGTTATAGA
>PHFO01000331.1 GCA_002861535.1 Cyanobacteria bacterium M5B4 | reverse complement strand
TCGAAGATAATGAAGATAATCTGCTTGTCGTGCGGGATCTCCTGACCCTTGCGGGAGTAGGCCAGATTGTCGCCCAACAGACAGGAGCACAAGCAGTGGCGACGGCCGCTGCGCTGCCGCGCATTGATCTGATCTTGCTCGATCTCCAGTTGCCCAACGAGGACGGGTATACGATTCTGCATCAACTGCGCCAGTACCCGCACCTCCAGCCCATTCCGGTCGTCGCTGTCACCGCCAATGTTTTGCCGGACGATGAACTTCGGGCGCGAACAGCTGGGTTCAAAGGGTTTATTGGGAAGCCGCTGGACTTTGATCGGTTTCCGCAGCAAATCTACCGCCTCTTGCAGGGCGAGGAAGTTTGGCAGGTACGCCCATGACGAGCTACGTGAATGAATCGCAGATGGCTTACTCAAAACCGATACCGGAACGTTCCCTCCGCACGACCAGCGTAATCTTGATCGTGGATGATGACCATAATGGGCGTGAGATCCTCGCGGCATTGCTGCGCCCCTATCACTACGAGTTGCTCTTTGCGAGTGATGGCTACCAAGCCCTAGCGATGGCGCAGGTGTATACCCCCGATGTGATCCTGCTGGATGTGATGATGCCCGGCATGGATGGCTACGAGGTGTGCCAACAACTCCGCTCGATCCCGATCACCGCCGAGATGCCCGTCGTCTTGATTACGGCCCTCGATGACCGCGACTCGCGCTTGCAGGGCTTGCGTTCTGGGGCGGATGATTTCATCTCCAAACCAGTGGATGCGATGGAGTTGCAGGTGCGGGTTCGCACGATTACGCGCCTCAATCGCTATCGGCTGCTGGTAGATGAACGTCGGCGTGCCGAACAGATCGCGCTGCAAGCCGCCGCCGAGCTGACCCACGCCTA
>PHFO01000330.1 GCA_002861535.1 Cyanobacteria bacterium M5B4 | reverse complement strand
GTAACGATCGTCTCCATTCAACACCTGGTATTGGGATTGATGCAAAAGACTAGCTTTAATCTCTGCGTAGCGCTCGATCGTGCCGTGACGACTGAGGTGATCGGGGGTAAAGGTAGTCCACACACCAATTTGGGGGCGCACGCTGGGGGCAGATTCAATTTGATAGCTACTTAATTCCGCAATCACCCAATCGGGAGCCAAGGGGACGACATCACACACCGGCAGACCGATATTGCCACAACAGGGCGCATGGTAGCCCGCTTGCCCAAAAATGGCACCGATCAGCGCTGTAGTTGTAGTTTTGCCGTTAGTGCCCGTAATCCCTACCCAGGGTACATTGTGCAGATATTGCCAAGCTAATTCTACTTCCCCTAAAGTCTGGATGCCGCGGTCTCTTGCCCAGAGCAGGAGGGGATGATCCCAGGCAATACCAGGACTGACGATCGCAATCTGGGGATTTAGCTCTTGGATAGTGTCCTGGGTAAGGTCAGTTTCTAAATGGACAGCTATACCCAAGGACTGTAAAAATAATTGTCGATCGGTTATATCCCCATTGCCATTGCGATCGATGACCGTCACCCGCCAGCCTGACTGATGCAGCAATTTAGCACTGGCAAAACCCGATTTCCCTAAACCCCAAACTAAGGCATGGCTTGTCATCTGCAACTCGATCGAAAGTTAAATTATTTTAGCTTAGTTGGCGAAAGGTCAGTGAGAGAACACGATCTGATTCTTGTAAGATGACTAAGCATAATCAAAAAGATTTGACACTCCCCGCACTAAATTGCTGGGATTCTTGAGTCCGATCGAGCCAGGCATAGAGGTCATCGATCGTGGTGAAGTCCAATAAGGTTTCTCTTAGCTCTTCTGACCAGACGTTTCCAATCGC
>PHFO01000329.1 GCA_002861535.1 Cyanobacteria bacterium M5B4 | reverse complement strand
ACCACGGCTGCCCGTCCTCGTCAAGCCACTGCGAATTCGCTATACTTGATGGCGTTGAACTGCTTTTTCAAAGCCATAGCATTCGGCTTGCGCCCCTCCGCGTATTGCTTGTTCCACTCGGCTAGCGCCCAGTTCCAGACCCGCCTAGCCGTGCCGCAGGCGCGCTTGAAGTACTCCACCTGGTTAGGGGTTGGACAAAGGGCGATCTTATGTGATAGGTACATCACTGCCTTTTTCTCCTTGTTTCAACACTTCATCCAGTTTCTTTCGATAGTTCCTCAACCCGTAGAGCCGAGACGAAAAGCAATGAACAATGGTCATCAGGTCTTGAACCATTTCCTGTTCGGGAGACAGGCGGTCTTGGTTCAGAACCAGTATTTCACACCCATTAGTTTTTGCGTAGTGCTCAAACCACTCAAACCCAAAGCGCGTCAGACGATCACGGTGCGCCAAGATTAACGTTTTGACCTCCCTCCTCCCGATGTCATCCATCAGTTCCAAAAAACGCTTGCGCTTGAAGTTCAAACCGCCACCCACCTCTTCGATGAACTCGACGTTTGCCAAGCCCCTCGCTACTACAAATTCCTCCAACACTTTGCGCTGGTTGGCTAGGTCTGGTTTCTGTGCCGCACTGGATACGCGGCAGTACGCAACTATGCGAGTGGGTTCGGATACCGCTTGCCGCAAGCCAATAAACTTGCGCAACTGAGCCTCCGTGTAAAGACGGCGATTACTGTCCGTCCTTGCCACTGGCATCAATCGACCCTCCCTCTCCCATCGCTGGAGGGTCTTTACCGACACCCCAAGAAGCTTTGCTGCTTTCCCCGTACTCATAGTGCTTTCCATAGGCAAAATTATACACTATCACGCACAGTTGTCAAGCATAGAGAAATA
>PHFO01000328.1 GCA_002861535.1 Cyanobacteria bacterium M5B4 | reverse complement strand
TGGCACACTGCTGGCTCACACAGCGCGGGCCAAGCCACACCCGCCGCCGAGCACGCCGTGGCCTACTGGAATGCCGTGCAAGCCTACTGTGCCACCTTCAATGATGACAAGCCGCGTCTGTTTGACCAGCTGCTGCCTTCGTTACGGGCGATCAACACCAGCAGTGACGGCTTGCACGATGAAGCCACCCTCACGATTGGGCTACGTCTGCCGCCCAAGCTCGACCCCACCCACCTGACCGAGACGCTGTGTGGCTTGCTGCCCAATGATGCCCCCGCCACACTCGCCTTTCGCGGCGGCTGCGTTGCCTATCAAGGCGGCAAAAACAACCCGCTCGTGCGGGCTATGCTCAAAGGTATTCGGGCACACGGCGGCACGCCGGGCTTCCTGCACAAAACCGGCACCTCCGATATGAATGTCGTTGGGCCTGTGTGGCAATGCCCGATCCTCGCCTACGGTCCCGGCGACTCCGCCCTTGACCATACGCCCGATGAGCATATCGCGATCAGCGAGTACCTACGGGCGATTGAGGTGCTGAGTACGGCCCTGCACGAGCTGTGCTAGGTGGCGGGGAACGCATACCACGAAGAACACGAAGGGCACGAAGAACACGAAGGATGAAGTAGGTGCTAGGTGTGAGGTAACAGGATTTAGGGTATGAGGGCTTACCTGCCCCTCCGTCACCTGCCCCCTCAGCCCCTGCCACCTGACCCCTGCCACCTGACACCTACCCCAGCCGTTGCAGCTGATTATCTATGCTACGCGCAAACACCGCCGTGCCCTGCGGCCCAACCACCGCTGCCGGAGCCGACGCAATAATCATGTTCTGGCGAATCCAGCCACTCCAGCGCGAGCCATCCCAATAAATCTGGTACACCGCCCCATCCGAGCCAC
>PHFO01000327.1 GCA_002861535.1 Cyanobacteria bacterium M5B4 | reverse complement strand
TTAGGCGAACTGCCCAATAGCCTACAAAACACAAAGACGGGAGCAGGTGCAAGTCCTGCTCCCGTTCTGTACGCCCCAAGCATACGTGATCAGGGCGTTCCGTTGCGGTAGCCTACTCCTCGATGCGAGCTGCCACCAGTGCCAGCGGCTGGCTGGTCGCGGTCGGCACGGGCAGTACGCTGCTCACGCCGGTAATCATCGTGCCAGTCATTTCGGGCGTAGTCGTCGGGGTCACGGTCTCCGTCACGGTTGGCATCAGCGTTGGCGTAAGCGTGGGCGTGACGGTGGGGGTCTGCACTTGCGTCGCGGCCGGCCCAACGACAAGCGGCAGGAACAGGCGCGGCGTGGGTGCTGCCAAACCAAATAGCGTCAGGTGGTCAATCGTCACCACCAACGTGTTGGTCGCCAGATTGCTCTCGGCACTGCGACGCACCCCAGCAAGGCTCCACTGCTGCGCTGCTGGATCGAAGGCGGGGAGTTGCAGCAACAGCTCATTGACTGGGGTGATCGTTCCCGTCGGGGTGAGCACGCTATCGGCGTAGGTAATCGTCGCCGTGATCGGTGGAGTGAAACGCACGGGGCTGATCACTTGACCGTTTTCGTCCAGCACCTCAATCTGCACGAAGCGGTTGAGGCTATTCTCCAGCAACGCCGCCTCACTGACGATGCTTGTGCTGAACAACGGGTGTCATCCGCAAGCGGGCATTGGTCAGCGTTGGCACGGTGGTCGTGCCGGGTGCGATCTGCACCGTCACGGTGATGCCTGCAATCGCTGGGAACTGTTCGCCCGAAATGGTCAGGCTGGTCAGTTGGCTCAGGTCAACCGGCGTTTCGACCGACTCCGGCGCGGCGGGCGTAGCCCGCACGATGCGCCCTTCACCTTCCGGCTGGTAGCGCGGATC
>PHFO01000326.1 GCA_002861535.1 Cyanobacteria bacterium M5B4 | reverse complement strand
ATCCACTTCGCTGATCGCCACCACGCCCTGCTCGCGCAGCAGATCAGACAGGCTGCGCTGCGCTCGCCACGAACTGTACTGATCGCTGTAGCTGCGGACAATCAAGCCTGCCGCTTGCGGTTGCCGCGATTCGGGGTCGAAATCATTCACGCCGGTGTTACCGATGTGCGCCGCCGTCATGACCACGAGCTGCTCGCTGTACGAAGGATCAGACAGAATCTCTTGATAGCCAGTCATCCCGGTATTAAAAACAACTTCACCCAGCGCAACCCCCGCCGCCCCAAACGCCTGCCCCCAAAAGCTCCGCCCATCTTCCAGCATCAGCACTGCATCCGTGCCCACTGTACCCGCCATGCCTACTCCTTTTCCACACGCGAATGACACACGTAAAGACTCGTCTGCAAACATTACTGTACCACAAGAAACGTGTATGCGTGATGGTATAGAAACCTAATCTCATTCTATCATAGAGCAAAATCAAAAGTTGTGGTACACTACGCTTAATAATATCAATATTTTGATCTAAACCGTTTAGGATTCTTAGATGCGGATCTTAATTGTAGACGATGACGTGATTATTCGGCGCGTCTTGGAAACAACCCTCAGTATGCACGGGTACAAACCATTAACCGCCATCAATGGGCAGCAGGCGTGGGAGTTACTCCAGCAAGATTTCGTGCCCCTGATCCTCACCGATTGGATGATGCCCAGCATGGATGGGATTGAACTGATCCAACGCATCCGTGCCGCCAACTTCCCCAGCTACAGCTACATTGTCATCCTTACCTCGCTGAATACGCAGCGCGATATTGTGCATGGGTTGGAAGCGGGTGCAGATGATTTCCTGACCAAGCCCTTTCACGAAGGGGAGCTGCTGGCGCGGCTGAACATTGCGCGGCGCA
>PHFO01000325.1 GCA_002861535.1 Cyanobacteria bacterium M5B4 | reverse complement strand
GGCACATCCTGTACAATCTGCCCGCGATACTTCCACACGACTTTGTGCTGGGGCAGCATACTCAGCACCGGATTGGCAAACTGTTGCCCTAGCCCCTGCTGCACGACAAAGGCCTGCATCGCCTCAATCACCGCCTCCACACCGAGTGAGCCGGGCATCACTGGGTCTTCGTAGAAGTGGCAGCGGAAGAACCACGCCGCCGGATCGGTGCGTTTGCTGGCGTGGATGTAGCCACGCCCATGCTTGCCGCCTTGTGCGATCACTTGTACCTGATCGAGCAGATCAAACGAAGCACTGGGTAGGCGATAGTGTGGTTTGTCGGCGGGCGGATTGAACAACTGCTGGCGCACGCTCGGACTGTGCAGGTTGAGCAGCGTTGTGGTCTGCCCATTCTGCTGTTGATACCACGCCTGCGTCTCGCGCCCGCCATCAAGGCCCACCTGATTGGCGAGTGCTTCCGGTGTGAAGTAGCCGAACACGGCATCGCCTTCATAAAAGACACGTCCAGCTACGCTACAAGCATAGGTGAATTTCTGGATGATGATGCCCTGAATAAACGTAGACGACACCAGCCGCGCATGGTTGGTAATGGTTGTGCCGCGCACATCGGGCAGGAAGTGCAGCGTGCCACTGCCATCGAGGTTGCGGAAGTAGAGGTCGGCATCGGGCAGCAGCAGCGTCGAGTCGAGATAGGCCGCAAGGAAGCCACACGGCTGCAATGCAATTTCCATCAAGATCGAGTAGGGCAGCACGGGGTAGCTATTCTCGCGCAAGTACCACGCATCGGCGGGCACATCATATTCGGCAACGAGCAATGTGCCGGGCGTGAACACGCCGCGGGTGCCCTCAAATTGCACCACCCGACTCAGCACCTGTAGCTCCGTATTGGGAATGCGCGGCATGCGTCGCCCTGCCGCCTCGAAG
>PHFO01000324.1 GCA_002861535.1 Cyanobacteria bacterium M5B4 | reverse complement strand
GAAACACCCGATCTGGCGTGACTATAGTGTAGCTGGCTCATACGCGGCGGGTACAGATCAGAGCTAATCTGTGCCCGCTTGCTTGTCTGGCCGATGTGGAGAAAGGATGTGAGGTATGCTTGCTCCGTTGTGGTTGCGCCTACGTGGCAGCAAGGTCTTGCTGCTGGGGGTGATCTGGGGATGGTTGCTTGCCGCTTGTGCTAGCCCCCAGCTCACCCCAATCGTCACCTTCCCTAGCCCCGATGCAACCTTCCCCGTTGGAGTTATACCGGTGCAAGGCACTGGGGCGGCAGGCACGGCTGTCGAGGTGCTTGTGGATGGGAGCGTGGCCGGTGCAGCTACCGTGAATGATCAGGGCACGTGGCTCGTTAACCTCAGCTTCGATACACCTGCGGTGCGCCAGATCAGTGCGCGTATTCGTGATGCTGATGGGCGATTCGGGATCGAGACCGAGCCGATTCAGGTCACGATTACGGCCCCTGCTGTACCAGCCGTACAGCCACCTACACTGGAACTGCCCGCCGATCCGGTGGCAGGCGAGATTGTGCTACGCGGAACATCCGAAACCATGAGTATGGTTGTGGTGATCATCAACGAGAGTCCGATGGGAGCCTACACCTTGTCGGGCACGGAACGCGAATGGACCATTCCGGTCACCCTTGCGGCGGGCGAGTATCGCGTGCGTGTGCTCGCAATGGAGCCAAACACGCTCAGTGTGTTTGCCGAGTCACCGTCGGTCACACTGCGCGTGCGCGAGTAGTCTCATCCTGTGGGCTACCGTGCGGTATCCACCACACCTCATTTCCCCCGCCATAACTCAGCCCTAAGTACGATGGAGTTGCGTCGTGATGCTGCTATACTTGAACAAGTGGCTCACACGGAGTCGCTTCCTTATGGCATGCACGAAGGGGGATGGGGATGCAACAGACA
>PHFO01000323.1 GCA_002861535.1 Cyanobacteria bacterium M5B4 | reverse complement strand
ACGCGGTATGCCGCCCAAGACGAAGTGGGGCAAGCCCGCTTTGGGCAAGAAACGCGCCACAACCCGCGCACGGATCGGTTCATTGTCCGCCGACGCAAGAAGTAACTGGAGTAGGATATGTCGCGTTCTTCAAAAAAAGGCCCGTATGTAGACCTGAAGCTGCTTGGTCGAATTGAGGACATGAATCGAGCTGGCGATAAGCGTGTGCTACGGACATGGTCGCGGGACTCAACGATCTTCCCGCAGATGATCGGGCACACGATAGCCGTTCACAATGGCAAACAGCATGTGCCGGTCTACATCAGTGAAAATATGGTTGGGCATAAGCTCGGCGAATTTGCGCCGACCCGCACCTTTCGTGGGCATGGCGGCAAGAAAGCTGACAAGCGCGGGAAGATGAAGTAGCCCAGATCGGCACGGAAAGGATACGCAGCTGATGCAAGCACGAGCGGTAACAAAATATATTCGGATTTCGCCGTATAAAACCCGGCGCGTAATAGACGTGGTGCGCGGCAAGCCGGTTGATGAAGCCCTAGCGATCTTGCGCTATATGCCGCAGAAAGCAGCCAAAGAAGTTGCCCGCACGATCAAGTCGGCGGCGGCCAATGCTGAAAACAACTTCGACATGGATCGCGCTGATCTGATCGTCAAGACGATTTATGCCGATCAAGGCCCCACGCTGAAGCGGTTTATGCCGCGTGCTCGCGGGCGCATTGACCAGATTCGGAAGCCAACGACCCACATCACGGTGATTGTGGATGATGGACACGAAGATTATGCCTAAGATAAGCGTAGGGTTCGGTGGGCATGCATTCTCCTGCGGAGCAGGCAGGGCCAACCGGCACAGAGGAGAGGATTTGTAATGGGACGTAAGGTACATCCGACTAGCTTCCGTTTGGGCTATATCAAAGATTGGCAGTCGAAGTGGTATGCTGATGCACACTA
>PHFO01000322.1 GCA_002861535.1 Cyanobacteria bacterium M5B4 | reverse complement strand
CACTGCATCGGTCTGCGGCCGCTCCTGATCGAACAGCGCAAGGGCTGCTAATTGGTTCCCAGCCTGATACAATTGAGCCGCGTGGTACATCAGATGAGCGTAGTAGCGGGCGTGGCGCAGGCGGGCTTCGCGCTCGACGGGGCGGACATGCGTGTGCGCCCGTAGGCACGCAGCAGGTCGGGCTGGGTGTAGCGGGCAGTGTCCGCGTCATAGTGCAGCAATGAACGTTGCACTAGCAAGGCGAGCGTATCGGCGAGCGCGTCCTGCGTGGTTGGTTCGACGACCGCAAGTGCGGCAGGCAGGTCGAAGCTGCCCACAAAGACTGCTAGCTGGGCAAAGGCCTGCTGGGTGGGGGTGGGCAGGGCGGCGTAGCTCAACGCCAACGCTGCCGTCACACTGGCCGCTGGGTCATGCGGGTCGCCTTTGGGGTCGGCAGAGGGTTGCTGGTGTTCGGCTTCCAATTGGGTCAGATAGTGGGCAACAGCGTAGGTTTCATCGGCAGCGAGCAGCGCGGCACTCACGCGCAAGGTGAGCGGCAGGTAGCCACACCGCCGCGCTAGTTCGGGGGCGTGGTCACCAATGCGTGGGCACATTGCCAGCAGCAGGGCTTCGGCATCGGCAGGCGGGAGGCGGTTAAGGTTGTGTGTCATCATCCCCTCCAACTCGATATGGGCACGGCGTGTGAATATCAAGGCGCAGCTCGGCAAGGCGGGCAGAAGAGGTTGCGATAGCTGTAACGTGGCTTTGCTTCCGCAGGTGGGTTGTGCTCATTGGGTCGGCTCCAGCGCAACGTGAACGGCTGATCGTGTGATCAGTATAGCATAGGTGGCGGGGGGGGAGGTGCTAGGTGTTAGGTGTCAGGTGTCAGGTGCTAGGTGTCAGGTGCTGGGTGACGGGTGTCAGGAAGGCAGACCACGAAGAACGCGAAGGGCACGAAGAACACGAAGGG
>PHFO01000321.1 GCA_002861535.1 Cyanobacteria bacterium M5B4 | reverse complement strand
AAAGAGTGTCAGTTTTCAAATTGCAATGTTACCACTCAACTAAGTTTGTCATTCCGATCGAGCCATGTGTAGAGGTCATCGATCGTGGTGAAGTCAAGTAAAGCTTCTCCTAGTTCTTCTAAACGCTCGATCGAGAGGGCGCTAATTTGAGCAGACCGATCGGGAGAGAGAGCACCAAACTTGCGGGATATTTGCCGTAGCAATAACTTTATTTCCCCTTCCTGGCGACCTTCTTGACGACCTTGTTGTAGTACCTTGTTGTAGTCCTTGCTGTAGCCCTTGTTGTAGTCCTCGTTGTAAACTTTCCTGTTGTATTTCTTGAAATACTCTCGTCTGCCTTAAGTCATCTAACGTAAACATTGCCTCTATCTCCTCCCTGCTCATCTTCGGAAATTTGTATACCAATATCGTCTCGATAAATTCCAGTATAACCTCTGCCCTTGTCTCCGATCGAATCTGGTTCACTACTGCTATCGCCTCCGATGGAGGACAAGTTATCAGCTTCAACATCCCAAACTCAACTGACGATCGGTTCTTAAAATCATCCAGGTAAATCCGTACAATACGACCAGAGTTGAGCAACTCTTGCTGAAATACGGATAACTTAGCAACATCCGTCTGCCGATCGGGGAAAATTGCTACTGCTAGCCAATCTTGGGGCGGTTGTTGCTGATTGAGATATAGAACAATCTCTCCCAGAAACTGCCAATAGAAAGTTAGGATTGGGTTGAAACTGCACCTCAATGAAGTAGATTGGTTCGTTGACAGCATCGATCGGGGGCATGAAGATGCCATCAAAGCGAAAGCTCTTTTCTTTTACTTCCACAGAAGTGAAAGCATAGCCAGGTACCACATCCCGATCGAGGAGTTGAAAGACCAACTGGGGAAATGTTTGAAAGATCTTGTAGAAAAGAGTGTCAGTTTTCAAGAGGTGTGTGTTGCAAATAGTTGAATC
>PHFO01000320.1 GCA_002861535.1 Cyanobacteria bacterium M5B4 | reverse complement strand
TAACGGGTCAATAAAGCTATCCGATGGGGAAATTACATTAAATATTACAAATCTTTTAGGGAAAAAGCGATCGGAGATAAATGCTGATAGTCTAATTGGTACTGATCTTTTAGTGAAATTACTAGAAGCATTCTACTTAGCACAGGCTGATTACAATTCCCAAAAGACTAGCAAGAAGATGCAGACCGTTAATTTTAGGGTAAATTCTCCCAGGGTAACTGATGGCGCAATAAACGCTCAAATTAGTTACGAATTTGTAATAAATGCTAATTTGTTAACTAATAATACTAGTGCAATTGTCCAATAATAAGTATGCGTTTACCATTTCAAGTATCATCTGGTGCAATAATGTTCCCTAAAGCTCCTAATAATCCAGAACCTGACTTAGGGGGCTTAAGATTACTATCAACACTCCCTGAAGTAATTACTTTAGATAGTTTTTTAGAGCATAAGGAATTTGAATATCAAACAAAATTAGAGGCTTTCCGAGAACAATACGATTTACCGCTATTTAATGGCTATTTCCTGCCACCGATAAAAGAAAATCTAGCAACTTTACATCAAGAGTTATTTGCTATAGAAGAAGAGCTATTAGCGGTAGATGATGAAGATGAAGATGAATCAATCAAACAGGCAAAGAGAGAAGCTATAACGGCTAAAAAGAACGCCTATCGTGACTTTATAGCAGAAACTAAGGAATATTTAGACATACAACTTAATTATCGTTTTCGGATATTTACTGGGCGTGACCCATCAGAACTTATTGATTATTATGACAATCATTACAAACCGAATGTATATTATCTAATACCGATTCACGCTTTACCACAAGGGGCTACATTTTTCACAATACCAGAAGGTGCTACATCTCCAGAATTAGTAAATCCATATTTAGATTTTGATTATCTAAATTATCTAGGGAACACTCTAAGCAAGATGAGAAATGGCTAATTGTCCTCCATGCTAAACAATGTGA
>PHFO01000319.1 GCA_002861535.1 Cyanobacteria bacterium M5B4 | reverse complement strand
TTGGAAAGGTATAGCGTCTAATCGATTTAACTGGGATGGCGTCAATATGCGGCTCCCTTTAGATGAAACTGTTTTTAGAACAATTCCTGATGGAGATTGGGTGTTATGGGCTTGGGATGTTTTAACTGGTAAACCTTCTATCCAAGCTATATGGGACAACGGGATGGTTTTAGGAGTGCCAATACAAGTAAGAGCAGTGCATATTGCTTGGGATACTGCTGTTAGAAAAGTAGTTGATATATCTCGCATCATATGCAACCTATTAGGTATGATACAAATGCTTGGTGGATCAATTGTAGACATTGTTGAAATTATTGTACCAGTAGATATTCCAGGATTCCCATTGCCAAATAACCCACTTATTGATGTTATTTGTAGTCCTTTATGGGAAACGTATTTACTTGAAGGGAGCGTTGTCCAATTTTTTACTGAATTGATTGATTATGGTTTTATAGATAGCCGTTTAATTAACTCAGGGCGCCAAGCAAAAAGGGTGCTTGAAAGTAAACGATATGTTTTACAATCTCTTAAAGATGCAATAAACAGCTTGCCAATTATTGATATACCAGGGTTTAATGCTTCATTTTTTTCTTGGGCTAGAAGAGAAATTATTCGTTGGTTTAATGAAACAATTAAACTTATCAATAAAATGATTGATTTAATAGATTCATTGATACCTATTCTTATTTGTAGAACACAAATAAATCCATGTGACCCGTATTTTTTTAATGATATTATATTAGGGTTATTAAATAATATACCGACTTCACTTATTTCTTATCAAGAATTATGTGGTTACCCATGTATTGATGCTGAACTTGTAGATCGCCTTTATCCAAATGTTTCTCCGCAGGTTAAAAGCAAGATTTTACGTGAACTACGTTTAGCACATAGTAAAGTATGCCATTGTACAATTTTAAATGGTTGTGAAGATGATGACCCTAGAATACCAGATAGGGAAATAACATGTGACGATTGTGAAAATTG
>PHFO01000318.1 GCA_002861535.1 Cyanobacteria bacterium M5B4 | reverse complement strand
GGTATGCTCGGCATGCCGCGCCGCTACGCCGATTATGCTGAAGAGTTCGGCTGGACCTTTATGAACCAGATTGCCACCTTCGGGGCATTTCTTGTGGCATTCTCGACTTTGCTGTTTATCGTTAATGTCATCTATGTGCATGGCTTCAACAAAGGTGAACGGGCAAACGACAATCCATGGGAAGGCAACACGCTGGAGTGGGCAACCTCCTCGCCGCCGCCCGAACACAACTTTGACCGCCTGCCACCAATTACGAGTGACCGCCCCCTGTGGGACTTGCGGATCCGTAAGCTGGGTATCCAGACGAAAGATGTCCATTAGGGGTCTGTCATTACGCCATTGCCATAGTCAGAATAGAAGTGAGATGTAAGCAGCGCAGACTGTTGTGGGCACAGTTGGTCTATGCTGCGGCTAGAAGGGAAGCGGTACGATGAGAGCCTATGTTCAGAAGGCGAGCAACTGGCATATTGTAGGCTGGTTGCTAGGAGCGGGGGCAGCAGCGACGCTGGCCCTCGTGCTGGCCGGGCAGCACACCGCACTGGTGCTGCTCGCAGCAGGCTTTAGCTTGGCGAGCAGTGCGGTTGCGTGGCATCAGCGTGATGCAGAACGGTGGGTGCGTATGCCACTGCTCAGCATCCCGCCGATTATCCTAACCCAAGTGGGGCTAAGCCTCACCCCCGTGCAGCAGCATGTTCCATTCCTGAGCAGCATGGTGCATCCTGCGATCTGTGCATTGCCGGTTGCCGCGCTTCTCATCCCGATGATTGTGCTAAGTGTGCCCAATCCCAGCCCCACCCAGCGGATCGGGGGGCGGGCCCGCAAGCAGCAGCAGCTCTACCAGTATGCGGCATTGCTGGCGACGATCACCGCATGGTTCCTTGTGGCGGGCGGCAGCCTCCTGCGTGACGGCTTGCTCGGCATGCCGATCTACACCGCCGGAATGGTGCTCCTCAGCAGCACCGTACTGTACCTGAGCTGGCAGACATGGCGCACG
>PHFO01000317.1 GCA_002861535.1 Cyanobacteria bacterium M5B4 | reverse complement strand
AGCATAGAGGGTGGTGTGCTGCGGATGCTGCTGACCAACGAAACTGTCAATGTCAAACAGCCTTTGCCCCGACGGAGTGCGAATGGACGGGACAATTCCCGTATCGGCGTCCTTGCACAGGGTGTGCGGGTGATGCAGCCCTGTGGGCTCACAGCTTCTCTTAGCTTTACGTAGCTCATAGAAGCAATTACGACTAAGATGGCGTGCTGGTGTCGACCCTCCCCCGAGACTGCGGCGGCGGGGGAGGATGATAGGGCAGGCGATATTTAGCTCTCGCCGTCGCGCTTGCCCAGCAGGCGGGCGCGACGTTCCTCCAGCTGAATATCGATCTGACTGCTGCCGACGGCTTCGCTGATCTCTTCGCCAATGCGACGGCTGGCCAATTCCAGGCGGGCATCTTCACGATCCAGGCGGGCGCGAATCTGCTGGGACAGGCTGTCAATTTCTCTGTCGCCGCTGTTAGCCAGGCCCTCCAAGCTCTTGACCGTCTTGGTCATGATCTTCTTGGTCTGAGCCAATTCCATCAGGGCGCGCAGGCGTTCGCGTTCTTGCTTGATGGTGGTCAGGCGCGTCTCCAACTTGAGGCGCATATCCAGCATCTGCTTGTACTGCTTCTCCTGCATTTGCCACTGCTGATAGTACTCTTGGGCCAGTTCCTGCTTGGTGTTCAGCTCAGCTTGGGCAGCGGCAGCCAGGTCGTTTTTACCCTTGATGATGAGGGTATCGATGTCACGATCAAGCTTTTCAGCGGCAGCAGCGAATTCTTCGTACTTACGCTTGAGGGTACGCACTGTGCCGCCAACCGTCGCGGCGCTGTCTTCCAGCGCTTCCAGGTTTTGCTGCACCTGACGGATGTACTCATCCATCACCTTGAGCGAATTAGCCTCCAGGGCGCGATCCACCATGCCGTGTAAGTTGGCATTAATCAAAGTCTGGATTTTTTCGAACAGAGAAGCCATGGCATATCCCCCGCTTGTCTAGCGAACAGTGATGGGCAACG
>PHFO01000316.1 GCA_002861535.1 Cyanobacteria bacterium M5B4 | reverse complement strand
GATCGCGCCAAAGTTGGCAACGGCTTGATATTGAGTGGGGTCGATGTTTTGAGTGGGGGTCAAACTGAAGTTAAAGGGACTTGATTGGAACACTAATACATCACCCTCGCCAGGATTAAAGTCTGTAATGAGGTCTGGCACCAGTAAAGGACTAGTAGCAGTAAACAAGAACCGATCGGCTCCTGATCCACCAGTAATTACATCTGTAAAGTTGTCCCCACTGCCCACATCGATCGTGTCGTTACCAGGACCACCATCGATCGTGTCAGCACCATCACCACCAGCGATTAGGTCATTACCACCTTGTCCAAGAATACGATCGTTCCCTTCATCTCCTCGGAGTATGTCATCCCCACTGTTGCCTTCCACTGTGTCATCTCCGTTTCCACCAGCAAGGAAGTCGTTGTTTCCTGTACCAATAATCCGATCGGGACCATCTGTACCAGGGAAGAAAGGAACTTCAATACGTTCATCCGTAACAAACCCGATCGCTCTGCCATTATTTCTAACGGCAAAGCCCGGAATCAGATTAAGCTGAATTGTAAATTCTTCAAATCCTTCGCCTATAAGGTCATCGTTGGGGAAGATAGTGATGAACGCAGAGGTTTGACCAGCAGGGATTACTACTTGACCAGGAGGAATAGCAAAGAAGTCTTGCCCAGGTATAGCAGGTGTTCCTCCAGAAGGTAGGATTTGGTAACTTACTGTAAGTGGCTGACTCAAGTCACCGCTACGTCTTACTTCAAAAGTAGCTGTCTTAAAGCTCAATTCTGAAGCTACAGGATCAATAGCAGTAATCTCGATCGAGGGAGTTACATCATCCACAATGAAACCTTCAGCCGCGCCGCCAGTCACAATAAAGCCGCCAGGAGGAATATCACTAGGAGCCAAGTTATCACCAAAGCCTTGCTCAGGCTGAGGAGGAGGAACAATTCTTGCTACTACTCTCTCAACAGTTTCGGTCACACTGTCGTTAATAGGAGTAACGATAATGTCAGC
>PHFO01000315.1 GCA_002861535.1 Cyanobacteria bacterium M5B4 | reverse complement strand
TCTTCTGGCTAAAGCCAGAAGAGGATGTCAAACTAGTTAATATTCGTCAAATAGTTTCCGCCATAACTTAATTGTTAAAACGCTGCAACGCAAATACTCTAAAGAGGACGATGGAAGCGGCTACGACGACGGGCATTTTCAGCCTTGCGTTTGCGTTTTTCGGCAGTGGTTTCGTGGTGTTGACAACGTCTCACATCGGCTATTAGTCCTGCTTTTTGAATTTTCTTTTTGAAGCGCCGTAATGCGGACTCAATGCCTTCATTTTCTCCTACGATAATCTGCGTCATACAATCCTTGTTACTAATTCTGCAGAACTTCATTATAGACAAATCCTGAGGCAGGATCAAGGGCTTGATCCCCGCTTTTCCTCCGCAAGACTTAAGTATTTATACTTAAGATTTCATCTATCCACAGGAATATAAAAAAAGTATTAAGTGATCCCCGTTTTATCCAGTTCTTGCCTCAGAATATGTTCATATTCAAACGAGACCAGCTTATAAAGGTCTTGAAGGTCAAAAACAGTTTAATACAATGTTAGGGGGGGGATAACTTTTTCTTCCCCCTACACTTTTGACATCATGTGGCAGTTAGAGGAGATTTTAGAGGGTTATAGCCAGGGCTACTTCTTGATGCAGGGAGAAGACGGCAGGGTAAGGTGGTTTAGTACGGACGTACGCACTTTAATTCCTCTAGACGATCGGTTTCATTGCCCCAAGTCTCTCCGCCGTGCCCTCAATCAAAACTGGTTTCAGGTGGGGATCAATAAGGCGTTTAGGGAAGTGGTAGCTGGTTGTGCCGATCGGGAAACCACTTGGATTTCGCCAGAATTGCAGGAAATATACCGAGACTTGCACCGCTGGGGCTACGCCCATAGTTTTGAGACTTGGCAGGGGGATCAGTTAGCCGGGGGGCATTTTAGGGATCACGATCGGGGGAGCATTTATTGGCGAGTCGATGTTCTATCGTATTTCTGAGGGATCGAAGGTGGCGATGGTCAAGTTAGTGGAA
>PHFO01000314.1 GCA_002861535.1 Cyanobacteria bacterium M5B4 | reverse complement strand
ACGAAGGGCACGAAGAACACGAAGGGGGTATCCGGGGGCGGGTGGTGGGTGGCAGGTCGGGAAGGCAGACCACGAAGGCGGGCAGGAGGAGTATTAAGCGCGGAAATGCTGGGCCAGAAAATCATTAACCGTGACAATCCTGATCGTCTGCCACGTACCCATGTCCAGCAAGTGGTGATCCCCCGACACGAGGTACGGCACACCTGCGGCTAGCGCACAGGCAAGGAACATATCATCTTGTGGGTCAGGTGCAACGCGCTCTTCAAGCTCAGATGGCTGCACAAACGTCATCAACTGGATCGCAAAGGTCAGCACCTCTGTTTGGCTTACCCCCAGTTTCTGCATCTGTCGCTGAATGCGCTGATACTCAAGGACTCGCTCAATCTCATCGAGAATTGCCGGCGACACAAAGATTGCCAGCTGACCGGACTCTGCACGCTGCAATAGCTGCGCTGGCGGGCCGGACCATAGCAATCCAGAAATCCAGACATTGGTATCAGCGACAATCTTCATCCTGATCAGCCTTGCGCTGCTGTCGGCGGACTGCATGCACAAGCTCGTTGAGTTCGTCCATTGTAGGCGGCGGCTCGGTATCGGGCATAGCTGCCACTCGTGCGAGCAGATTCGGCATGAGGATCGGCTTGAGGATGATCGTATCACCCTGCTGTAACACAAGGATCGAGCGACCTGCACCGAGTATGCACGCAAACTCAGCCGGTAATGTCAGGCTGTTGTCGGCTCCAAGCTCAATGATATGCGCGTTGATTGGTTTGGCCTCTGGCATTGTTGCGTCCTTTCTACAGGCACGTAGGATTGCCTACCCTTTACTGTACCACACTTCGCCGCGCATGGGACTTGTCCCCCGCGCCCGCGTAGGGCCGATCTGGGCAGGGGGCGGGTGGTGGGTGGCAGGTCAGGAAGGCAGACCACGAAGAACACGAAGGGCACGAAGAACACGAAGGGGGTATCCGGGGGCGGGTGGTGGGCTGTCCCCAGATACCTGACC
>PHFO01000313.1 GCA_002861535.1 Cyanobacteria bacterium M5B4 | reverse complement strand
AACTTCGCCCTCGCCACCAACCGAGAAGGATGTGAAGACATCGGGATCAGGCCCCAGTCCGCCGTAATCCAGCTGCACTCTGCTCACTGTGTCAGGATCGAAATCCATAATGGTGATGGTGAAGGCCACCGTATCGCCGAAGAGCGGGTTCGCTGGCGAGGTGGTCAGTGAGAGCGAAGGCCCAGTGACCGTAACTGGGATCGAGTTTTGCACCGCGACTTGACCATCCACATACACTGTCGCAACAGCGGTATATGTGCCGGGTGCGCGGTAGTAGTACTTAGGTGTGTCTACGCCTGAGGTCAGCGATACTGGTCCAGTGAGTACGCCCGTAGTGACGTTAATCATAGGCGTGTTGATGTTGTAGTCCCATGTCATGGTGTACGCAGTGGTTGGTGTAATCCCAACCGATGCCGTGAAGACAGTCTCTTGCCCAAGCGTGGTGGGCGCACTGCTCGTCCACGTCAAGGTGACACCGTTCCCTGTGGTCGTGTTTGCTTCAGCGACGGTGGGTTCAAGCAGCAGGAGCTGCTCACCGGGCTGACGCATGCCGCTCCAGACAAACATTGCTAGAAGCACAAACAGGCTTCCAGCCAAAGCCGAGACAAATGGAGTAAGTAACCGTGATCTCATAGTTCGTCGTGTTCCCCCTTAAATTACAAAACCGACCGATAAACGAAGCCTTGAATCAACCCTGCATCCTGTACCATGCCATATAGGGAGATTCATCCATCCACCCACTGCTCCTCTTCCAGCGCATCTACCATCCCGATCAAGGGTGCTGCCTTCGCATCCAACCACGAATATCACGTCGCATGCAGCTACAAGACGTAGCCAATCAGCATATGGCTTCAAGATGTTATCCACAGGCTAAGAGTGTGAAACTGTCTGTGATACCGTGTGTGCCATCACCCTGTCCACACTAAATCGCGTGAAACTAACACACACTACAATCCCCAATATGCAATCTAGCACAACACCATGCATACAGGTTGTGGAGTCGCTGGAGAGCAACTGTG
>PHFO01000312.1 GCA_002861535.1 Cyanobacteria bacterium M5B4 | reverse complement strand
AGAACTTGCCTGAGCTATCTCAATGTATTGGTTTGTGGGGCTTGGTTGCTCAAACTGAGTAATGACTTACTCTCCTTAGCGCTGGAGAGACAGAATAAAGTTACTAGAGCAAGTAATTTAATATTACTCTTCAGTCTTCTATTGTCCATAAAATCAGGAACAAAACTATATTTTACTCTAGCACTACTTTCAATTTTAAGCAGACAGAATAATTCTATCAATATCCATCAAATCATAAGGGCACCTCGATTAATTGAAATTTACTTCTCTGCAATCTTGTTTTTCTGTTTTTTGAAGTAAATGTTAATCCCGTAGCTCTCAAAACTTATCTTTTTCTCTACCTCTTCCTCCTTAAACCCCTTCTTTTCTCTTTTAGGCACACTTCTCCTCCAAATGAGCATATCGTTTTATATTGTAAGTTAGATTTTTTAGTCCAATTGCTCCTGCATTTCCAGCTTTCCCTATTAGTCTCATCATCTTTCCTCCCATCTCGTTTGTCCAACTCCCAAATACATGCTCCACTCTCGCTCTTGTTCTTGATTTTGTTTGATTGTGAGCTTCTTGTTCTGCGTTTAATGCTTTATTTCGATGCCCTTTTTCATGGATATGACTTGTATATCCTGCCATTTTTAACACCCTTTCTCCTTGCTCACTCCGATATGCACTGTCTGCCCATACCTCTGCCGACTCGTTTTTACAGTCTAACAATGCTGTCAGTTCCTGGGAATCATGTACTGATGCTTCTGTCACTTCATACTGTCGGATCAGTTTGTGCTTGACATCCACATTTATATGATTCTTATATCCGTAATAACTCTGATTGTTTTTCTTTGTCCACCTCGCTTCTACATCTTTCTGTGACAACTTGTGGGGTTGCTCTTTCCATTCCTCTGGTGTTTCTCCTCTTTGCTGTTCCTTTGTTTTGGTACTGGCACAATCGTAGCATCCAGAATGTGTCCCCCCTTTGCTTCAAAACCTGCTTTATTTAAGGTATTCATCAAACTGTTCAAATAGTTCCTT
>PHFO01000311.1 GCA_002861535.1 Cyanobacteria bacterium M5B4 | reverse complement strand
CTACGCCGACCTCAGACGCAACCGCTACGCCGACCTCAGACGCAACCGCTACGCCGACCTCAGACGCAACCGCTACGCCCAATCCGTTCATCACTGACTGCGCCGCCCAAACTGCCGTGCCGCAAGCCGAGTGTGGAGCTTTGCTAGCCCTCTACACCGCCACTGATGGCGCAAACTGGATCGCTAAGAATGGGTGGGGGCAGAACAACAACGTGTGTAGCTGGTATGGCGTAAGCTGCGCCGATGGTAGCGTGAGCGCACTTTATCTCGATGAAAACCAATTGCGTGGAGCCATCCCACCGGAGCTAGTCAACCTCGCCAATCTGCAAACTCTCAGACTCGACACCAACCAACTAAGTGGCAGCATCCCACCGGAGCTAGACCGCCTCACCAACCTGATCCGCCTCGACCTCGCCGATAACCAGTTGCGCGGCAGCATCCCACCGGAGCTGGCAAACCTGACCAATGTAAGGTATCTGTACCTCGCCAACAACGAGCTTGACCCCAACGTGACCGATGCGGCGTTGCTGACGTGGCTCAATGATCCGAACAAGTTTAGCGATGACTGGCGTAACCAGCGCGTGCCCGCCACGCCGACGGCCACGCCGACGACAGAGGCGACAGCCACGCCGACGGCCACGCCCAATCCGTTCATCACTGACTGCGCCACCCAAACTGCCGTGCCGCAAGCCGAGTGTGGAGCTTTGCTGGCCCTCTACACCGCCACTGATGGCGCAAACTGGAAAGATAACAGCGGCTGGGGGCAGAATAATGGTGTCTGTAACTGGTATGGTGTAAGCTGCGCCGATGGCAGCGTGAGCGCACTTTATCTCGATACGAACCAATTGCGTGGAGCCATCCCGCCCGCACTGACAAACCTCACCAACGTGAGCTATCTCTATCTTGCCAACAACCAACTCGACCCCAACGTCACCGATGCTGCACTGCTGGCGTGGCTCAATGATCCGAACAAGTTTAGCGATGACTGGCGTGACCAACGTGCGCCCGCCACGCCGACGGCCAC
>PHFO01000310.1 GCA_002861535.1 Cyanobacteria bacterium M5B4 | reverse complement strand
AAAACCACCGTGTTACGCTGCTGTGTGGGCATCCTGCGCCCTACCTCAGGCACAGTGACGGTGGCGGGCTATGATAGTGTGCAGCAGGAGCGCGAAGCGAAACGTCATTTGGCCTTCGTGCCGGAACTCCCCAACCTCTACCCCTTGCTCACCGTTGCCGAGCAGATTGAGTTTATTGTGCGAACCTATGGCCCCTTGCCGCCAGACTACGCGGCCCGCAGCGAAGCCCTGCTGACCCGCTTTGATCTGTGGGAGCAGCGTCACAAGCTCACGACCAGCCTCTCGAAAGGCATGCGCCAGAAGACCGCGGTGGCGGCGGCGTTTCTGCACGCGGCACAGGTGGTGCTCCTCGATGAGCCATTGATCGGGATTGACCCCTCCGGTATTCGCCAATTGAAGGAGCTGATCCTCGAAGCCCGTGCCGCAGGCAAAGCCATCCTTGTCAGCACGCACCTGCTCGATACTGCCGAGCGGCTATGTGATCGGATCGTGATGTTGCATCGCGGGCGCAAGCGGGCGGAGGGGACGCTCGCCGAGCTACGCCAGCAATTGTCGGCAGGCAGCACCGCAACGCTCGAAGAGATTTTTGTGCAGCTTTCGGCTTAGCTGTTGATTCAGCCGCACGCGATACCATTCTCATGCTACAATACACGTATGCTGCGCTGCATCGGATATAATGCTTACCAAGCCTTAATCTACACTTCTGCACAAGGCATACATTCACCGTATACTGAAGCGCGTAGCACGAGATAGATGCTACCTAACTGCGTATCCGCCTGCCGCGTTGCACCTAGCGCAGCGCGTTTGCTATGTTCGGGCGGTAGGGTTTATACATAACAAGGAGCCGTGTTGTATGTCGGAACGAACTCAGATCAACGTTACGATTCTGATTGTCCTTGCCATGTTGGTCAGCATCACTGGAGGGGCGATTACAGGCGGGATCATTGGCTATCTGTTCGCCCAGCGCAGCGTCGCCGAAGTGCCCGATATGGTTGAGAAACTGGCCAGTGGGCAGCCGCTCGGTGG
>PHFO01000309.1 GCA_002861535.1 Cyanobacteria bacterium M5B4 | reverse complement strand
CCCAGCCCGATAGCAACCTCTCGTGGCGTGATTATGAGGCGGCGGTCTGGTGTGCGTTCGGGGCCTCAGGTGTCCCCATCATCTTGTGGCAGTTGGGTGAGACGCTTGTGCGACGAGCGGAGCTGCTGCAATATGCCGCGCACCGCTTGCCGGACCGCGAGGATGAGGATGACACGGAGTACCTGAGCCTGAATGGGAAGGTTCACATCCTGAAGCAATACATGCTGTCTATCGCAGGCTAGCCGATCCGCCGCACATCCGGCGGCTACACCCTGACAATCAAATAACGCACCTTATGAAGGAGGACGATCATGGAACTACCTACGCCCGCCCATGCAGAGCGTTTGCTTGGAAACGATGCCTATGAGTATCACGTCGCGGAGATTCTGCGCGAAACCGCCGAACTGATTGCCCAGACGCGCCAGATCATTCAGCAAGCTCGCTCCAATCTGTGGTACAACCCTGAACTCACGGCGGTGATGCTTGATGATCTGGAGCAGGCCCACAACACTGCCCACGATTGCACCGCGCAGGTTGCCAATTACCTGCAAACCTTATCTGTCGCGGAGCTATATCTGCCGCGCTACGCTACCCAATCGGAAGGGCTACATACCTAGCCGGAGCCGTTGCGCTTCATAGAGCGCGGCAACTTGCCGTTACTGGTCTGCTTGTCTAAACGGGGATAACCGAACGCTGAAGAACTGAAGCCTGCACACACTGTCTGTGGCTCTCTGGTGGGGTCGTTTGTTCCCACCGCCGCGCCTGTGTGTGCCCAAAACCTGAACAAGGAGCCAAACTGATGTATCAGACCCTACGAACGATTCTGCATGCTGGGCGAGTTGCCCCCACCCCAACCGGCAGTGCGCGGGTTGCCCGCCAACGGCTGCACGCAGTTGTGCGCCAAGCCCACACGGCTCCGCCGCCTGTGCCGCCTGTCCCGCGCCAGCCATTGCCCACTTCCGATACAGCGTTGTTGCGGCTGTTGCTGAGCCAAGAGTGTGCCCCGCCCGCCACTCCAGAGTATGGCTATG
>PHFO01000308.1 GCA_002861535.1 Cyanobacteria bacterium M5B4 | reverse complement strand
GATTGTTGTAGGCTGCTGCATAATTGTTGTAGGCTGCTGCAAGGCTAGGATTGATTTTAATAGCTTGAGTGTAGTCCCCGATCGCTCCCTGTTTGTCCCCTAGGTCAGCCTTGGCTACCCCGCGATTGTAGTAGGCTGCTGCATCGTTGGGATTGATTTGCAGCGCTTGAGTGTAGTCTGCAATCGCTCCCTGGTAGTCCTCTAGGGCATACTTGGCATTGCCGCGATTGTAGTAGGCTTCTGCATAGTCAGGTTTAATTCTTATAGCCAGTGTAAAGTCATTTATTGCTCTACCATAATCTCCTAAATTTAGAAATGCTCTACCCCTGGCATTGTACCCCTCAGCAAATGTTGGATTAGTACGAATACTCTGACTCCAATATATAATTGCTTGCTGCTCATTTCCAAGTTCACAATGTAACAGTCCTAACATGTAAGAAGCCATGAAATATTCGGGATTAATTTTAGTTACCTCTAATAAATCCTGAACTGATTGTTCAAGATTGCCAAACTTATACAAAGCTAATGAGCGACGATAATAAGCTTCATAACTGTTTGGGTCGCACTGGATGGCATTGGTATAACATCTAATTGCATCTTTGTAATTCTCCTTCTCGTAATATTCATTGCCTTCCCCAATATGCCAACTTACTATTCCATAATTAACTATCTTTGGGATGTAGTCCGCAACAATTTTTTGACCAACTCCAGCGAGAAAATTAAACATAATTATTGTACAAATTCAACTTAGGAGTAAAATAATTATAATCTGTAGATAATTGCTTAGATTTCTCTAGTAATAAATCTAAACAATTATGCTTGCTAGAGCAATGTTTCTTGAAAATTTGCGCATAACCATAAACTAAACTATATGCGCCATAAAATCTTAGTTTATTAAAGACTTGTCTCTGGAGAAATCTAACAGGAATGACATTCCTAAAACTACTAACTTGCCTGTGTAGTAAAGTGCTTATCACAACATATTTTTGATGGCTTGCGCAATTTTAGCACCACCAATCCCAGAAGGCTCGATCGGGTT
>PHFO01000307.1 GCA_002861535.1 Cyanobacteria bacterium M5B4 | reverse complement strand
TCAGGCATAAGGATGCGCTGCAACGCCGGATGATCGCTGAACTCGATGCCGAGGAGATCGTAGACCTCGCGCTCCTGCCAATTGGCGGTAGGAAACAGCCCCGTCAACGAGGGCACCACTGGATCAGCTTCTGGTGCGCCGACCTTGATACAGAGGCGGTGGAAGTGGCGAAATGAAAACAGGTGGTACACCACCTCAAAGCGCGGCTCGCGCCCCAGATAATCCACGCCAGTGACACTCTCCAGAAAGGTGTACTGCAACTCCGCGTGATCACGCAGCCACTGCATCACGGCGAGCAAGCTCTCGCGGGGGATCCGCAACTTTAGATCGCCGTGCCGCTCATCAATCTCGGCAATCGTATCGGGAAAAGCGGCTTGAATCTGGACTAATACCGTTTGGTTATCCATCCTATTCCATACCTGTCTGACTATGCTGATTATGGCGCAGGGCAGGAACGTGCCGTTCTTGCCCTGTCCCTGCTCTGTTCCGTGTACCCCTGTGCAGTGTACGTAGCCCCTATGTCACCTGTATCAAGCCAGTGTCCGTGTGTTCCACCACAATCTGCTCATCGTGGGTGTGGGGCTTGCCGCCGATCTTCTCCTGCATCACCTTAGCGTGCAGGCGCATAATCCCATCAATCAAGGCTTCGGGGCGGGGCGGGCAACCGGCTACATACACATCTACCGGAATAATCTCATCTACGCCTTGCACAATTGCATAGTTGTTGAATACGCCCCCACATGAGGCGCAATCGCCCATTGCAATCACCCACTTCGGATCGCTCATCTGGTCGTAGAGGCGACGTACCACGGGAGCCATTTTGCGCGAGAGCCGCCCCGATACAATCAGCAGATCGGCTTGGCGCGGCGAAGGGCGGTTGATCTCCATGCCGAAGCGCGACAGGTCATAATTGCTCGATTGTGCCCCCATCATCTCGATTGCACAGCACGCTAGCCCAAAGGTGAGTGGCCACATAGCGTTAGTGCGCCCCCAGTTCACCACTGTTTCAAGCGTCGTTGTCACAAAGCCAAGATTGCCAGCTTTCTCTTCTAATCCCATCGTAAGG
>PHFO01000306.1 GCA_002861535.1 Cyanobacteria bacterium M5B4 | reverse complement strand
CGCGACGACCTGCTCAAAGCCGAGCTTGCCGCCCTGCTGCACAATTTGGGCAAGCTGAGCAGTAAGTTTGTTGCAGCAAGTACCGATTTTCACTACCAGTATATTACGGGCATTCTTGCCGAATGGTGGACTATGCACAAAGCTAGTTTGGATCCATCTACTATAGAACGTTTTGAAGATGTTTGCACCGAAGCATCTAAAGCAGCAACGTATGATTTCCTCGACTATCTAGTCAATGCTCAAAACGTGCGTGCATGGTTTCAGGAACGCTGCATAAAACTTCCTTCACCCCTCGATGACAAAGCCTATGCATTCGGTGAGTTTAGCGAGTTTCACAAGGGGTGGAAACCAGATGATCCAAACTCGCGGCTTCTTGAGATATATCGTGATGCTAGCGGCAACGGATTTGTTCCACAGGCAATCCGTCTCATCCATATCGCCCACGATGCAGCATCCGGTGGTGAGAAGCAATATGTAGGCGGCATAATGCCGCAAACGAGGTCTGGCAGTCCTGAGGCTGTGTATGGTACAAGTGCTTACGGGCGAGAAGCGCAGATTGAGTTACCCGTTCTGGATACGAAGCGCAAAAGCCTCATTGAATGTGTTTTAAACAGTGCTAAATGCTATCGTGGGCAATACAGCGATGCAGAGCAAGCCCTGCGTACTGGCTTGGGCGACACCCGACGCCCAATCAACGATGTTTCGCTCTGGGATCTGAGTGCTGCGACTGCCGCCCTCTTCAAAGCTGCTGCCGCCGCCGCTGTCCTCACCGGCAGCATTCCCTCTGTGGCGAATGCTCGCTGGCGGCTGCTCGCCATCTCCTTTGATGGGCTTGGCTTTTGGGGGCAAGCCCACCACATCCCCGACCTGCTGGCCCGCCGCGAGGCAGTGCGGAAGGGCTTGGATGCCGTGCGTGCGCTACTCGAAGTCACTTATCCGCTCGGCAATGAAATCTACCGCGATGAGTACGGCAGCGTCTTTGTCGTGCCCGATTGCGCCAATCTGCTCAAATTGCCCGCAGAGGATAGCCAATCGCTCGAAGACCACATTCGGGTTGCGTTCAACATCAGCGATG
>PHFO01000305.1 GCA_002861535.1 Cyanobacteria bacterium M5B4 | reverse complement strand
TTACTTTAGCCTAACGGATGCCCGCCTTGCCTCCAATCGTCCGGTCAATTTTGTTGGGCTAGAGAACTACCTGTTCCTCTTGCAAGATCAGCAGTTTTTCCGCACCGTTGGCAACACCGTATTCTTCACGGTTGTCACCGTCGGCTTTGAATTCGCACTCGGCTTGCTGATTGCACTGGTCATCAACTCAAACTTTCGCGGGCGTGGCTTGATGCGTACCTCGATCTTGATTCCGTGGGCTATCCCGACGGTTGTTTCAGCACAAATGTGGAAATGGATGTATCACGATATTTACGGGGTGATCAACGACCTGTTAGTCAATCAGTTCGGTATCTTTAATCAAAATGTCGCCTTCCTTGCCACCAATACCACTGTCTCGCTGTTTGCGATTGCCGCCGTAGATATTTGGAAGACCACGCCGTTTGTTGCGCTGCTGCTCTTGGCGGGCTTGCAAGTCATCCCCGGCGATGTGTATGAAGCGGCGGATGTGGATGGCGCAAATAAGATCCAGCAATTCTTTGCGATCACGCTGCCCTTGCTGATGCCGGCCATCCTTGTGACGCTGATCTTCCGCACGCTCGACTCGCTGCGCGTCTTCGATGTGTTCTACGTGATGCTCGGCAACCGCCGCGATACCCAAACAATGGCGATCTATGCCCAACAGAGTCTGGTCAACTTTTCCGATCTCGGCTACGGCTCGACCATCAGTATTGCCATCTTTTTGATTATCGCCCTGTTCGTCGTCGTCTACGTCACCTTCCTGAAAGTCGAGGAGGCTTAACATGTCCCGCAACACGCGCAATCTGATCGGGCGGGTATTCTTCTACCTGCTGGTTGGGGTGATCCTGATCTACACCATCTTCCCCTTCTACTGGGCGTTCATCTCCTCGATCACGCCCAACAATCAGCTCTTTGCGACCCCCGTGCAATACTGGCCTCAAAACGCGACAGGGCAGAACTACGCACTGGTGCTGAGCAATAACAACTTCCTCATTGCCTTGATGAACAGTGCGATTGTATCGGTATCCGTCACGGCACTGGCCTTGATCATCGGCTCGCTCGCCGCCTACGCACTGGGGCGATTC
>PHFO01000304.1 GCA_002861535.1 Cyanobacteria bacterium M5B4 | reverse complement strand
CCCAAAATGTATTCGATCGCCAAGTAAAGCTGACAAACTCTGCAAAAATTAGGTTTACCCTATCTCCTCGATGAGATTTTGCAAGTGATCGAAAATTGGGGGCTTCGCACCCTCGATGATTACATCAGCCATGATCGGCGTGGTCGGGCTGTGCCACTGCGTCAAAATATCCGTGAAGCAATTTGGGCAGTCTATGAAACATGGGAAAAACTATTGGCTCAAAAAGGCAGCCTCACATGGGAACAATTGCGCCGCCAAGCCCTTGCTGTCGCTCAAAATTTAGCCACAAAACCCTATCAAGCGATCGTGATTGATGAAGCGCAAGATTTTTCTCCGGTCGCACTCAGGTTTTTACTCCATCTTGTTCCTAGCTTTGACAATATTTACATCACCGCCGATGCTTCCCAATCTATCTATCAGCGCGGCTTTAGCTGGAAGCAAATCCATGAGGATTTGAAGGTTGCAGGACGAACATTGATTCTCAAGCAAAACTATCGCAATACCCAACAAATTGCGATCGCCTGTACCGATATTTTGCTTGGCACAGAAGCAGGCGATTCCGAATGCTTGCAACAAATTCCCTCTCTGCACATCGGCGACCCGCCCTTACTTTTATTGAGCGACGACCAAGATCAAGAACTCGCCGCGATTCGCGATTTCCTGATAGATTCTGCCAAGCGTTTTCGTCTTCCTCTGCATGGTAGCGCCATCCTCTGCCCCACTAAGCATAGCGCCGAAACCTATGCCAAACAATTATCGCAACTAGGACTCAAAGCCCAATTTGTCTCAGGCAAAAAGATCGATCTCAAAGCTCCCTACATTAAAGTGTTGACTATCTATTCTGCTAAAGGTTTAGAGTTTCCCTTTGTGGTAGTCACAGGACTAACAGCAGGTAATTTCCCCAACTTCAACAGTGATTTACCAACCGAAGAACATGCAAAAATCCGCGATGAACAAAGGCGATTATTTTATGTCGGTTGTTCCAGAGCTATGCGATCGCTCATGGTCTGCGGTTCCTCCTCCCATCCCTCTGAATTTTTAGAAAACCTTAAAGCCCCCCACTGGAAAATCTTAAATTAAAAAAATT
>PHFO01000303.1 GCA_002861535.1 Cyanobacteria bacterium M5B4 | reverse complement strand
AATGATGTGAGCATCAAAATGCTTTTTGGCTTGCAACAGCAGCGAACCCGAACCACAGGCGGGGTCATAAATTTTATTGACACTGGTTTGCTGGTGCATGGCAAGCTGGGCAATCAACCGCGAGACGTGCTGCGGGGTAAAAAACTCACCGCCCGATTTACCAGCATTGGCAGCATAGTTAGAGATCAAAAACTCATAGGCATCGCCAAACAGATCGATATGGCTGGCATCAAAACCACCAAAATCTAGCCCTGCCACCCCTTTTAGTACCGCCGCCAAACGCTGGTTTTTGTCTTTCACCGTATTGCCGAGGCGGTTGCTGGTAGTATCAAAATCGGCAAACAAACCTTTGATATTTAGTTCAGAGGGATAGCCATTGGCAGAAGACTCGATCGCGTTAAAAATCTTGGCTAGGTCAGTATTCAGGCTTTCGTTAGTATTGGCACTAGCGGCAACATTGGCAAACAACTGACTAGGATAGATAAAATAGCCTTTGGTTTTGATTGCATCTTCTTTGATGTCGTCGGTAATAATGTCGTCGCTCTGCTCGGCGTAGCGGATGCTCTCATCTCCCGCCTCCATGTAGCTAGTAAAATTTTCGCTAATAAAGCGGTAAAACAGGGTACCAAGCACATATTGCTTAAAATCCCAGCCATCAACCGCGCCGCGTACATCGTTGGCGATTTGCCAGATTTGCCGTTGCAGAACTTCGCGTTGTTGGGTACTCGTCATTAGTTCCTTGCATTGACGTTACTAGGCTTAGAAAGTTTAACATACGATCGGGTGCAGTGATTGTATGGTGGCTCTGCCGGGGCATTTGTTCTCTACTGCCTTAGAGAAGATCGAAAGGATCTAATCCAACTTTAGCTGTTGGATTTCGAGACTGGTAAAAATTCGCCTATCTATTTGGTTCCGCTTTTCCAAAGCTTTTATCCCACATTCCGCTCAATATTCCTTAATAAAATAATTTCCGTAAAATCCTTACTGAGCAAGGATTTCAAAAACACAAGAAATTAAAGAAGGCTAAAATGGACTTTCTCCGTTCTAATTATTTTTTCTTGTGTATTTATGAGCGGCATGTGGGGTTGAATTGG
>PHFO01000302.1 GCA_002861535.1 Cyanobacteria bacterium M5B4 | reverse complement strand
GGATTCCCTCAAGAACTATCCTGCGGGCACGTTCTACTATTTGACTGACATCATCTAAAACTTCTAGAGCGAAAGACATACTCATAAATAACAATACTCTTTCATTATTCCATATTTTGTGGCAATCAAAACAAGAAACTAGCCATAATCGCACTTTTGTTTAATCACAATCAAGGTAATATCGTCTAACACTTCCCGATCGTTCATATGTTGACGAATATCTGCCACAACTTTGTCACAAATGCTCTGACTAGAAAACCGCTTATATTTTAGAGCAACTTCACACAAACGATCGATGCCATAGAAATTACCATTTTCATCTTCCGCTTCTGTCACGCCGTCTGTAAATAGAATTGCAACTTCCCCCGGCATTAACTCTGTTTCCAAATAACTTAAAAAGGGACTAATATCTCTCTCTAAACCGATGGGGAAACCTAAATCATTAGTATCGATTCGTTCCACCCGATCGTTATGACGTAGGATCAACAGTTCTTCATGTTGTCCAATAATTCTAATCTTGCCTTCTTGCACAGATAACATTGCCAGGGTCAAACTTTTATCCGACCCCATCCGATCGAGGTTTTTTAATAAAACAGCATTCAAAGTAGTTAAAATTTCATGGGGTCGTAATCCCACTTGTATTAGAGTAGTAATTGTTGTCTGCACCATCAACATAATAATACCGCTATCTAAGCCATGCCCTGTAATATCCCCGATCGTGATGTAGGCAGTCCGATCGACATAAAACACATCGTAATAATCACCTCCTACTTCATTAGCAGGTTCCATAAAAGCAGCAATATCAACACTTTGTATAGCTTGGAGTTCTCTTGTTTTTGGTAAGATAGTTTCTTGTAAATGCCGCGCCACATTTAATTCCGCACTCATGCGCAGATTTTCTACTTTGAGACGTTCATAAAGTTTTGCAATTTCATCATTAGCTCTTGATATTTGTTGATATTGTTGTTGCAGTTTATCTTCGATCGTGACCATTGCTGTAATATCGCGGAAATACCAAATCTGTCCGTAGTATTTGCCATTAGTACTGCGAATTTCTTGGGCACGGACATCAAAAATTCTTCCATCTTCTAGGGGTA
>PHFO01000301.1 GCA_002861535.1 Cyanobacteria bacterium M5B4 | reverse complement strand
TACGAATGCTACCGGACAGGTGCGAACCAATATTGCACCGAGCTTCCTTGAGGCGATCACGGTGCGGAGTGCCGAACTGCTGCAACCCTGCGCCACCAACACGACGCGCCTCGCTATCTTTGAAGGGTACCGCTTGATGATCATCTGTGCCCCCGTTGTTGCGTCAGATCGTTATCTCGGAGCGATCTACTCAATCCTCGATCTCGACAACCAAGTCACGCGCACCAGCCGCCAGCTTGAACTTGCCAGCAACGTGAGTCTGGTAGATGTCCAGCCGGATGTGATCGTACCGCCGAATACGCAGCAGCGGTTTGACAATGCCAACCAGATGCTGATCCGTAATGAGACCTTTACGCTGGGCAATGGCAAACTCGAAACATTAATGGAACTCAGTGCCACAGGCATCAGCGAGGTGGTCAGTTCTGGGTTTCAAACGAACCTCATCGGCAGTGGCGTTACCCTGCTGTTGCTTGGTGTAGCCGGCTTTCTCCTCGCTCGCAGCCTCACGCTCCCCATCCTCAAACTTTCGAGCGTGGCTCAAGCTGTAGCACAGGGCGACTTGAGCCAGCGTGCCAACCTTCATCACGAGGATGAGATTGGCCAGTTGGGGCGGGCTTTCGACCAAGCGACAAGCCAGATCACCGAACTGCTCGAAGAGCAAGCCCACGCCGCTAGCGAACGTAAAGTCATTCTGCAAAGTATCGCCGACGGCGTGCTAGCAATTGATACCAACGAACGCATTCTTGTGCTGAATCCGGCAGCGGCCACCCTGCTCGAACAGCCGGATGCCGAAGCCCTGATTGGCAAACCCCTCGCTGAGTTGCATGTTCCCGATGATCCAGCCATGACGGCCGGCTTGCAGCAGGTGGTGCAACAAGTCCGCAATGAGCTGACGGAAGATGACCCCACCCCTGTCGAGGAGCAAATCTCGCTTGGGCGGCGCATCGTGCAGCTTCGCAGTGCGCCCACCATTGTAGATGGGGTTGTGACAGGCGCGGTGGTGAGTATCCAAGATGTTACCCGGGCCGTTGAGTTAGATCGGGCGAAAAGCGAGTTTATTGCCACTGCTTCGCACGAACTCCGCACCCCGCTTGCGAGCTTGCGCG
>PHFO01000300.1 GCA_002861535.1 Cyanobacteria bacterium M5B4 | reverse complement strand
CAGCACCGGCGGTCACCATACACAGATCAAGCGCGTGCTGATAGGCGAGGCTAGGATACATTCCGCAACACCTCATAGTAATGCTGTTCGAGTTGCGCGATGAGCACATCCCATGCATACTGCTGCTGCACCTTCGCCCGCCCCGCCGCGCCCATCGCCGCTCTTCGGTGCGGATCGGCCAGCAGGTGCTCTATCGCCGTAGTAAGGGCGGCCACATCGCCGGGCGGCACAAGCAGGCCATCCACGCCATCCCGAATGACCGAGCGCACGCCGGGCAAGTTTGAGGCGATGACAGGTGTGCCACACGCGAGGGCCTCGATCAAGACCATCCCAAATGCCTCACCGCGTGTCGTTGAGGGCAAGAGCAGCAGATCGGCGAGGCGATAGTAGGCAGGCAATTCGGCGGTGGGCACGCGCCCCGCAAAGATTGCCGTAATGCCGTGCTGGGCCGCAAGCTGGGCATAGTGCGGTTGCAGATCGCCGGTCCCAATCAGCACGAGCGCGGGGCGTGGAACCGACAATTGGGCCACAGCCGCTAACAGGGCGGGGATGCCCTTAAAGTAGTGCGCCTGATCTAGCCCACCCACAAACAACAGGATCGGTGTAGCTGGGGCGATAGTATGCCGTTGACGCAGGCATCCTGCGTCGGGGTGGGGCATGAAGTGCTGCACATCTACGCCATTTGCTAGCACCGCAAGCTGCGTCGGGCGATGGGCTAGCAAGGGGCGCAAGCGCGAATGCTGGGCATAGTCGGCGGAGGTGGCAAATACCCGCCGCGCCTGCCGTAGGATTAGCCGCCCAAGTAGGTGATGGTGGAGGCGCACCGCGAGATCGCGCCCACCAGTTAGCAACACATCTTGGTGATACGTCAGGACGTAGGGTATCCGCTGGCGCAGGCAAGCCCACAGCACCGCTTCTGCCCCAAAATAGAACGGATAGTGCAGATGCACCAGATCGCACGCGGGCAGGGGCAGCATCCCGCGTAGCAAAGGCGCATTGCCCACCCGCAACAGCACTGGCAGGCGGCGCACATCCAGTTCGGGCGGATCGTGGTAATCGGGCGGGAGTGGGGTCGCCGCAGTAAGGACGTGGACTTGATGCCCACGCC
>PHFO01000299.1 GCA_002861535.1 Cyanobacteria bacterium M5B4 | reverse complement strand
CCCACCACCACCAATGCCGCACCACCGCCCACGGGCAACGCTTCCTCGCCCAACCCGCCGCCACCCAACAACACGCCCTGCACCAGCAATGGCTCACCAGCCCCACCCCCGATGCCTGGCTCACCCGCATCCTCCCCGATGCCACCGGCATAGATTGGCCCACCCTGCGCCAGCGGCTCTGTGCATGGGTCGCCGCTCTCCCCCACCACACCGATGTTGCCACCGCCACCCTCTACCCCACCCTCGCCGCCGCCTTCGGACCCCTTGCCAACGCCCACACCCACGGCTACCGCCACGTCCACCGCGCCCCGTGGCAGCCCCGCCGCGCCGCCGCCGTCTGGCACGCTGCACCCCCTCGATGATGCCAAGCGGGGTGTGGTAGCGGTTATCCTGTAAGTCGAGGGTGACAACAAGCGGCTGTTGTTCAGGCGTACAGAACTCACCAATCCGTTGCTTGATGTAGTTGAGCAGCGAGCTTTTGCCACTGCGCCGCACGCCCACCAACGAGATGCTCTGCGGCATTCTTCCCCCGATGCGCTCACGCACCATCCGCCGCTCCTGCTCACGCCCGTAGAACTGCTCCGGTGGCACAACCGGCCCTGCAATGAACGGATTGGGTAAGGCGGGGGCAGGCGGGGGCAGGCGGGGCAGGCGGGGCAGGCGGCGGCGGAGTGGGCGCGGGAACGGACGGTGACGGCGGGTCACTACCCAACGCGGCCAATTGCCGCTCCACCTCAGCCAGCTTACGCTGCTGATCTGCCTCATCGTGGAGCAGTTGGAGCGGCACATCGGTGGGCGAGACATACGCTGTCTTGCGCTCGGCAATCAGGCGCAAGGACTCACGCAAGCTCTCGCGCTAGCGTTCCAACGATAGGCGATCAGGGTGCATCGAATGGCTCCGGCTCCGCTTCAGGCACACGGACATTGGGTATACGTCATCTATTATACCCGATCATGAGGGTACTAATGGTACACGGCAAATGTTAGGTGTCGGGTGACAGGGAACACATACCACGAAGGGCACGAAGAGCACGAAGAGCACGAAGGGGCGCGGGCGGCAGGGCGTGGAGCAGTGGCGCGGCTCGGTGACGGGCGGGGCGGGGTAGGGGTC
>PHFO01000298.1 GCA_002861535.1 Cyanobacteria bacterium M5B4 | reverse complement strand
CGTCATTGTAGCCCCAGATCGAGAAAGTGACCGTGGCATTCCACGTATCGGCATGAGCGAAAACGTAGATCGGGCCCGGCGTGTCATTCACGAATTTGAAATCTACGCTCGGCGAAAAGACGGTCGCATCGAAGCCGAGAATATTCTCGTAGAAGTCAATCACGAATGAGTGGGCATGGCGTTCGGTGATCTGCAAGCCCGCATTCGAGACCGCTCGGAAGAAGGTGGTGGAGACTTGGCACAAGCCCCCGCCGGTTACTTTGGCTAGCTCGCCACCAACAATGGCATAGCCCTCGACAAAGCCGTTGGCTTCGGAGAAGTCGCCCTGCGCGAGGAACGAATACTGTGCGCCTTGAGGCACAACGACACCATTGAACATCTCGGTGGCGCGGGCAATGTTGTGAATGCGCTCTTGGATTGAAGCAGCATAGCCCGTTGTAGCCGTGCCGAGCAAGCCAATCTCTGGAGCCGCTTGCGTCTGTGCGAGGGCATAAGGATCGTTGATCAGCCACTCCCGCCCAAGCTGACCAGTCTGTACTTCACTGTAGGTTCCGGCATATTCAGGCAGGTATTCTAGCCGCGCCTTCTCAAAGTATTGGACAAGGCGTTGAGAGCCAGTATTGATATTGATCTCGTAGAACTCTTCGGAGATCGGGTAGCCAAACATCCGCAATGCGCCATTGGATCGCCAGAAATTCAGGAAGGTTGGATTGACCGAGTGGCCAGTTTCGGCGAAGTAGTAGTAGCCTTCGTAGAGCGGCCCAGCTTGGGCTTCGAAGGCCCAGTGCGTCCGTCCGTAAGTCAGTTCGCGGCCGGCATTACTCACTGTGACATAGAAGTCAGCGGGCAGATCAGGGCGGAGTTCAACGCGCCCCTTCTCAAAATACTGCACCGTCAAGCCCGTGGTCGGGTCTGCATATTGCTCGGTGAGCGGGTAGCCCAGTAGGACCATCCCATTATTCGCCTCGTAGAACGTCTTGATCGCAAAGGTGATGCTGTGCCCCGTCTCTGGGAAGTAGCGAAACGGAAGACCAGCCGGTTGCGCTTGCGTCGGTTGGGTCGGGACAAAGATAACGCTCAGCACAAGGGACAGCACCAACACAGGGACAAATCGGGTAA
>PHFO01000297.1 GCA_002861535.1 Cyanobacteria bacterium M5B4 | reverse complement strand
ACGATGAGGAGCTGTAGCCACAGGCTGAATACGCCCACACTTGCCAGCAACAACGCCAGCCAGCCACTGAGCAGGGTACTCGCCACTACGCGCACGTAGCCGCTCGTGAGCGGATCGAGATGCGGGAGGGCAAGACGACAGAAGAGCCAGCCGGGCAGGTAGAAGAGCAATGGCAGGGCAAACAGGGCCCGCAGCAATTCCAGCAAATTCAAGGCAGGGTATGCTCCTGATTGGATCGTGTCATCGTGCTCGATGATAGCACGGCTACACCGCGCCGGATAACACACGCCGCGTAAGTTCCATGTAGACCTGTGTGCCCAGCAGCAACTGCTCGATGCTGAGATGCTCATTATTCAGCACGGGAGCTAGCCTCACTTTCGGGTATCGGTAGCGCGGCATGGGGCGGCCCATCCGGCGGCTCCAGTAAATCATCGAGATAGGCTATCGCCTCCCCGTTAGGAGTACACAACAGCGTGGTGAAACTCTGCTCGTGGAGATGGCGGTAGAGCCGCTCCTGCGCCCGCAGCCACCGTTCGCCCTGTGAGCGGGGCACGGCTTCCTGCAAGCCATACGTGCCCAGATAGAATGCTTCGGCAATATTGACGCGCACAAAGCAGCGGTGCACGGGTGCGTCATTACTGTTATCGGTGCTGCTCGTGCGGCGTTTCTCTAGCACCTGCACCACCAGCACTGTTGGCCTACCCATATAGTCGCGCCAGCCACTGCCGCCCATCAGCCAGACCAGCGCAAAGCCAGCCACAATGAAGATCGCCGCTATGTAGATCGGGGCATTCATAAACACCCCTAGACACATCCCAAGATTAAATACGACGAAGCCGCCCAACCCCGCCACAAAAACTTTGGTGGTAGCCGTGTCATGCACCTGCATCCGCGCCACATTGTAGATGCGCGTCCAGTTTACGGGTGACGGCGATGACGGTGGTGGTTGTGGCATTGGTTTGCTCCTTTTGACACGGGCATCGCAGATAAGGCGGTGCAACGATGGTGGAGTGGATGGGTTGTTGTCCACACCCGCTTCTATGATACCACGAACTCCGCCGCTTACCTGTGCCCCGCGAATTGCCCAACCAACGCAGCATCACGGCAGGTTGCGCTGTTGCCG
>PHFO01000296.1 GCA_002861535.1 Cyanobacteria bacterium M5B4 | reverse complement strand
CTTTGCCTTCGGGGGCCTGCTGGTGCTGGCGATCATTGCTGGCTTAGCCAGTATGCGCTGGCTCAGTCCACTCATTCACCGCATCCTGCCGCAGCGGGCCCATCGGGTCTATGGCAACTTTGAACACGCCGCGCTGCGCTCGTTCCGCCCCGCCGTGTTGCCGCAGCTGATCGGCTTGACGGCGGCAGTGTGGCTGCTGGAAGGGTTCCGGCTGTACTTCGTGATCCTTGCGCTCGCGCAAGAAGGGCTGATCCTGAGCGTGCCCACGATCATCTTTGTGGCGTTGGCCTCCTCACTGCTGACCGCCCTCCCGATCACCCCGGCCGGCTTGGGCGTAGTCGAAAGCACCGTCACCGGCGTGCTGATCCTGTTTGGCGTGGATCGCAACTTGGGCAGTGCGGTGACGTTGCTGGATCGCCTGATTAACTTCTGGAGCCTGATTGTGTTCGGCTTCTTACTCTATCTTGTCAGCAAGCGAAAGTAAGCCGCATGCGCGTCGGCATTGATTACACCGCCGCCGCGTGGCAAGGCGCAGGCATTGGCCGCTACACCCGCGAGCTGGTGCGAGCGACGGTGGCGATGCGCGGCGGCTTCGAGTATGTGCTGTTCTATGCGGCGGGCGGCATCCCGCGCAACAGCCCCTACCTTGCCGATCTGGATGAGCTGTGCGCCACCTACGCCAATGTCCGCGCCGTGCCGATCCCGCTCAGCCCGCGCCTGCTCACGATCCTCTGGCAACGCCTCCGCCTACCGCTCTATGCCGAGTGGTTCACGGGGGCGATAGATGTGCTACACGCGCCCGATTTTGTGTTGCCCCCCACCCGCGCCCGCACCCTGCTCACGGTGCATGACTTGACCTTCTTGGTCTACCCCGATACCGCCGAGCCAAAGCTGCAACGCTACCTTGCGCGGGTGTTGCCGCGTAGCCTACGCCGCGCCGATCTCGTGCTGGTAGACTCGCAGGCTACGCGGCAGGATTTGATGCGCCTGCAAGGTGTACCTGCCGAGCGCATCGCGGTGGTATATCCGGGCGTGAGTTCGGCATTCCGCCCACTGCCCGCCGCCGCACTTGCCGCTGTGCGCGAACGCCTGCACCTGCCCGCCCAGTTTCTCCTGTTTGTGG
>PHFO01000295.1 GCA_002861535.1 Cyanobacteria bacterium M5B4 | reverse complement strand
GCAAGAAGACCGCAGTCCAGCCGCCGCGCTCGACAATGCCTGAATGGGCAATGCCGTGTGCGCTCAGCCGTGCCGTCCACCAATCGAGGGCAGCGTGCCCATGCACGCGCAGGGCGGTGCAGGCAATCGTGCCTGTGCCATCTATATTGCGTGGGCTGTGTGGCCATTCAAAGAAGGTCAGATCGGTGCCGGGTGCGCCATCCCGATCTGCATAGAACAGGTGGTAGGCAGCCGGATCATCTTGGTTCACCGTCTTCTTAACAAGGCGCATCCCCAACACGCGGGTGTAGAAATCAAGGTTGGCAGGCGCGTCGCCGGTAATGGCCGTGACGTGGTGGAGTCCTGTAAGTTGTAAATTCATCAGCTTTCCTTTTGCTTGAATACTGTCTCCGCATCTGTTCGTCGCACTACTCATAGTATAGCACTAAACTGTCGCCCGCGCCAACCCTAGCTGCCCTGCCCACGGTAGTGCTGGCTCACCGCACAGTATGCTATACTATGCAGCACAACACTATGTACACGAGAGGAGCAAGAGGGATGCCATCGAACTGGATTAAGAGTCTATTAGGTGGGATGCTGGCAGTACTGCTGGGCGCGTGTAGCGTAGCAGCACCCGCACGCGAGGCGCAGGTGGCAGCTATGCCTCGCACTATGACAGTGTACAAATCACCGAGCTGCGGCTGTTGCAGCCTGTGGATAGATTATCTCGAAGAACGCGGCTACACTATCACCACTGAAGATTATGTTCATATGACCCCGATTAAAGCCGAACACAACGTCCCACTGCCGTTGCAATCGTGCCACACCGCAATCATCGAGGGCTACGTGATCGAGGGCCATGTCCCGCTCCAAGATATAGAGCGGCTACTAACGGAACGCCCTGACGTGCTTGGGCTAGCAGTACCCGGCATGCCTGTTGGCTCACCCGGCATGGAAGTCGCTGACACGCCACCTGATACCTTCGACGTGATCGCCTTCGATGCGGCAGGTAACTTGCAGGTGTATGCTAGCCACCCCAACTTCCAACGCTAGCGGGCTTAGGGTGGCAGGTGTGAAGTACGAGCGAGCTGCTGATCTCAATCAGCGTGCAGCAGTTGCTGAAATTGAAAAAGGGAGACTCGCGT
>PHFO01000294.1 GCA_002861535.1 Cyanobacteria bacterium M5B4 | reverse complement strand
TTTATCAAAAACATCCCAACGTTCTAGCAATACTCGATGTCCTTCACCTCCTAAACGCATGATTAAAGGTTTCACTTTTTGGCTTAGTTTTTTGTCAGTCAACTCATCAACGGCGATCGCCAAACCCCAACCATCCAACAACCGCACCGCATTCTCCACAAAATAACCATCGCTATCTTTAACTTGACGAGTGCCATCCTGTAATGTGTTATGCGATCGCGTTTCTACGATCCAGGGCTTATCTTTTTTCTCTTTATCTACATCCACTAACCAATCTTCTTCAGTTAAAGCCTCATTTTTAAGAAGTTTCAAAATAACATCACTAGGCAAAAACTGCCGATAAACTTTTTCATCTTGACCACGATCTTCATTTTTTTGATCGGTTAGCTGTTTATGATCTATGACTAAAGGCACGGGTTTACTCTGATCCCAGATCATTCGCTGAGAAGGATGATTGTCATCTAACCAAGCGATCGGTGTTAATCGATTTTGATTCACATAGTTAAATGGACGAGGAAAATAGAGATTTTCATCACAACATAAAAAAACGCCCTTCATTGTGATATTGCCATTAATGCCAAAACTAGAACGCAATGCCCCAGCGATCGCATGATTATTTGGCGGAAATACACTGCCAGCCCAAGCCCTTTCCTGAGGAGAAAATGGCTTCGCATCCCGAAACATCAACACATCCAAAGGCGTTAACTTATACCAATACATTGGAGAATCTTGGTTATCCATAAATATCCTTTAAGGTCATTGTCATGTCAGGAAAAGCGATCGGAGCAAAAGGGATTACTGCTGAGTCGATTAGAGTTTGCTTGAGGTAAGATTTATTTTGAGGTTGGCGATAAATCTCTAAAATATTTCTCTCTAAATTGGCAATCCAATATTCTAAAATTCCATACTCAGAATAGAGCGATAACTTTGTCGTTTGGTCATACCTCAGACTCGAATCAGCAACCTCAATCAACAACAATACATCCTCTGCTTCAGGAAATTTGCCCTCATAAAAATCATCACGATGTCCCAAAATCACAATATCGGGCTGCGGTTCAGAATAATTTGGTAAACGAATAGGATTTTGAATGCTCACAATTCCTCTGCCCTTCAGATTTGGCACAAAAAA
>PHFO01000293.1 GCA_002861535.1 Cyanobacteria bacterium M5B4 | reverse complement strand
TTCACCACCGCGCCCATCCTCACCGCCATTTCGGGGCGCGGCGTGGGCATGGATGTTGTCCGCACCAATATCACCGAACTGAGCGGGCAGGTGCTGCTGGAGTCACAGCTAGGGCGCGGCACGCGGCTCACGCTGCTGCTGCCGCTCACGCTGGTGACAACGCGGGTGGTGCTGGTGCGGGTCGGTGAGTTCCGCTTTGCACTCCCTGCAAGCGGCTGCCACGCGATTACATGGGTGTATCAGGCCCAGCTAGAACCAATTGAGGGGCGGGCCACCTACCGCTACGATGGGCAGCTGTTGCCCGTGCTGCGCCTTGCCGATCTGCTCGGCATTGCCGCCGCGCCGCCCTTCCTGCACGATGAGCGGATGCCCGCACTGGTACTCGGCACAGGCCCACGCCTGCTAGGGCTACTCGTGGATCAGGTGCAGGATGAACGCGAAGCGGTGGTCAAGCCGCTCTCGGAGCTAATGGAAGTGCAACGCCGCTACATCGGGGCCATCCAATTTGGCGATGGACAGGTGGTGTTGCTCCTCAATCCAATGACGCTGCTGAGCCTTGCACGCGGCACGACGCTGAAGCTCCCAAGTATGGAGAGCAAACGCACCGCCCGCCCGCGCCTCTTGATCGCCGACGACTCGTTCACCACCCGCGAACTGCTCCGCACCATCCTCACTTCCGTCGGCTATGATGTCACCGCCGCAGTGGATGGGCGCGATGCCCTTGACAAACTGCGGGCAGGTGTCTACGATTTGGTAGTAAGCGATGTGGAGATGCCGCACATGAATGGCTTTGAGCTAACGGCTAGTATTCGGCAAGAGCTAGGGCTAGCTGAGCTGCCCGTGATTATTGTCACGAGCCTTGCCTCAGCCGAGCACAAGCGGCAGGGCATGGAGGCTGGCGCACAAGCCTATATCGTCAAAGGTGAATTCGACCAAGATAACTTATTGCGGGCGATAGAACAGCTTCTCGGACGTTTATAATCAGAGAGCCTGCGTGGGCATCTAGCGCACCCCCGCTTGTCCCGCACGGCGCACTATCGCAATCCATACACCCGGCGCAGCATTCGCGTGCGCCAAGCGGGGGCGCAGCACGAAGGATACCCTATGGCAGAGAAGATACTCGTAGTGGATGACAGCCGCCTC
>PHFO01000292.1 GCA_002861535.1 Cyanobacteria bacterium M5B4 | reverse complement strand
CTCTGAGGGATTCAATAACTTAGGGTTTGATAGTGATGGATTTGACAGGCTAGGGTTTGACAAGGATGGAGTTCACTACTCTGCCTATTAGTCCTTACACTGTCCCTAAAAATATTGTTTATTGAGGTTGACATATGACTACTGTTCTGCTACTGTTGTTGTTGTTCTGTAGTTGGTCAAAATCCCCTAAGGGAGAGGGTAATGGGACAAAACTAAAACAAAAGTTCTAATTACCTATTGACAACTCCCTTAACTGGGAGTATAGTGAAAGAGTAAACAAATCAATCTAAGGAAAAAACAAGATGGTTATTCTTAATCTGTTTGGTAACCTCAATATTGAGGTAGGGGATGATTTTAATCCCAGTGTTGCAACTCCTAGGGAATTGTCTAGGGTTGCTTTAGCACTAATTGAGAAATACCCAGACAATTTTAATCCTACATCATTGCATAGGTGGGAGTCCAATACTCATTCTTTTCCTGGTTTTGTTGATCTAGTCTTAGGTGCAGAGCCTAACTGTGATTATTGGGATACTATGAGTTACTATGCCCTAGAAAACCCTATACAGAAAGTATTGGGGTTAACTGATAAAGAGTGGGATTGGCTTACTGATCCTCAAAACTCTCTAGCCAGGCTTAAGGCTCTGCACAAACTGTTGTTTGTTGATGGAGTCTTTGGTACTAATGGCTATGATGAAAATGGCTTTGACTTCTATTGTTTTGATTCTTTTGGATATGATGAAGATGGGTTTGATCAATTTGGGTATGACAGACAGGGAGTTCATAGATCATCTTATTGATCATTACCCTATCCCTGTGAACTATGTTAAGGGTTTTTAAGAACCCTTGACAAATCCAGAAAACTGATGTATATTTAACATGCCCAAAACATAAGGGGGGTAAACTATGACTACTGTTCTGCTACTGTTGTTGTTGTTCTGTAGTTGGTCAAAATCCCCTAAGGGAGAGGGTAATGGGACAAAACTAAAACAAAAGTTCTAATTACCTATTGACAACTCCCTTAACTGGGAGTATAGTGAAAGAGTAAACAATCAAAACTAGGGAGAAGAAGCTATGGCTACACTTAATCTACTTGATGACCTCACCCTTGAGGTAGGGGATGATTTTAATCCCAGTGTTGCAACTC
>PHFO01000291.1 GCA_002861535.1 Cyanobacteria bacterium M5B4 | reverse complement strand
TCGTGCCCTTCGTGGTCTGCCTTGCTGCCCTAACACCTAACACCTGACCCCTGACCCCTGACACCTCGCACCTGTCACCTATGCTATACTTGTCGCTATGATTAGCCCTCTGCGTTGCAATGGAGCCAACCCAATGAACACAACCCGCCGCCGCAAGCAAACCCGCGATACCGCTATCGCCGCCTATTATGCCCGCCTTGCCGAGCTGTCCGCCACGGGAGCCACCAAAGAGACCGCCCTGCGCGATGCCTTCGCCACCCTGCTCACCACGCTTGGCCGCGAACGCAGCGAGGGCGCGTGGACGTTTCAGGCTGAGTATGGCGTGGGCAACCGCCGCCGAATTGACGGGGCCTTGCTGGATGCCTTCAAAATCCCGCGTGGCTTCTGGGAAGCCAAAGATCAGGATGACGACCTCGAAACCGAGATTGTCCAGAAGGCGAGCTTGGGCTACCCGCTCCGCAACACCATCTTTGAGGATACCCGCACCGCCATTCTCTACCAGAATGGCTCGCGCTTCGGCCACTATGATGTGACCGACCGCACCCAGCTCACCGCCCTGCTTGAGACCTTTTTTACCTACACCGACCCGCAGATCGAGGGCTTCGAGCAGGCCGTGGCCGCGTTCCAGCAGCGCGTACCGGAGCTGGCGGGCGGGCTGGAACAGCTCATCGAGCAGGAGCGCACCCACCCCAGCGGTGCATTCGAGGCTGCCTTCCAGTCCTTTCTCGCCCAGTGCCGCACGGCCATCAATCCCAACCTCAGCGAGGATGCGGTTGAGAAGATGCTGGTGCAGCACATCCTCACCGAGCGGCTCTTTCGCACCGTCTTCAAACGCTCGGACTTCACCCACCAAAACGCGATTGCCGAGCAGATCGAGCGCGTCGTCACCCGGCTCACGCGGCGCATGGGTGGGCGCGATGCGTACCTCAAGCAGCTTGACCCGTTCTATGCCGCGATTGAAGCCGCCGCCACCACCATCACCGACCGGCACGCCAAGCAGGAGTTCCTCAATACCGTCTACGAACGCTTCTTTCAGGGCTACTCCCGCGAGCAAGCCGATACGCACGGGATTGTCTATACGCCCCAAGCGATTGTGCGCTTTATGTGGGCCAGCGTTGAGCATGTCTTGCAGCAGCAGTTTGGCTGCCAG
>PHFO01000290.1 GCA_002861535.1 Cyanobacteria bacterium M5B4 | reverse complement strand
ACCCCGTGCCCTTGATTGCCATAGATGCGGTTCTCACGGAGCGTGGGGTTGCTGCTCTGCAAAATCTGAACTCCGTCGGCGGCATTCTGGTAGATGTCGTTCTGGTGCAACATGCCGCGCCCGTGCTCAAGAAAGACTACACCCGCCACGCCATTACCATAGATACGATTGTAGCGCAGAGTTGGGGTTGCCCGTGTCGAGACCACAACCCCATCGGTCGTGTGGTTGCGAATCTGGTTATCATCGAGCCGCCCGCGCCCGCCGCTATGGAACAGTACTCCGCACTGCCCGCCCTCCATGATATTGCTGGATAGGCGCGGATTGGCTCGGTCGTGGATCAGGACACATGCCCCGCTCTGGCTGGTGATCATACACTCGCTGATCTGCGGGTTGCCCTGTGCAATCTCTAGGGCCGCGTACCAATGCGACTCATGCGTGCCGTGCGGCTGGGCTACGGGCGGGTCGGCAATCTGGCGCAAGGTGATATTTTTGATCAGCCCACTTGTCGCGGCAAAGATCAGTACGGGACTGTCGCTCGCCTCGATCACAACGTCCTCCACATCGCCCGTGCCGATCAGCTCTAGCCCATCCTGTGTGATCGTCAGCGACTCGGTATAGGTTCCCGATTGAATCACGATGCGATCACCGGGCACCGCGGCTGCAAGCGCGGCCGTAATCGTGGGGTAGCTCTCCGGCTCTTGGTACATCGGGTCTACAATCAAGGTGTGCTTCGGCTGTGGGCGCGGGCGCGGGCGCGGATCGGGTGTCCGGCACTCGCGCTCGATCTCGGCCTTCAAGCGGGCCAGTTCGGTTTCACAGGCCCGCCGATCTTTGTGCAGTTGCAGCGGCACATCATTGGGCGCAACATAGCCCGCGATCCGCTCTTTGATCAGGTGTAGATTGTCCAACTGCTCGGCGTATTGCTTGCGGAGCGACTCACATTCAGTTGCCATACGTGCCTCGTGCTAGAGCGGGATGCGCTTACGTCCATTACAGATTGTACCCGATTATGGCAAGCACCCACACTACTAGCATCTGTGTGGCAGCAGCGGCAGTGACTTTGCCAGTACGCCAATAAACGTAGCCGTAGCCAAGACTTGCAAGCCCCCCCACGAGGGCTACCGCCCATGCCGCTGTGGCCAGCTGCGCTAGCCCAGCGATTA
>PHFO01000289.1 GCA_002861535.1 Cyanobacteria bacterium M5B4 | reverse complement strand
GACTGGCTCAGCAGCAGCACGTATTGGCGGCGGTGGCATCCTGTTGCGGCACGGCAACTTGACCCTCAACAATGTTGAGATTGTCAATAATATCGCCCTTAGCACTGGCAACAATGGCGGTCTCGGCGGTGGTATTCGTGTGTCCGATGCGTCGGGTGACGACCCGCCAAACATCAACACCCTGATCGCCAATAACATCACGGTGACGAACAACGAAACCCAGCGCAATCAAGATTCTGGGGCTGGTGGGGGGGGGATTGCGATGCTGGCCAATACCGTCGCTACGATCCGCAATAGCCAGATTACCAATAACACCACTGCCTCACGCGGTGGTGGCTTGTACATAGATGGCAATGCCACCGGCCAAGCTACCGTGACGCTGGAGAATGTGCAGGTTGAGAACAACCGCGCCGAAAGCCCGACCTACACGCCCGCCAAAGCCGCTAGCGATACCACCAACAACCGCTCTGGTGGACGCAATGGCGGCGGCATTGCCAATATGGGCAATCTGACTTTCACCGGCGGTACGCTTAAGAATAACGTGGCGCAGGTGGATGGCGGCGGGCTGTTTGCCATCAATGCCACCACTTTGATTGATGATGTGGATGTGTGGGAAAACATCGCCCTGTATCGGCGCGGCGGTGGTTTCTACAACTATGGCGGTATCCTCACTATCCGTAATAGCGACCTGTATGCCAATGAAGCTCGCACCATCTCCTATGGGCTGGAGAATGCCTATCCCGTCCTTGATAACTTCTCCTTCCCTAGCGGTGGGCTTGCACTCCAATCCCACCGACCCAACCTTGCTCAACTCGAACCAGTGGAGCATTCGGATCAATTCAGGCTCCAATGTGGGCTTTGGGTCGTCATCGCCAAGTATCCCGCTTGATGCAGCAATGAGTGCTAATAGCCGCGCCTATGCCCGCAGCTACGCTACCGGCAACGTCTTTCGCGGTGGCGTGTATGGCTTTGAGGTTGAGCCGGGCAACACGGCACTGGGCTTCCAGCCGACGACTGGGATCAATGGGCAAGAAACTATCTTCACGCCCGGCAACGGCAATGTGCGTCTGCGCCTGCAAAACACGACTGGCAACCCTATCACCAGCTACACCGTGAGCTACGATATTTGGACGCTAAACAACGCCCAATGTGCATCGGAAGTCAACTTCCGCTA
>PHFO01000288.1 GCA_002861535.1 Cyanobacteria bacterium M5B4 | reverse complement strand
GCTGCACCAGATAGTGCTGGAAGGTGGTAGGCTTGGGGCTGCCGAGGATTTGGGGCACGAGGTAGTCCTGCCCTTGCAGATCGAGCCACACATCTGTGACGGGCTGCCCTTCCACGAGCGCGGCATCATCCACGAGCGCGGCATCATCCACGAACACCCGCCCGGCATAGGCCTGTCGCTTATCTTCCTTATCTCCGATGTTCTTCGGGACGTAGCCGAACATCGCCTCGGCAATATCCGTGATGGTGGGATCACGTAGTTCCGGCGGCACGAAGTCGAGCGGGCTAGCGGCACGCCTATCATCTTTGAAGCGATAGGGCACGCGAAAATACGGACTATGCCCGAAGAAAACAATCGGTTGACCACTTGTTGCAGGAAGATAAAACACTGGTTGCCCATCTCGGAGCATACCGTTATCACCAAAAAACGACTCCTTTTGGAAGTCTGTCAAACTTGAACGATAATCCTGAATTGCGGTTTTTGCAATAGGGATGGCATCTTTGAGACTATCTGGTGCAGGCACAACACAGTGATTCTTGCGGCGGGAACTCTGTGCCTGCCCGGTTTCTGCCATATTCCCGCTAGTTACCAGCATTCCAACGTATCGCCCACTGCCACTTTCGACAACATCTCTGGCAAATCGTTTGCCCGTGTTGTTCAAGTGAGTTGATTGAAACGTGACATCAATACACTGGGGACGATAGTGATCTTTCGTGAGCTTTATCAGTGATGAACTGACAATGTGGTGCTCTCTTGCCCAAAGAAACGTTGCCCCATCCACTTCCTGTGCTGGCTGAATGAACCACTGCAACCCACGTTGCACGAGATACCCCGCTCGTACATTGCGATGGTTGAATGCCCTTTTGTATGGTGCCGCGAGGGGGTCATCGCTTTTGGCTGCTACTGCTCGATAAAAATACCGTTCGCTATCAGTCACCCGCGTCAGCTTGCTCTGCGTCACAATCTCGACCAGCGTGCGGAGCATCCCGCGCAGGCTGCTACCGGGGATGGTGGGTACGTCATTGATCTGGAAGAACTCCGCATAGCGTCGCTTATCTGCCACCGACAGATCACTGAAGCTCTTCCCGCTGATCGCTGCAAACTCCTCCGGTGACAAGCCGGTGCGCGTGTAGAGTGGCGACACCGCCCGCAGTGTCGCGGTGATCTGCCCCGTGTGCCGC
>PHFO01000287.1 GCA_002861535.1 Cyanobacteria bacterium M5B4 | reverse complement strand
AGCAAGGCGGACAGCAGGGCCAGCAAGGGCAAGGCTCTGGCGGGCAAGGTGGCGGTGTTGGCAGTGGCGAGGGCGATACCGTCTTCCGCCCCTTCAATCCTTCTGGGGAGCAAGGCGAGCGCGAATTTGTGCAGGGGCAGATTGGTGAGGACGGTAGCATCGAGCGGCGCGAAGGCGAAAGCGCACTGCCCGGCGTGAATAACCCCTCACTTGTGCCCTATTCGGAAGTATTCCCCGACTATGCCCAATCGGCCAGCGAAGCCCTTGATCGTGGCTACATCCCGCCCCACCTGAAGGACTACGTGCGCGATTACTTCTCGCAGCTTGAACCCGGCGCAGGCGAACCATAAGTGGCTAGGGCATATGCCCAACGCCTGTAGCATTACCAATAGCAACAGTCGCCAACATCAATGTCTTAACGCCCGCACGGTATGGATCGTGCGGCGTACCACAATTCTTGAGTGTACAGGAGCAAGATTGATATGACCACCCCACCGCAGCCGCCCATGCCCCCACAGCACCCCGCAGCCGCCCATGCCCCCCACAGCCACGCATGACCCCCGAAGAGTTTCGCCAGCGCACCTTTGCCATCGAAGCTGAAGTCGGGCAGGTGATTGTTGGGCAGCGCGAACTGATCCGTCAAACGGTCGTAACACTGCTAGCGGGCGGTAATGCGCTGCTCGAAGGGGTGCCCGGCCTCGCCAAAACGACCCTCGTTCGCACCCTCGCCGATGTGATTGACTGTAGCTTCAGCCGCATCCAATTTACGCCCGACCTGATGCCCGCCGATATTGTCGGCACCACCCTGATCAACGAGGATGAACACGGGCGCAAGGCATTTCGTTTTGAGCCGGGCCCGATCTTTGCCAATCTCGTGCTCGCCGATGAGATCAACCGCGCTACGCCCAAGACCCAAAGTGCCCTGCTCGAAGCTATGCAGGAGCGCACCGTCACCGTTGCCAAAACGATCCACCGCCTCAGCACGCCGTTTTTTGTGCTAGCGACCCAAAACCCGCTTGAAATGGAAGGCACGTACCCGTTGCCTGAAGCACAACTTGACCGCTTCTTATTTAAGGTGAATGTCAGCTTCCCCACAACTGCCGAGCTAGTTGAGATAGCCAACCGCACCACCGGCAACCGCACCCCGCAGCCGCGCAAAGTTGCCAACAGTGCCATGATTATGGA
>PHFO01000286.1 GCA_002861535.1 Cyanobacteria bacterium M5B4 | reverse complement strand
TGGAATGGGCGATCTTCCGATCGTTTTGATTGGGATGGTACTAAATTATTACTTCCTTTTGAGGGGTTTCTTTTTGATTCAGTCCCCGACGGGAGATGGATACTTTGGTTGTGGGAAGCATTAACTAGAGGGATAGAAATTTCGCTACTACCAAGCATTCCAATTGAACCATTAGCAGTGCTAATTATCACTGTAGATACTACTATCAGGAAAGTGCTTAGTAAGATTGAATTTATATGCGACTTACCGATGGTAGGCATTTTTGTCGATGAGCCTATTTGTACCCCTCTAAGAGCAATTTTAGAGGTAACTGAAGTTCTATTACTTATTCTCGACATTCTTAACTATGGTGTCCTAGGCAGAGAAGTAGTCGCGTTAGCATGGCGAGTACGACAATCACTTATAGAAAAAATAGATTTTTTGAATAATGCAAAAAACATAATAAGAAACTTACCAATTGATCCTAGTGTTAAGCTAGAAGCTGTTTATTGGATCAATGAAGCAATTAAACTATTGACTAAAATTCTTGAGATAATAGCTGTATTGATACCTATAGCAACCTGTGTGTTAGAGGCAGAATATTGTTTGCCTTATTACTTTGCTGATTGGATATTAAGATTATTAGGGCAATTACCAACTGTATTTATTTCTTATCAACAACTTTGCGCATACCCATGTATTGATGAAGACGTTATAGATCGCCTTTGCCCTCAATTTTCTCCGCAAGTTAAAAACAAAATTTTACGTGAACTACGTTTAGCACATAGTAAAGTGTGCCATTGTACAATTTTAGATGGTTGTGAAGATGACCCTACTTCCGATCCTAGAATACCAGATAGGGAAATAACATGTGACGATTGTGAAAATTGCTATCCAGGAAGCAGACCATCTAACGAACTTGAGCATTGGCAGGTTACAGAACAATCGTTCCATTTTGTTAACCCAATGGTCAGGTCTGAAGGAGAAGCTCAAGAAATTTGTGCTCATAGGTCAGACTTGAAGTATCAAAAATCAGGTGATAGTGAAGGAGACGTTTACATTATTTACGTTGACAATAGAGCAATACATGTTTATACAAAATCAGGGCCAGAAGGAACTTATGGCGATTGGGAACTAATAGGTAAACTAATAGGCGGAGCAGGGCTTAAAAAACAAGTTTATGAAAAATTGGGGATACGACCCCATAGATA
>PHFO01000285.1 GCA_002861535.1 Cyanobacteria bacterium M5B4 | reverse complement strand
GGCAAACGCATCAAAAATGAAGTAAAGATAGAGGGAAGGAGAAAAGCCGATGGAAACCTTGCCCAAAATCAGTTTGACCCGGTTGTTTTGAAGACATGGACGACCCACGCGTGGTGGGTCGGTGCAGCTACCCACTGGTGGAAGTGGTTCTGATTGGCATCTGTGCGGTGCTATGTGGAGCAGAAACCTAGACAGAAGTCGAGGAGTTTGGGGAAAGCAAGCAAGAGCGGGTTAAAGCAGTTCTTGAAACTGGAAAATGGGATTCCGTCGCATGACACGTTTCGACGGGTGTTCAGGCTGTTGCCAGCCGAAGCGTTTGAAACCAGTTTCGGGAGTGGGTGCAAGCGACGTTCCGAGCCGAAGTGGGTCAGGTAATTGCCATTGACGGGAAGACGGTGCGGGGCGCAGGCCTACGGGCGCTGCATTTGGTGAGTGCGTGGGCTCATCACAGCGGGATGGTGCTGGGATAGCGCAAAGTGGATGAGAAAAGCAACGAAATCACGGCCATCCCACAACTGCTGGACGATTTGTATTTGGTCGGGGCGATTGTGACGCGGGATGCCATGGGACGCAAACCAAGGTTGCCCAGAAAATTCGCGACAAGCGCGCCGACTATGTGTTGGCGGTGAAGCGCAAGCAAGGGCGGTTGTACGCCGACCTTCAGGGCTGGTTCGCTTGGGCAGACCAGCAGCGTTTTCAGGGGATCGTGCACAGTTATGCCCAAACGGTCAACAAAAATCACGGACGGATTGAAATGCGCCGGTGTTGGGCCTTATCCGACCCGCAGGCCTTTGCAGTCATCCGCCATTACGGTGGGTGGGCTGGCTTGTAGTCCATTGTCCGCGTCAGGCGCGAGCGGCGTGCTCTGGACAGTCTTCCAGTTTCTCCTGAAACGGTCACTTCATTTCCTCTCTGCCGCCCGACGCCGACCTGCTGCTGCGAGCGGTGCGCGCCCACTGGTCGATTGAGAATAACTTCCACTGGGCGTTGGATGTTGTCTTTCGCGAGGATGACGATCGCTTGCGCGTGCTCAATGGCGCGGAGAACTTCGCTATCCTGCGTCGCTTCGCCTTGAACTTGCTCAAACGCCACCCCACCAAACTCAGTCTCAAACGCAAACGCCTCAAGGCGGCTCTTGACGACTCCTTCCTCACTCAACTACTCCATTACTTTTTGATGCGTTTGCCCTGAG
>PHFO01000284.1 GCA_002861535.1 Cyanobacteria bacterium M5B4 | reverse complement strand
AGGTAGTGACATGAGATTATCTCGTACCTCCCGACGAGAAGACGGGTGTGAGCAGAATGTCCCGAACTGACCAGGGATGGTCAGCCAAACCCAAGGCCATCGCCGGAGTACACCGCTCGAACTTTTTTTGCCCTGGGGTTGGGTCAGAGGCAGGCGCAGGGAGCGATGAGGACGACACCAGTTATAGACGGTCAAGCCCCACCAACCGAGGGCGGTTTTAGTGTCGCCGCGCCGAGAAAACGCTAACGAGCGGCGAACCTGATGGGCATTCATGCGGCGAGCAGTGCCGTTGCGCCGTTCAATGGCGGAGGTATTGGGTGTGGAGTAGCCCAGTTGCTCCAGGACACGTTGGACGCACCGCATCGAGCCATGGGCATAGCGAATATCGACTTCCACCACACGCTGCCCTTCACGGTGCTTCACGATTTGCACATGGGCCAGCGTCCGAGGAATACGGTAGCGCACGTCGGGAAAGCGCCCGCAGTTGCCCTGGCGAGGGGGGCGATAGGCTTGTCCGAAAATCTCCGGGAATAAGCTGGCATAACTGACTTCCCCATCGGTGAACAAGACCAACTGCTGCCGATGGGCAAGGCGCTTGGACGAATCTTCCAGCAAGCAGCGGATAAGCACCTCATCGCGCTGACCTTGTACGTGCGACACCACAAACTTGCTCACCGGGTCGATGACCTCCGCCTCCCACTGTGACTGGCTTTTGTCGTGGGCATAGCCGTGGCGTTCGTCCGCCTCCAGCGCTATAACTTCCAGATCATGCACCCGTTCATCGTGAAAGGCTTCGGCATGGCGACCGACTTTCCGATTTAAGCGCGTCACGACACTCGGATGAACTTTTGCCAAGCGAGCCGTCGCTTTGAGAGAGCACCCCTCCGCCAAGTGCTCAGCCACACTCACTGCCTTTTCCTCCCTTACTTTCGTATTCCAAAGCGCCGTGTTCTTCCGCTCACTGAACTCCGTGCCACAGCAGCGACAACGCAAATACCGGATGCCGTCTTTTCCATACGTTTTGCGCACTGTCAAATTGTGCTGCCCCGCTTGTCCGTATAATTCGCAGTGTTCATTGACACATGCTAAAGTTTCCAGTTGAGGTCGTGGCTTGGTTAGGGTTTTTGTGTTCATACCCCTATCCTACCTCACGACCTCCTTGCACCCAGGTACGAGATAATCTCACGTCACTACC
>PHFO01000283.1 GCA_002861535.1 Cyanobacteria bacterium M5B4 | reverse complement strand
AGTATTGGTTTCGGGGTATTATTTACCATGGTTCCAGATAAAAAGGTGTATAAGCATTTTATCAAGGAATTAAGGCTAATATTTGGTTAAATGGTTGCATTATGAATGCAAAAGGGAATAATATAATACAGTGGGATATGCTAGGGATGTTTAGATAAATTCCTGTCAAACTTATGCGCTCAAGTGTCGACGCTCAAAAAATCGAGAAACTCATGGAAGCACTAGGTAGAGAAGCTTGCGGTTCAGGCTGTATTTACTTTACAGGTGGTGCTAGTGCTTTACTCATTGGTTGGCGCAGTTCTACTGTGGATATAGATATTTATTTAGATCCAGAGCGTCAGGGATTTTTCAAGCAATTTCAAAAATCAAACAAGAATTAGATATCAATATCGAACTTGCATCCCCACAGGATTTTTTGCCAGCTCTTCCAGGATGGCGTGATAGAAGCGTGTTTATTGGTAAACGAGGTCAGATCTCATTTTATCACTATGATTTTACAGCCCAAGCCCTTTCTAAACTATCCAGAGGTTTTGACCGCGACCTTAGAGATATTGAATCCATGTATGCTCAGAAATTATTCTCCTTGAGTAATCTACGTGATTGCTTTGAGGCGATTTTCCCTGAACTAATTAGATTTCCTTCCCTTAATCCTGATGTGCTTAGAAGTAGAGTAGAGAACTTTATCAAACATTTTGAAGATCAAACGTCGGAGGAAAGATAATGATTTTTAATGATTTGCCAGGTGCGGAGGTAGTATTACCTGGATTAAGTGATCTTCAGAGTGGTGAGTCTAATACAATCGGGGCATTACTGATTGCGATCGCAGCAACGCGCTTAACCGAAGCAGGTTTAGATATTCAAAAATATCACCTAGTCTCAGAGCCAGAACTAACTTTGTATGCCCGTCTTCAGGACGAACGACAAGATGCTTACCCTCACTATAATGCTTTACTGAATCGCCTTAATAGTTTTTGCAACGCACTTGAGCTCAATTACAAATATAAACCGTCTAACAATGCGTTGGAGCCAGGTGACACTTATTATGGAAAAAAATATAACGCTTGATCCACTGACTTCTCAGTTCTGAAAGAATAGTGCTTGACCCTGATGGCATCTCGTACCCGATCGAGGAGCTTTTTAGGTTTGGACTGATCGGGCTGGGACATAGACTCCACCTTTGGAGCAGGATTATTCTTG
>PHFO01000282.1 GCA_002861535.1 Cyanobacteria bacterium M5B4 | reverse complement strand
GATAAACAATCCAGTAAACCCTACGCTTTGGATGTATTACACAGTGATAGATTGAATCCGAATAGAAATCAAGGTAGATATAATCCTGATCTATGTGGTTCGGTGCAAGGAGGGGTAAAGCCTTCCCCTGTATGGATTAATGATCAAACTGAATATCAAGTGGTGACGGTATTTGGGGCAACACAGGAACCCCGCAAGGGATTTGTAGATGAGTTAAAGAGGGCAGGAGCGATTCAGATTTTCCCGATCGCTTGATTCAAACTGTAAGATTCGATTTTATGAGGAGAATGTACGCAGAAAATTTTAAGACCCTCACCCCATTTGCTTGCGTGGCTTAGCCATGCCCTCTTCCTTTTTGGGAGTCTCACTGCCCAACGGTTTGAGTATTACCCCTCATCCCCTAACCCCTTCTCTCACAGGGGTGAAAAAGGGAAAAAGAAAGGGGTTGCTCCCTCTCCCTTGATGGGAGAGCGGCTGGGGTGAGGGTGGACAAAGGTTTTCACATTTCCAGAAGTATCGAACTCAGGTAAGATTAGGTTTTATAAGGAGAGCTAGTTATGACTTTCACTGTTGTTAAAGAAGAAACTTTAGAAGTGGTAAATGAGAAGCCAAAACTGACATTGGAGCAGTTTTTGAGGTTGCCAGAGTCCGATCGAAGTTTGGAATTAGTTGATGGAGAGGTAGTACCCAAAATGTCCCCTAAATTCTTTCATTCATCCTTGACAACTGTGTTTTGGGTTGAATTTTCGCGCTGGTGTGATGGACTCGGACGAATAAGAGTGGAGTGGTCTGTGATATTGAAACGGAATGAACAGGATTGGGTGCCTGTGCCTGATTTGTTGTATGTGTCTTACGATCGCTTGTCTAAAGATTGGTGTGAGGATGCCCCTTGTCCTGTAGCTCCTGAGTTGGTGATTGAGATTTTATCGCCTGAACAAAGGTTTAACCAGCTTGCAAGCAAGGCGATCGATTATTTGAATGCAGGTGTCGATCGGGTATGGCTAGTATTTCCGCCAATGCGCAGTATTACGGTGTTTTTTGCCGATCGCCCGCCTGAGACTTATCGGGACGATCGCTTAATTGAAGATGAGTTGTTTCCTGAATTAGCGTTAACAGCAGAGCAATTTTTTGAGAAGGCAGGAATATGACTATAAGATATTATGAAAGAAGCGATCGTTATTTATTTTCTAGGGTGTAAGTAGTTATGA
>PHFO01000281.1 GCA_002861535.1 Cyanobacteria bacterium M5B4 | reverse complement strand
GATGGGCAAATTGTCGCCAACGGGTTTCAATCCCCAATGGGGATAGGCTTCAGTTCGAACTATGACTGAATACGCGGGCACATGAACCAGTCTCAAAAACCTTGTCGTAATAAAATGAGGACACACGCCAGTTGGACAAAACCCAGAACATTGACCCCGTAGCGCTCATACCGCACCACCAGGCGGCGATAGTTCTGCAACCAGGCAAACGCCCGCTCCACTTTCCAGCGCCGCTTCGCCCGCCGCAACGGTCGTCCATCCTGCGTTTTCCGCTTCCGGTTGCGACGGTGTGGGGCAATCATCGCGATCTGCTGCTCCGCCAGGTCGGCATCCAATCCATCGCTATCATATGCCTTATCGCCAATGAGCCGCTCCGGCACCTCATCGGTGAACACCGACACCAGCGTGTCCTGCACTTGGGTACGTTCATGCCGATGTGCGGCCTCGACATGCACCCCGATGGGCAGGCCGTTGGCATCGACGATCAGCATCAGGGTCGAGCCTTTGCCGTCTTTCCCACGCCCGACATTGCCGCCCCTTTTTTGCTTCCACGAAGCTCCCATCGATGAAACACTCGCTCAGGTCGATCTGGTCCTGTTCCGGCAAGACCGCTGCGAGGTCTTGGGCCATCCGCTCAAAGACGCCCTGGTCGATCCACTCCTGGAAGCGCCGATGGCAGGTCTGGTATGGCGGATACCGCTCGGGCAGATCCTTCCAGCGTGCCCCGCTGCACAGCACCCACAGGATACCGTTCAAGACCGCCCGGTTGTCCACGCGCGGACGCCCTTTGCCATCAGAGCGACGCGGCACCACCGGAATGGTCGGTGCCAGCCGTTCCCACTGGGCATCGGTCAGGTCAGCCACCGTCTCATCCTTCCTCTCTGCTTCGATTATCCCCGGACAGGATTATACCATTTTTGAGACTGGTTCATATCTAAGATTTCTGTATCCCAAGTCCTAGACACAATTCAAGTTAAGCCTGAACATATTCATCTGATCTATGGTGGACCACCGTGCCAGTCCTTCAGTCAAGCTGGAAAGCAGAAAGGTACAGCTGACTCTAGAGGGGAGCTTATCTTTGATTTCTTACGCTTTGTTGAGGAAATCGCACCTCCAATGTTTCTGATGGAGAATGTGGCCAATCTTCAAGGAATTGATAACGGAACGCTCATTAGAGTAATTAGAGACAAGATGAATAAAATGGGGT
>PHFO01000280.1 GCA_002861535.1 Cyanobacteria bacterium M5B4 | reverse complement strand
TATAGCAAGCCTGAATCATGGGGTGAAGACCGAAGTCCCGGCTTATAGACAAATCACATAAAAAGCGTATACTGTATGCATGAGCAAACGACACTTTACCTTGACCGAAGCGCAAGCGAACGACCTGCTCGCCGCGCAAACCCAGACCAAACACAGCCCGACGTGTCTGCGGTATCAGGCCGTGCGGCTCTACGGCACCGGCTACGCAGTCGCGGCCATCCAGGACATTACCGGCTGTGGCCGCACCAGTTTGATGGAGTGGTGTGTCGCCTATCAGACCCACGGTCTGGATGGGTTGCGCGATCATCGTGCGGGCGGCAACTGCCGCAAACTCACCCGCGACCAGGTCGCCGATCTGACCGGCAAGCTGCGCCAGTACACGCCCCGTTCGCTCTTTGGGCCAGAGGCCGCCACGGCGGGCGATGGCTGGACGCTGCCCGACCTGCGTCGCGCTATCCAGCAGTGGTATGGCGTCACCTACCAGAGCGACACCTCCTACCGCTCGCTCTTCCGCCGTTGTGGCTTCAGCTCCCAGCGTCCCGCCCGCGTCTTTCGCTCACGCCGCCCCCAGGCCGTGCTCGATTTCGACGACCAGATCGAAAAAAACTGATTGATACGGTACAGGATGCACCCGAGACGGTCATCCTGGCCGAAGACGAAGCGACATTGTACCTGCAAGCGACCACGACGGCGGTCTGGGCACCGCGCGGTGCAACACCCACGGTGCGGGTCGATGCGGGACGGAGTAAAACCCACTTCTACGGCACCTTGAACCTCCAGACGGGTGCGGAGATCGTCAGCCGGAGCGCGGTGATGAACAGCGATGCGACGGCGGTGCATCTCCAGGCCATTCTGGACACCTATCCCGATCAGCCCATCCTGCTGCTGTGGGATCGCGCACCCTGGCACCAGGGAGCAGCAGTGCGGCAAGTGCTGGCCGACAACCCGCGCCTGGAGGTCATGCGCTTCCCGACCGCGTCGCCCGATCTCAATCCGCAAGAGCACGTCTGGAAAGCTGCGCGACGAGCGGTCAGTCACAACCACCGCGTCCCACGCTTGCCCGAACTGGCTGACCAGTTCGAGGTGCATCTGCGTACGACGACCTTTCCGAGTTCGTTTCTCGAGAAGTATGGTTACCATATGGTGTGTCCGATGTTAAGGTGATGTCTCTATTAGAGTTTTTTCTTCCTGGAGTGACGGTTGTGTACCCTC
>PHFO01000279.1 GCA_002861535.1 Cyanobacteria bacterium M5B4 | reverse complement strand
TCCTTCGCCATTTTTCGCTCTAGTTCCTTTTAGCTTCTTAAATTCAAGGAACTCAGAGTAATTCTCAAGGAGCTTAACATTTATGACCTTGGGCTGCTTAGCCAGAAGTTCACGTCCTCTTTCAGTAATTTCGATAGTATCCTCTGCGGGTAGGCTCCAATAGCCCAGCTTTTTTCATATACGTTGCAGCCCAGCCAACTCGGTTGCCAAAGGTAGACTGCGCTCCACTAGGAAGCATTTCTCTTAAGTCTTCCTCTGTCAAATTTAATTCTTGTGCTAAAGCCTCAACTGCCTCACCTGTGGTTACCTCACAATTACGAGTTCCCGCATATTTGAGCAGAGGCAACATTAGACTTTGATAATCCGGTAGTGCCATTGAGATTTGAACCTCTTATCTTTCTGTAAATTATCATACCTTGCTGTGACATCTAACGATTTGCGCATCACCCGCAGGCGAGCCGAGCGCAGCGAGCGGAGCGTGTCGGCTGGAACCCTGTATATTGTTTCGATAGGAACGCCCGTTGGCTTCCCGCTGTCACGGTCGTATAAAACGGCATGGGGTATGCCCAATTCACCAAACAGGTTCATGAAATGATGAATGTTGTATTTGCCGATTGCGTCAAGAACGAAAATGCCCCCGCTTGGATTTTGAATCTGACCTTCATTGAACATATACCCAATGAGAGTTGCTTCTGTCGCTCCTTCCACCACAAGGATTCGGCTCGCAAAAAAGGCGCTACATCGAAGCGGGTTTAGCCACAAGGCATACTTCACACCCTCCATGTCAACCTGAAAAGTTTCTTGTACCCTTTGCAGCAAACTTAGAAAAAGCTCACGAAATTTCTGAGTTCTGGATGATTTCATTCTTCTCCAAAGCCTTTATCTTCAGTTCTCCCCTCTTGCTCCTCTATGAGGACTTCCTGTGCCATCGTTAGTAAAGCTACCAACTCAACATCTTCCTTTGAAAAGCTTTTTTGCCATTTCAATTCACTTTCAATATCTTCCAACAGTTGTTGAGCGAGTTCATCTTGAAGAAAGTCTGGCAGTTTCTGGATTTCTGTGAATGCTTTTTGCAACAGAGTAGTCGTGGCTTATCCAAGTTTTACAGGTACTGGACTATTTTACTACTTCTTCCACTCTTGCAATCTAACGACCCCGCTCCCCGGACGCAGATAACCTTTGCATCTCTCCGATAAGTTGACATAGTTCCGGTGCAGCGACTTGTTAGGTAA
>PHFO01000278.1 GCA_002861535.1 Cyanobacteria bacterium M5B4 | reverse complement strand
CACGTCCACCAGTATCGCATTGAGAGGCTCACCCGCAATGATTGCGGCCTGCACCGCTGCACCAAGCGCAACCGCTTCATCGGGATTGATCGCTATTTGGGGGATGATCTGCGTATGCTCCTCTAGCATGCGCTGCACGAGTGGGATGCGCGTGCTACCACCCACCAGCAGCACGGTATCCAGTTCGGCTATGCTCACAGCGGCATCACGCAGGGCGGCATCAAAGGACTCGAGCGTGCCTTCGAGCAGGTCTACGATCAGGTCTTCGAATTCGATCCGCGCCAACTCAACATCGAGATGCAGCGGCTTGCCTTCGCGGGTCAGTAGAAACTCTTCGCGCACCCGTACAAACGGCTGCGTGGAGAGCGCAATTTTGGCGGCTTCGGCGGCCCGCAAGAGGCGGGCGTGGGCCCGTGTATCGGTGCGCGGGTCTACTCCGTAGTCGGCTTCAAAGCGTTCGGCGAGGTACGTGACAAGGCGTTGATCGAAGTCATCGCCGCCGAGTTGGGTGTTGCCATGGCTCGCCCGCACCTCAACGACACCACTATCTAGCTCGATGATCGAGACATCGAATGTGCCGCCACCGAGATCGTAGACCGCCACCAACTGCCGTTCGTCGCTACGGTTTAGCCCATAGGCAAGTGCGGCGGCAGTCGGCTCATTGATGATCCGCTCGACTGTCAAGCCCGCCAATTCGCCAGCCTCTTGCGTGGCTTGGCGGGCGGAGTCGGAGAAGAAGGCGGGCACAGTAATCACTGCTCGGTCAACTGGTGCGCCGAGCGTCGCTTCGGCCCGCTGCTTGATCTCGCGCAGGATCAAGGCGGAAATCTCCTGTGGCAGATAGCTGCGCCCGCCCAACTGCACCTGTGTATGTTGCCCCATTTTGCGTTTAATTGAGCGGATCGTCTGATCAGGGTAGAGCAGCTGTTGGTTTCTGGCGGGCGTACCGATCAGCAGGGCCCCGTTGGGGAGTGTGCCCACGACCGAGGGCATAATCCGCTCATCGCCGAGGGCGATCAGCTGGGGGACACCCGCGACAATATGCGCGGCTGCCGAAAAGGTTGTGCCGAGATCAATCCCAATAATGTTGCTCATCCGTTGCTCCTATCTACGTCTGCTGGCGCGGTGGGACTGCCTCCGAGTGGTGTGGTGTAGGCATCGCTGGCAACGACCACATCGGCGTGTCGAATGATGCGAGACCCCATACAGTAGCCACGCCGTAGCTCACTGATAATC
>PHFO01000277.1 GCA_002861535.1 Cyanobacteria bacterium M5B4 | reverse complement strand
TACGTCTACCAGTATCGCATCAAGTGGCTCACCTGCAATGATTGCGGCTTGCACCGCTGCGCCAAGCGCAACCGCTTCATCGGGATTGATCGCTGTTTGGGGCACGATCTGGGTATGCTCCTCAAGCATGCGCTGCACGAGTGGGATGCGCGTGCTACCACCCACCAGCAGCACGGTATCCAGTTCGGCTATACTCACGGCGGCATCGCGCAGGGCGGCATCAAAGGACTCGAGCGTGCCTTCGAGCAGGTCTACGATCAGGTCTTCGAATTCGATCCGCGCCAACTCAACATCGAGATGCAGGGGCTTGCCTTCGTAGGTCAGCAGAAACTCCTCGCGCACCCGCACAAACGGCTGCGTGGAGAGCGCAATTTTGGCGGCTTCGGCGGCCCGCAAGAGACGGGCGTGGGCCCGCCTATCGCTGCGCGGGTCTACGCCGTAGTCGGCTTCAAAGCGTTCGGCGAGGTACGTGACAAGGCGTTGATCGAAGTCATCGCCGCCGAGTTGGGTGTTGCCATGACTTGCCCGCACCTCAACGACACCACTATCTAGCTCGATGATCGAGACATCGAATGTGCCGCCACCGAGATCGTAGACGGCCACGAGCTGCCGTTCGTCGCTACGGTTTAGCCCATAGGCAAGTGCGGCGGCAGTCGGCTCATTGATGATCCGTTCGACCGTCAAGCCCGCCAATTCGCCTGCCTCTTGCGTGGCTTGGCGGGCGGAGTCGGAGAAGAAGGCGGGCACGGTAATCACCGCTCGGTCAACTGGTGCGCCGAGCGTCGCTTCGGCCCGCTGCTTGATCTCGCGCAGGATCAGGGCGGAAATCTCCTGCGGCAGATAGCTGCGCCCGCCCAACTGCACCTGTGTATGCTGCCCCATCTTGCGCTTAATTGAGCGGATGGTCTGATCGGGGTAGAGCAGCTGTTGGTTTCTGGCGGGCGTACCGATCAGCAGTGTCCCACTGGGGAGTGTGCCCACGACCGAGGGCATAATCCGCTCATCGCCGAGGGCGATCAGCTGGGGGACACCCGCAACGATGTGCGCGGCTGCCGAAAAGGTTGTACCGAGATCAATCCCAATAATGTTGCTCATCCGTTGCTCCTATCTACGTCTGCGGGTGCGCTGGGGCCTACTATGGGTGGTGTGGTGTAAGCATCGCTGGCAACGACCACATCGGCGTGACGAATGATGCGAGACCCCATACAGTAGCCACGCCGTAGCTCACTGATGATG
>PHFO01000276.1 GCA_002861535.1 Cyanobacteria bacterium M5B4 | reverse complement strand
CCCGCCGCCCACCGCCACGCTCGCGCCTACTGCGCCTCCGCCGCCCACCGCCACGCTCGCGCCTACCGCACCCCCACCAACGGAGCCGCCCCCCACAGCTACCCCAACCATTGCGGCAACGGCCACCCCAGATGAGACCGCCACGATGGCCGCCATTCTCGCAACCGAACTGGCAGGGCCGCCTGCATCCGCGCTGCTGCAACCATCCCCAGCAGCACCCGTTGCGCTCCCACCGCAACCTTCGCCGCTTGTCCAAGCCCTAACCACTCCAACCGTAGGCGATTGGGCGGAAAGCATCCACGCTGTGCCCCCCCGCAATCTGCTGGATCGAGCTGCCCCCCCTATCGTAGCTGAAACGGCTAGCTCGGCACTGTCCGTCGCCCCTGTGAGCGACACCATTCCCCCGCGAATCACTATCGCCTCGCGCTGATGTGCCCCCACTCGTGCTGGCACTGATCTGTGCGAGCCTCATCTTGGGGGTGGTGGCGGCCTTGTTAGGGCTACTGGGGCGGCTGTTGAGCCGCAGCCACGCAGACTGAGGACGGCGCGTACAGTGGAAATAATGGCGGGTAGCAGTATCTGCCACCCGCCACGCTATTGCTCCAGTGAGTCTATACTTGGCGTACCCTATTGGGTGCTCGCCGGAGCACGCACAATGAGTGGCAAATAGACCCGAACCTGCTGGAGTGTACTCTCAGCGACTAGCTCCGTTCCCGTGCGGCTACCCAACACAACGCTGTCCGCATCGCGGAAGATTGTCCGGAATTCGAACGTGTCGCGCTCAGTGAACTGCGCCCCCGCCAGATCAATCGTGGCCACGAAGGCTCCTTTGGTGCGCGTCGTAGGAACTGCCGTAAACGTCGGTTGTCCTGCGATTCGCCACGTTAGGCTGACTGTAGCAGTATTGTTCAAGTCACTCCCAAATGGGATGGTCACCTGTATCTGGCGTTGCTCGGCCTGAAGCCGTCCGATGGCGGGCGCAGCTAGCGTGCTATCGTAGTCGAAGCCACGCTTAAGCGGGCTGAAATTGGTGCGGGTTCCAGTTCCCGTCGGCTTATAGGGATAGGTGGCTCCGATCAGGGCGGGTAAGGCTTGCTGAGTAGCCAGCAGATTGTCGGCGGTTGGGTTGAAACCGGATTCAATGGCGGTTGCATTCCAGTGGGCCACAAACGGCCCATCAGGTTTCTGGTAGCTGGCCAGCGTGCTGATCGGGGTACGCCCTTGCTTGCGCCACTCGG
>PHFO01000275.1 GCA_002861535.1 Cyanobacteria bacterium M5B4 | reverse complement strand
CCTTAGTAGCAGTGCCATCAACTGTCCTATAGGTAAATTCCCGCAAGCCCAAGCCATCATTAACGGGGTCGGGGGTATAACGCACCTGTACGGTGACTGACGTAGTACCTTCTCTGACGGGATTGGGAGTAGCCCCAACTATACTTAATACGCCCATATCATCAACACTCCTCTAAATTGGTCTTAACCACCATGATTCACTGAAATAGATAACACAGAATTAGTAAATTGTCACCCCTAAACCCAGAACGGCAACAATTTTGGAACTACTGTCTAAACTTTACTGCCGATAACGGCAAACTTGGCTACTTTTTACCGATCGGTCGGGATAAATTTGCTACCTTTACCGGCAAAATTACCCCCAATAAAAACAACTAAATGTCATTTTTGTCTTAAATATCAATTTTTTGATCGCAGATTTTAGCTCTAGGGCTTGGTTTGGGTTTACTCGACAATTAGGTAAATGTGTGGTATCACTGTGCGTGTATGTGTGGGAGGGTATAGACAAATGGCAATTTTTAGTGGCACGCCTGGCAATGATTCTTTAGTGGGCACGCCCGGTAATGATTCTATTTTTGGTGGCGCTGGGGATGACACCCTATACGGCGGTCAAGGTAATGACTTAATAATTGGCGAAGCTGGTAATGACATCATCTTTGGCGGCGCTGGTACCAATACTTTAACTGGGGGTATCGGTCGCGATCGGTTTGTCTTGACTACCGCAGGTACGGCTACCGTTACAGATTTTTATTTTGGCGATGACTTCTTGGGGTTAGGGGATGACCTCACGATCGATGATATTGAAGTAGCCCAAAGTTTTGCTAATACCTTGGTAATCGATCGGCGCACGGGCAACGTTCTAGCTACCCTAAATAACGTTAATTCTTCTGATTTACGCCGCCAGAATTTTGTGGATGCCGCAGGCAGAATCGTAAATTTTGCGCCTGCTCCCGCTACCTTGGTGGATGTGACGGCAACAGACCCGATCGCACGGGCAACTAATGCGGATGATCCTTTAGTGTTTACTGTTTCCCGCAACAATACGGCAGGGGATTTAGTAGTTAACTTTAGCCTGAGTACCACGGCAGGGGTAGCTCTCCAAAATCCACCTACATCGGTACGGATTCCCAACGGACAGACTTTTGCCAATGTAGTAGTTACGCCCCAAAATACTAGCCAGGATGGTACTGTCACCCTGACGGTGCAAGATAGCGTTAACTACGATGTGCGGGTTGGCACT
>PHFO01000274.1 GCA_002861535.1 Cyanobacteria bacterium M5B4 | reverse complement strand
GGCAAACTGATCCCACGCATCATCTACGGCATCCACCTTCGTCATATTCGGCCGCCACAGCTCGCCGCGCAGTTGCAGATTGTAGGGCGGATCGGCAAAGATCAGGTCTACGCTCTGGGCGGGCAGCGCATTCAGCACCTCGCGGCAATCGCCCGCGTAGATGTGATCGCGGTGGAGTTCAAGGGGCATGTAATTTCTCCTCTACTACTTTACGAATCTCTGGTATTTGAAGCAGTTGGTTTACAAAGTACTCACGGTTTGCCGCTTGATGTTCTTCACGATGTAACCGGATAGCAGTGTAATCCACACCAATGAGATCACACAGTTCAGCTCCTGTGAGAACTTGATCTACACCAAATCGTTGCTTTACGCCAAAAACGATCTTTTCACGACTGTTTTGATTGAAAGAACAGAAATAGTAGTTCACAGATACGCTAACTCTGGGTCTGATCCAATCAGCAAACTTCTTCGCAGATGCTAGTTCGCCATCTGCTTTCTTCGTGTCAAACGTATCACCATCTTTAAGTTCTACAATAAATAACTCGTTTTTATCGGGTGCATAAACTACAACATCAGTTAGAGGAGCATCCGGTATAAACTTACGAAACTTCCGTATTTCTGTGCCAAATGCAACGAGATGCGACGGATTTCTATCAGTTGCAGCTGTGATAATCTTATCTAATTCTACCTTATAAGGTGATGCTTCACGCAACAGACTTTCTAATTCATTTCCATTCCGAATAGCGCAAACGTGTACACGGCTAATGAGCTTACCGAGTTTACTGTTTCCAAAAACCCGCCCGTAGCCCGAATCCTCGTCCTGTCTTCCTAGACTGTGTTCTATCAATGCCATTGCATTTCCTTTACTCATTCAGCAGCAGTAGTTAGCGCATCTAAGCGTTATCTCTGCTGCATCGCGCATACCCTATCACTTTTGCAGCGTATGTTACACCATCCTGCCCAGCTCTCACTCACCGAGCAGCCAACGCGCCCAGCGTTGCCACCAGTGCCGCGCCAGCACCCGCACCGGCAGCGTGACTGGCAGCACCAGATCGCCGCTCCACAGTTCAAGGCTCAAGTCGTGCAGGCCGGGCGGGTGGTGCTCCGGCGGGACAATGACCACCGGATATTCGATCACGCTCATAGGCTGCACAACCAGCCCAGTCTGCTCAATCTGAAGCAATGGGTTGCTACTAACGAACGTGACCGAACAGGCGTATTCACCCGTATTCTCGACTTCGTAGATAA
>PHFO01000273.1 GCA_002861535.1 Cyanobacteria bacterium M5B4 | reverse complement strand
ATGACATACGTCGTCAGGTGGTACGATTCAGTTGCATCCGGATAACAGACGCGGGCATTATATGCTGCTCTGGCAGATGCGTCAAGCGCGGCGCGGGGCTTGCAGCGGGCCGTGAGTTGTGCTATAATACTGTCTAGCTCTGGTGAACAGGGCTTTTATGTGTGTGATAACGTTGGGGCCGCTAGCTCAATGGTAGAGCATCTGACTCTTAATCAGTTGGTTCTAGGTTCGAGTCCTAGGCGGCTCACCAGTATGATTTGGGCAAGGTGATCCAAGCTGCGGGGAATGCTCCTGCGGCTCACTTTTTTAACATGTAACAGCAGCGTGGATGTGTGCAGCACGTTGGGCGCACCGCTTGACAAGCTCAGTAAAATAGCCTACATTTGTTCTAACACATTGAAATGTTCTTGAACAAACGCATAGGCATGCTGGCGATGAAGCATCTTCACGCACCACCAAACAAGAGCTGAGGGTAGAACTGTGGCGAAAATGCGTGTACTGCTCACCCAAGATGTTGACAAGTTGGGGCAAGCAGGTGAGATTAAGATGGTATCCGGCGGCTACGGGCGCAACTATCTGTTGCCCAAAGGCATGGCCGTAATGGCTACTCCCGGCTTGGTTAAGCAAGCCGAAGAACAGATCGCGGCGCGAAAACGCAAGCAGGCGGCAGCACGTACTGCATCAGAAGCATTAGCAGCCCGCCTCAATGGCGTGACGTTGCGCTTTGAAGAGCGTGTCGGTGAACTGGATCGGCTATATGGCTCGGTGACCAATGCGGATGTTGCCGCGAAGCTGCACGACCAACTTGGGATTGAGATTGATCGGCGCAAGATTGATCTGGAAGACCCGATCAAGCGCATCGGCAACTATCCCGTTAAGGTGCACGTTGCATCCGGTGTAGATGCCATGCTCAATGTTGTCGTTGAAGCTATGGGGGGGGCAGTGGACCCAGCGGCTCCGCCTGTGGCCGATGCCCCGCCTGCGCTAAGCGATGCCGATGTACCTGATGGTAGTGCAGCTGATGCAGAGCAAGCCTAGCGATCTGATGCACTGATTTGCGCCAGCATACATAGGGCGCACAGATTCGCAGAATTTGTGCGTTGATCAAGAACAGACAATGTGCCCCGGCCCTGTGCCGACGGCACATTGTTGATTCAGAGGGCAGTGTGGACAACCTCTGGATAGCTGTGGGAAACCTATCGGATAGCCTGTGGATGGCTCCTGCAACTGGGTGAGGTGGGCTGATGGATGAACTCGAACGG
>PHFO01000272.1 GCA_002861535.1 Cyanobacteria bacterium M5B4 | reverse complement strand
ACAGGTTCAGTGAATCACGAAAGTTGAAACAGACTTGACAAGTGATTGGGTTCGGGTACGTTTTGGTTGCCAAACCAGACGGAGCCGAACCCAATCATGCGAATAATACCGGAATATACCCTGAATGCGGAAGATGTACACGGGATGATGCTGGACGTGATGGAGAAACACCTGAGCCTGAAAACCGAAGGGTATCGCAGTACGACGGATGAGACGTTCAACCTGCTGCTGAAAGCTGCAGCCGAAGGCAGCAGCCTGGAGGCGGTGTGTGCCGATAGCTGCGGCGTGGTCGATAGCAACACGCTGCGTGAGCAGTTGAACGCGGCTCTTGACGAGTGCGCCTTACGCCAGCAGGAAGCAGAGATGAATGCAGCGTTGGCCGCCGCGATTCCGGTGGGGATGCCGCGTGGTGGGCTGGAAGTTGCCCTCGATACCCACGATGAACCCTTCTATGGCAAGACGCCCAAGCTGCTCACTTATACCTGCAAGACGCGCGCCAAAGACGGCACGACCCACTTTTTCCGCATCGCCAGCGCCTATGTCATTTGGCGCGAGGTGCGGTTGACGCTGGCCGTGACTTATGTGCTGCCCGAAGATAACCTGCCTGGTGTGGTCGAGCGCCTCTTGCAGCGCTTGGGGCATCTGGGACTGCACGCGACGGTGGCGTATCTGGATAAGGGCTTCTGTTGCGGCGACATCCTGCGCTATTTGCAGCGGGTCGGGCAGGCAGCGGTGCTGGCGTGCCCGATCCGGGGCAAAACCGGGGGTATTCGTGCGCTGTGTCAGGGACGCGGCAGTTACACCACTGACTATACCTTTACCGACGGCACTACCGCTCGCCTGGCGCTGGTCGATACGCGCGTGCGTGACCCCAAAACCAAGCGTAAGCAGCGTAAGTGGCTGGCGTTTGTGCTGGTCAACCTCGACTGGACACCACACCTGGTTTACCGCAAGTATCGCCGTCGCTTCGGCATCGAAGCTTCCTATCGTCTGCTGCGTCAGGTGAAAGTGCTGACCAACTCGCGCAATCCGGCCCTCCGGTTCTTCTTCTTAGGCTTGGGGCTGCTGATACAGAATATCTGGGTGCTGGCACGCTGGTTGTTCACCCGGCGACCCGGCAAAGGACGGCACAAGCTCATTTCGGCACTGCTGCGCTTTGCAACCTTTCGCAAGCTGCTCGTCCGCGCCGTGGAGCGCTACTACCCACCGCCTTTGGCAATTTCCGTGTTCGTTTCACCTCAATCCGTGATTCACTGAGACTTGTTTCAACCAGAAGACAAGGAGTGAACAC
>PHFO01000271.1 GCA_002861535.1 Cyanobacteria bacterium M5B4 | reverse complement strand
CTATGAAATCACCGCCAATAGCACCATCACGGCTACCCCACCGCAGGTGTGGGCAGTGCTGGATGATTTTGCGGGCTGGCGCAACTGGATGCCCGCAATGGAGCAGATGCAGATCGAGTTGCTCAGTGCTGGTGCGCCGCGCAAGGGCTACCAATTCCGCCTGCGTGGGGGCCTTGTGCATGCCGAGCTAGAAGTGACGGGCTACAGCGAGCTAGAGCGCGTGACCGACTTTGCGGTGCATATCCCGCTCTTGCCGCCAATCCGTGGGCAGAACACCTGCCGCCTGTCCCCACTCGGCAACAATACCTACCGCATCGAGCGGGTAGACCGCATCTACTTGAACAATGGCTTGTTGATTAAGTTCCTCGATACCACCCAGCGCAAACGCTTTGAGCAACTCGCAGTAGATTTCGTGCGGGCCCTGAAGCAAGCTGTCGCCGCATAGGAACAGGTTTCAGGTTTCAGGGGTGAGGTGTCAGGGTCTGGGCCCTCCAGCAATCTATCTAGTGTAGAACAGGTATCCATATCTGCATCGGTATCTTTACGATATATCGGGTAAATAGAGCTGATGTTCAGGCGGTATCCCTGACACCTGAAACCTCGCCCCTAAAACCTGTTAGTGGAAATGAGACCGCAATGGCACGGATTGAACTACACGAATGGTATCAGCAATTTCTGGAACTCAAGGCGCAGCAGCCCGATACGATCCTGCTCTATCGGCTAGGCGATTTCTACGAAGCCTTCGACGATGATGCCAAGCTCCTCGCCGAGTTGCTCAAAGTCACCCTGACGCGCAAAGACTATGCCACGCAGGGCAAGACCAAGCTCTACGCGCCAATGGCGGGCATCCCTTACCACGCCGTAGATAAGTATGTTACCGATATGGTGCAGCTGGGCTACCGCGTAGCCATTGCCGAGCAGATCAGCGAGACCGCGTCGAGCAAGAGCGATGTACGCCCGCGCTCAGCCTATGCCAGCGGGATCGAGCCGACCAGCCGCAAGCGTGGGATTGTGCAGCGTGAGATCGTGCGGGTGATTACGCCCGGCACTGTCAGCGACCCAAATATGCTGCCCACCGAACGCAACAACTACCTCGCCGCCGTGCTGCTGCATGAAGGACGGCTTGGGCTAGCCTACGTAGACATGAGTACGGGCGAATTTGCCGCGACCGAGATGCACGGCGAACGGCTCGAAGCCCGCCTCGAAGGGGAGCTGGCCCGCCTCAATGTAGCTGAGGTGCTCGTCTCTGATGATGCCACTGCCCGCCGCCAGCTGCGCCGCACGCCGCCCGC
>PHFO01000270.1 GCA_002861535.1 Cyanobacteria bacterium M5B4 | reverse complement strand
TTTTCGCATTCAGGAGATGCATAAACAATAGAACAGTTGGTACAAAATGCAGAGAAAAACAAATATAGAGTAGCTTGTACCGTCGAGAAGATAAACGATTTTGAATACATATAGAAATCTCCTGCATAACTATGTATTAGATAGAAAATTTCTATCTAATCAGATTATAAGCGATATAGCCCGAAAGTCAAATTTCTGCCTAATCACCCTACAGGTCACGTTATACAGAAACTTTCTGCTTAACTACCCTATACGTTGTGTTATGAAGAAAGTTTCTACCTAATCACCCAAATAGTGGATTAGCCCGACTAGAGCAGGTATTATTTAGGCTAATCACACTATTTATTTAGTTATGCAGTCTGAGCCACCGCCTCGAAAGCTATTAGACAGGGTACGGGATCAAGTACGGGTTAAGCATTACTCCTATCGCACCGAAGAGACTTATGTACAGTGGATTCGGCGCTTTATCTTATTTCACAACAAGCGCCATCCTAGCGAAATGGGAGGCGATGAAGTTAATGCTTTTTTGACCCACTTGGCGGTGCATGAAAATGTAGCAGCATCAACTCAAAATCAAGCTCTGAGCGCTATCTTATTTTTATATCGTGAGGTATTGCAACAAGAGCTAAACCTTAACTTGGATGCAGTGAGGGCAAAGCGTCCCCATTATTTGCCAACAGTTTTAACCGTTGAAGAAACTTTAGAAATCTTAAAAAATCTTACGGGTGTTTATCAGATTGTTGCCAAGCTTCTTTACGGTTCAGGATTACGTCTAAATGAAGCATTGCAGTTGCGAGTCAAAGACCTTGATTTTGCCCAGCAACAAATTATTGTCAGAGATGCTAAGGGGATGAAAAGTCGCGTAACCATGCTGCCCCAAAATCTAGTCGAGCAACTCAAAGAACATTTACAACAAGTCAAACGTACTCATCAACAAGATCTAGATAGGGGTTATGGCGAGACGCTTTTACCCTTTGCTTTACAAAAAAATATCCCAATGCCGCCAAGGATTGGATTTGGCAATATGTATTCCCTTCAGGTCGCATTGCCAAAGACCCTCGTAGCGAGTTGATGTGTCGCTGCCATCTGCATGAAAGTGGACTGCAAAAAGCTCTAAAACAAGCTGTAAAGTTGACAAGGATTGAGAAACGAATTAGTTGTCACACTTTGCGCCATAGTTTTGCGACGCATTTATTACAAAATGGCTATGACATTCGCATAGTGCAGGAACTTTTAGGACATAAGGATGTGAAAACTACGATGATTTATACTCATGTGCTGAATCGTAGTGGTAAAGGAGTGA
>PHFO01000269.1 GCA_002861535.1 Cyanobacteria bacterium M5B4 | reverse complement strand
AAATCAAATTGATGCTCACGCTTCAGCATCAGCTGGCCCCGCACTATCACCCACACATTCACACCTGTTTGTATCACTGCTATTATGTACTAGCGTTGATATATCTTAACGAGGGCAAGCTCACCGATGCCGAACAGGCATTCAGGCACTGTCTGCGCTATCTTCCGCCCCAGTGGTGGCACGCTACTCCAAACCCTTATGAGTTGATTGAGCTAAGAATGGCATTAGGCGTACAGCACTATCTGCCCGCACTCTATCCGTTGTTACGCATCCTACGTAATGGTGTCAAACGTATTGTGAGGAACTGTCGTGCCTGAAATCATCGTGGAAGGAATTAATGGATTTCGTTTGCGCGAAGCATCGCTTACGAATGATTTTGTCGATGCCATAGCGAAAACCACGTATGACCCACAGACTCGCCGCGCATGCGGTGAACAGGCGTGTACCACTATCACCACTAAATGGGCATGGCACACGGTCTCGCCCGAAGTCTTTGCGCGTGCTTATCACACTGCGATCCAGCATTATCAGACGCGATCACGCCGCCAACGGATTGGCTACCTTTACACGGGTATGTTTGGGTGGCGCGTTCGGGAAATCAAACAGCGAATACGCGCTGGAGTGCTTAAATTAAGGGGAAGCTTATGAACATTACCATATGTGCCTATGATCGTCCCAATTATGTGAGTGGTCCAAATGCATGGCTACGGCGTATTGCTCCAGCCCTCCGTCAACGCGGCGTAACTGTGCGCGTGCTCTTTTTCCTGACAGGGACACACGATCCAGCGCAATGCCCAACACTTACTGCGTTGCAGCAGGACGGCTTCGCGTGTGTGGCGACACCCTTTCCCCGCTACACCGAACAGCGCGTGCGCTGGCTACTCCAACAAGTACAGTTCAATCCGCCCGACGTATTTGTCTCTAATCTGATGCTACCCGGCTTCTATGCCGCACGGTGGATTCAATCCGCAGGTATTCCCACCGTTGGAATCTTGCATTCAAATGATGCATTTCATCACGGTGTGGTGGATGGCTTCCGCTGGGCCTTGCTCGGCACCGATACGCTGTCGCTGCCGATGCTGCTCACCTCCACCATCGTGGCCATCGTGTGGTTTGTCTCCGGTGCGTTCTACTTCCGGCGCATGGAAAAGACCTTTGCGGATGTGGTGTAACCGATGGGCAACGTTGCAATTCGGATCGAAAACGTTGGCAAGCAGTATCAGATCGGGCAAGGCAAAACCGCCGCGTATGAGACGCTGGTTGACCGGATCACGGACACGGTGCAAGCCCGTTCAAACGGATCGGCT
>PHFO01000268.1 GCA_002861535.1 Cyanobacteria bacterium M5B4 | reverse complement strand
TCAGTAAGTCTGTGCCACCAGTTAGCCGTGCCATCTTGAGTTTGATAGGTCACAGTCGTTGCGGTAGGCGCTGTTTCACTCAGACTGACCGTGTAGACAAAAGCAGTGTTGCTTTCTGACTGGCTGACTGTTCCAGGTATTAGGTTAACTGTCGGGAAGTCATCATTCACGATCGTTGCCTGAATCGAAGTAGTACCCGTGGTCTGTGCCGCCGCGATCGACACATTAAAGGTTTCGTCAGCTTCTGGTACTGTGTCGCCACTAATGGTAACTGTAACTGTAGAGGTAGATGTACTGGCAGGGATAGTGATCGTTTGTGTAAATGGCGTATAGTCCATGTTGTCTGCCGTACCATTTGTCAGAGAAAAAGTTACGATCGTTGGATTAGGGATTGTACTGGCAAGGCTTAAGGTATATGTGACATTATTAGTTGAATTCATCTCGGGGAAGGAAGCTGGTCCTACCAAAGTCACAGAAGAGGTAATAGGAACATAAATAGCGCCACTAGCTACAAGATCGAGACCACCACTAGTGGCTGCGGTCATATCTGATGTATCGAGTGGAAACATGGTAAAGTCGGCAAAGTCTGTCCCTACATCAGCAGCAGTTAAGGCGAAACCAAAAAACATCTGATTTGCCCCAATACCTAATTCTTGAAAGCTGATAAAAACCCCCGATAAAGCTTGTGCAGGAACATCAGTGCTTGTAAATATCATCATACCATCCGTGTCGTTAAAGACAGTGGTATCAATGTTGGTACCCATACCAAAGTTAGTATCCACAACTGAAACAACAGTGCCAAAACTAAACATGGTAGGGTCAGAATCAATCATAGTGATTGCGGCTATTTTGAAGGCATCGTTGCCCCCTCTTTCAAAGATAACAAACCCAATCTTGTCTAAATCCGTAGCCGGGGCTGTGATTCCTCCAGTGCTGATAAAATCGACACGTTCAATATTATTTGTGTTAGGTACCATGTTATTTACGAAGAGGTTATCCGATCCCCGATCGAATGTCCCCATATTGATTAAAACCTCCTCCTGCATAGTAATTCCCAACCCAGCAGGAGTATTTCCATCTATTAAGAAAACAATGTTACGTTCAAGTACGGTACTATCTGTAGTAGAGCCATCATTTGTGACAGGATTGTCAACACGCCGTAAAGCCACTGTATCAACGACTGATTGCTGTGTGTATTGCAATGCACCCACACTAAGGGATGTCAACGAGAAAGAAACAGTATCAATTGTTGGTGTAGCCTGAGTAGGTAGAATGCCATCAAAGCTATTTAGAATTGAAAAATCTAGTTCTGAGCCA
>PHFO01000267.1 GCA_002861535.1 Cyanobacteria bacterium M5B4 | reverse complement strand
GAACCGCCTACCCCATCGGCAAAGAAGATCGAAGTCTGCTCTGGCGAACCAAAGTCATCTCCCGCTTTAGCAACTCCCCGATCGGCTGTAAGATCAGCCAATTTAATCTCAGCATTAACTGAACCGCTGGTGCCACCGACACGGGAAACCCGAATATCAAGGAAGGGCTGACCTTCATCAACTACATAGCTTGCCCGCTCAAATTGAATGCTACCCCGTGCCGCTGCTGTGCCTGCCGCTGCATTAGGACCATCGTTATCAAGGATCGTGATGGTTGTTGGTGGGCTTAAAGATGGAGGTGCAAAGGGAGTAAATGTTGGATCAGGACCAAATGTTGCAGGTACAGGTACTCCAGTAGCACTGACACCTGCTGGGATCAAAAGCACTTGGCGTGGAGGAGTTCCATCCTGAGGATTAGTCAGTTCAACAGTAAATGAACGCGAGTTTTGAATTAGATCATTGTCAACAATTGGGATATTGAAGATTTTGGGAGTAGTTTCTCCTGGAGCAAAACGAACAAATTGACTTCCTAGTGAGATGAAATCTTGGTCTGATCCTGCTTTTGCAGTACCATCTTTTGAGACCAATTCAGCGGATATATCTCGCGAAATATCACCCAAGCGTTCAACGCGGACTTGAGCAAATCTATCTAATCCCTCAGTCACAACTGGAGTTACTGATGTAACTCTTATCGTGGCTTCTTCTCTAATAGTTACGGTTTGTACACCACCAGAAATTACCAGGGGAAGAGTAACACCGTTGATAGTGCGCGTACCAGTAGTTACTACCTGAAAGGTTTCTTCTGTTTCAGATAATTGATCCGCAATGACTTCGATCGTGGCAGTTTGAGGATTAGGATTATCAAATGTAAAGGTTAGGGTGCTAAAATTAGGAGCCCTAAAATCTTCACCAAGCTTTGCAGTAATATCCTGAGTGTTGATCGTTACCGTACGAACTTCACCAGGCTCAAATACTCCGTTTGGAGTAACTGTAACTGTGAGGTTGGTACCTTCCTTGGGAGAAGTTGGATTTAGAGTAACACTAGCAGAAACATCGTCATCAATGATGTTAACGATCGTGGTGGCATTGCCTAAAAACGCGCCATTGCTGGTAGTTACGCGGACACTGAAAGTCTCTAAGCCTTCGGCAATGGTGTCATTGAGGATGGGAATACGAATGTTTTCCCGGAAGGTTTGGTTAGCCCCAGCAAAGTTAAAAGTACGAGTAACTGCTGTAAAGTCTTCACCAGCAGTAGCAGTACCCGCAGTAATCTCGATCGTGTAGTCAGAAGGTTGACCAGCAACTCTGCCACCAGGCGGGAAAATAACATCGATCGGGA
>PHFO01000266.1 GCA_002861535.1 Cyanobacteria bacterium M5B4 | reverse complement strand
GGGTCTCAAACCTTAATCCCGTCGATCGGGACTGAAACCCGGTTCTTAAGATAAGGTGGGGTGCCCGCTTGCGTCTCAAACCTTAAATCCCGTCGATCGGAAAAATCACGCCCTCGAGCAGATTGCCCAGACCCTAGAGCAAAATATCGCCCCCATCCTAGCAGCTAATCAAACTGACCTAGAGCAGGCAAGAACTGACGGGCTGCCCCTCCCCCTAATCAATCGACTCAAGTTAGATGAAGCCAAAGTCCGATCGATGATCACAGGAGTGCGCAGTGTGGCGGCTCTAGGGGAACCTGTAGGAGTACGTCAACTCCATCGGGAGCTAGATACAGACCTAATTTTAGAGCGCATAACCGTGCCCTTGGGGGTATTGGGGGTAATTTTTGAAGCCCGTCCCGATGCTGTAACCCAAATTGCGGCCCTAGCGATCAAATCCGGCAATGGTGCCATTCTCAAAGGCGGGAAGGAGGCGCTCCACTCCTGCGAAGTTCTGGTTAATTTAATCCAGACTGCCCTGAACAACACTGCAGTTAGTCCCGCCACGATCGAGTTGGTTACAACTAGGGCAGAGGTTTTAGAGTTACTGCGTTTAGAGCGGGACATTGATTTAATTATTCCCAGGGGTTCTAACGACTTTGTCCGGTTTATTCAGGCAAACACGAAAATACCAGTTTTGGGTCATGCCGACGGTTTATGCCATCTGTTTATTGATGAAAGTGCCGACCTAGATATGGCAGTAAAAGTCACGATCGATAGTAAGACCCAATATCCCGCCGCTTGCAATGCCATTGAAACTCTCCTAGTCCACAGTGCCATTGCCCCAGAGTTTTTAGCCCTGGTGTTGCCCCAGTTAGCTGACAAAAAGGTAGAAGTGCGGGGCTGTGCATCGACCCTAGAGTTATTTCCTGGACTAAAAGTAGCAACTGAGGAAGATTGGCAAACAGAATACTGTGATTTGATCCTAGCCATTAAAATAGTGGCAACCTTGGAAGAAGCGATCGATCATATCAATACCTACGGCTCTAAACACACCGAAGCGATCGTGACTAACAATCCCACAAACGCCGATCGGTTCCGCCAGAGGGTAGATGCAGCCGGGGTTTATCACAACTGCTCCACACGGTTTGCCGATGGCTTCCGTTACGGTTTTGGCGCTGAAGTCGGCATCAGTACGCAAAAAATGCCACCCCGCGGTCCCGTAGGACTAGAGGGTTTAGTCACCTATCGTTATTACCTCAGCGGCAGGGGACAAACCGTAGCAGAATATACCATAAAGTCATTTACCCACCGCGACCTATGAGACTCTCCCAAGCCAAACGGTTCCTTTGGCAAGGCATTAAAAACTTCCCCTCAAT
>PHFO01000265.1 GCA_002861535.1 Cyanobacteria bacterium M5B4 | reverse complement strand
TTTCATCAGAGTAACCACAACCTCCTACATTGTAGATTTGTTCGATCGAATTTCTGAGGGCTTCAGGAACACATTCGTCATTTAGAGTTTCATGGATTGATTTACCATTTAATAAATTAGGATTGATATACCACATCTGACAAAAACGATAGTTAAAGGACACGATCAGCCCTTGTTCATCCGTCGCTAAAATACCCTCGATCGATGTTTCCTGTTGTGCCTGCAGTAAAGAGTTGATGCGGCTTACAGAATCATTTAACTGTTTTAGGGCAGAAATATCCGATAGATTGTAAAGAATGTAGGAGGTTTCGTCAATTACAATAATTTCAGTGGATAGATTGCAAGTTATTTGTTTTCCTTCTCGGTTGTGAATCGAAACTTCGATATTACGCAAAAAATCATTACTTTGGTCAGTTCCCATTATTCTATCAGCATCTGCTCCTAACAACCAGCCCCCGAATTCTGCTATATTCTTCTCGATCACTTCTTTGGCGGTATAACCAAACAAGTTTTCAAACTCTGAATTGACATCTAAAATTTGACCATCATCTACTCTAACGATCATGATTGCCGTAGGACTAGCCCGAAAAATTTTCATGAACTTTTCGTTATTTCTTCTGTTAGTTTCTAACAGCTCATTGAAAGTTTGAATTAAGTAAGATATTTCGTCATTGCCAGAGGTTGGTATTTTTTCTAACCGATCGGGGGGGAGATTACGCTGATTTTCGAGGTTTTGTACCAACCGTAATAATCTGGATAGAACTGAAGTTTGGAGAATAATTAAGTTAGTAGATAAGATGACAATACCAAAACCAATTAGAGCTATTAACAATACGCGGTCTACAATATCTTTACCCTTTAGAAATATATCTCTCTTTCTTACTATTCTCACAAAGAAAACTGGTTGATTCTCAATATCTTTTAGGATTGTATAGCCGTAAATAAAGTTATTGGTTCTGGAACTAACATGATCATTCCCTGTGGCAATCATTTCATTAATTATAGGTTGAAATCGTTCAATTTCTTGTGCTTCATCTAAACTATAAATTCTCAAGTTTAAGTTTTGCCGCCGTGCAATCTCACTGATGGATATTTGATCAAGCTTGCGCGCTGCCACCAAGAATCCCTTAGTTGTACCGGATAGATCGGAACGTAACACTGGCAATACAGCTAGTATAAATTTCTCTCCATCTAAATTTACTAGACCGATATTAGATTGCTTCTCTTTAATTGATTTAAAGTTAAAGAAGCGGGGGTGTTGTTCTAAGTAAGCTCTAAATTTATCAGTTAACTGAGGTTCTTCCTTTCCTGTAATAGCATTATAGGTAACACCACCTACTACTTCTTTATCCAAATTCAAATACAACA
>PHFO01000264.1 GCA_002861535.1 Cyanobacteria bacterium M5B4 | reverse complement strand
AGGCGCGTCAGGATCTCGTCGTCGCTCAGGGGCCACTCCCAGCCATACGCTGCCGCTACTGCCGCATCGAGGGCCGCATGCAACGCGACGAGGTCGTCGGGGCGGGCGTTGTACAGGTTCGTCAGGGTGCGCTTGGCCAGCTCTTTTGGCGGCAAGTCGGGCGGGTTCAGCCACGCCTCGCGCCACGCATCCAGTGCCGCCGCCGCCGCCCCAATTGCGGCGACGTGCGGGTCATCGGGCGGCTCCTGCCCTGGCGGGTACGGGAACGGAAACGTCTCGAAGCAGGTGGTGGGGGTGTAGCGCGGGCGATCTTCCAGCGACGTGCCCATCCGCAACGCCCAGACTTCGTGGATGCGCGAGTGCAGCACGCCGAAGAAGTAGTCATCCTCGCGGGCAATGGCTACTAATTGATGATCTGGAACTGTTGGGTGTTGAATCCAAACAAAAAGCCTGTGCTTTGATAGAGTAGGAGTAACAATAAATCTTGATAAAGGTGCAAGAGCTTTTCGCATTCGAGAGACTAGATCTCCGTGTAACCACCAGTAGGTTTCACGGCGTTTCATTCGATTGCCTTGACGGGCTAGCTTAACACGTTCCAACACATGGGCATACGGCAACTCATACTGCTGCGCCTCCGATTCCGGCATATCTACCCCAAAATCAATAATCCACATATTGCGCGGGCGGCGGGTAATGTCTAGCCCATTCACCCACGGACGAACAACATCACGATTAGAGACTCCGCTTTGATTAGGTGCAGCGATCATTTGCTGTGCAGTCTCTGCATCAATGTCAAAAGCTCCCCCTTTCATACTCCCAATAAAGCTAAGGCCAGAGTTTTCAGGTAATTGAGTTGCTCGCAGAATATCTACGTCACCCGTCAAGTCAGCATTGATTGCCTGCACCTGCTGCCCATCCAGCACGCGCTCCTGTTCGCTACCATCATCAAAGCCAACCATCGAGACGCGCACCGCCGCGCCCTCTAGCAGCCATGGGCGGTCGGCCCACGCCATAAAGATGTCGCCGTCCTGCTTGATGCGCTTGAGGACTTCACGGTTTGCGCCGCCGCGAATTGAATTTGTCGCCAGCAGCCCCACGCGCTTGACGTTGCCGTTGACCAGTTGGGCGCGGGCTTGCTCAAACCAATAACACACAAAGTCAGCACTTGCTGGAATCCGACTACGATAGCACGCAAAGAGATGATTTACATAGCTGTCGCCAAGTTCGCTTCGTATCCGATTGCCACCCAAGAAGGGCGGGTTGCCGATAATCACATCGGCGCGGGGCCATGCGGAGGCGGTGGGCGTGCCCTCGGCCGTGAAGGTGAGGATCGCATCGCGCTGCTCAATCGTGGTGAGCGGCTGCAAGATCGGCTCGGGCGCATCCCAATA
>PHFO01000263.1 GCA_002861535.1 Cyanobacteria bacterium M5B4 | reverse complement strand
CCACAATCAGCCGTTCGCGGCGCGGGGTTGCCGGTTGCAGGAGGCGCAGGGCAAGCGGCATATAGATCAGCAGTAAGCCGCCCCAGTACAACACGGGAGCAAGGCTATGGCTGTGTCGGCCAGCATGAAATGCGAGCACTACCACCGTTAAGCCGAGCACGCCAATCAGGCTGACGGGAGCCACCCACCCAAAGCCATCGGTGGCGGCTGGAAGCGGGCGCGGGTGAGGGCTAGCAAGGATGCGCCAGCATGGTTGCCATAGCCGCAGCAGCTGTTGCTGTACCCACTCGATCACGCCTGCACTGTCTCCGAGCGCGGGTGCTGCACGCTCACGGCAAAAGCGTGTCGGTAGCTGGTGAAGTAGGCCCGCGTTCCCTGCACCATTCCCCACAGCTCTCCCCGCGTCAAATCAGAGGGATAATCGTGCGTTTTATGGATGTTGCGTGGTGAACGGGGGCTGAACACATAGGGGATAGCCGCAGGGATGCGCTGCACCAGATCGAGCACGCGGCTTGGACGCACAAGGATGGTTTTCATCAAGAAGGCTCCAAATGCCGTGCCGTAGCTATCAAGCTGACGTTGCAGATCGGCGAAATGACGGCGGTGGTAGTGCATGAGCAATGCCGATGGCTCGTAGACAAGCGTTGCACCACTCATCACCACGCGGAAAAAAGCATCAATATCGCCGCCCCCACGAGCGGGTGTGCCTCCCCCAAGCGCAACATCGAAGCCGCCCAAGCGGCGCAGCAAGTCGGTGCGGAAGGCCATATTCGCGCCTGCGCCAAAGATACCCGGAATGTAGGGATAGAGCGGGTTGTTGACAGGCCGATGCTCAGCCAAGTTGAAGCACATGCGCGCAAAGCCCCGCCCTTTGTTAAAGCCACCAAACTGCTCAAACCAATACTGCGCCTGTGTTTCCAACTCGGCCGGCATGGTGTAGCCCGTGACACAGCCGACATTGGCCGCCGCTTGAAAGCCGCAGGCAACCGCCGTCAGCCAATGGCGGGAGGGCAGCACATCATCATCTGTAAAAGCAACAATCTCGCCCCGCGCATGGCGCAAGCCAGCATTGCTGGCCCACGATAGGCCCGGCCGATCCTCGCGGACATAGCGCACACGCGAATCGTTGGCGTAGTGCGCGTGCAGCCACTGTTCAGTATCCGCGGTACTGGGGGCATTGTTGACCACAATCACCTCAAAGTGCGGATAGTCGAGGGCCAGCACTGCGGGCAGGTTTTGGGACAGCATCGCGGTGCGATCCCGGGTGCAGATGACAACGCTCATGAAGGGCGCGGCAGCAAGGACGGCGTAGCGTTCGGCAAGGCAGTGTGGCACGATCCCATCCGGCGGCACGATCCCGCCGAGACCTAACTGTGCGATGGGCGGCAGTCCGTTGCGGATCAGCAGGGCATTG
>PHFO01000262.1 GCA_002861535.1 Cyanobacteria bacterium M5B4 | reverse complement strand
GGAGAACGAAGTCTGCACAAATGACTGCGCGGCTAGATTATAGACTTCGTGAGGTTGGTATTCGCGCAGCATGTTGATCAAGGAAACTTCATCCAGCAGGTCTGCTGTAGCAAGGGTTATTTGGGCTTGGATTTGCTCAATACGCTCAAAGTTGACGGTGCTTGAGCGGCGCACCATGCCAATTACCTCGTAGCCCTGCTTTAGGAGAAACTCGGCCAGATAGCTGCCATCTTGCCCTGTGATGCCGGTAATCAATGCCCGTTTTGTCATAACAACCGTACTTACTCCTCTATCTGTGTTATCTGTGCCTTATGTGCGCGGCGTACATAGCTCGTTTGTCTTACGCCAATGCATAAGATGGGGCAAGGTTGGCTGCCCGTGCGGGCAGCCAACCTTGCCCTTGCCAGCAGTGTGTGCGTCTGCGCCGTGCTACCCGTCTGTTGTTGCCACTGTCGGGGCTATGCCGATGCTCGGGCGCGGGCGGCTTCGACGGCCTTTTGGGCCCCATCCGCAAGCGTGGTGGCCGGAGTTAGATTCGAGTCGGCAAGCAGCTTGCGCCCTTCTTCTTCATTCGTGCCGACCAAGCGAGCGATGATCGGGACATCGGTTCGGACTTCTTCCAAGGCGGCAATGATGCCTCGAGCGACTTCATCTACGCGGGTAATCCCACCAAAGATATTGATCAGAATGGCCTTGACATTCGGATCGGAGAGGATGATCTCCAATGCTGTCTTGACCTTGTCTTTATCCGCCCCGCCGCCAATATCAAGGAAGTTAGCTGGCTCACCGCCATACAGCTTCACCACATCCATAGTAGCCATGGCCAAGCCTGCGCCATTAACCATGCAGCCGATGTCACCATCGAGCTTGATAAAGCTAATATCGGCAGCACGTGCTCGCTTCTCTGCCTCTGGTTCATTAAAGGTATCGCGGATTGCGGCGAGGTCGGGATGTCGAAACAGGGCACTATCATCAAGGATAATCTTCGAATCGAGGGCTTGCAGGCTACCATCATCGCGGATCACGAGCGGGTTGATCTCTACGAGCGAAGCATCACACTCTGCGAAGGTGCGGTAAACTGCGAGCGCAATTTGGGCGAATTGTCGCGCCTGCTTGGAATCCGTCAAGCCAATCGCAAACGCAAGATCGCGGGCCTGATACTCCAGTAAGCCGAGATGGGGGTGGGCGGGTATCTTAACAATCGCTTCAGGCTTGGTGCGAGCTACTTCTTCAATCTCGACTCCACCTTCGGCAGAGGCAATCATCACCACCCGCTTGAGTGCACGATCTAAAATCGCACTGATGTATATCTCCTTTTGATAGGTGATGGCTTCTGCCACCAACACCTTATCAACGGTCAAGCCTTTCAGGTTCATGCCGAGGATCTGCCCGCCAACTAGTTCGGCTTCTTCCGGTGTCTT
>PHFO01000261.1 GCA_002861535.1 Cyanobacteria bacterium M5B4 | reverse complement strand
GTCACTGGCTATTGCGAATAATCAGATCATAGAGCGGTTGTCGTTCCAAACAAAGCCAATGACAAGTGTAAAGGTCTGGTTCTTGCACGCCCCTAGAAGCTATGGCAGGCTCGCCTGGGTAAGGGATCACCCGATCGAAGCAAATCTGTTCATCGGCGAGGGCAAACTGTATCAAGTAGACCGCAGGGGTGGCTTCCAAGTAGGTCAGCAGTTGACGACCCAAAGCAAACAGGGGTTGTTTCACCCGATCGGGTAAGGGGTAAGGCTGGCGGTAGGAACCATCTGCCTGTTTGACAATTACCTCAGCGTAGAGGGGACCCCGCGCCGTCAGCACGATCGGGAGCCAGTAGTTACCCTCCTTGCTATCTAGGCTGCAGTTAGCTTTGACCCAAACCCTGAGCCGATCGGTTTGTTGACAAGTAGAAGCAAGGTCCATCAGAAAGTCGGTAAATCCACCAAGGGCAACTCCAAGCGTTGGGGACGAATATTGCGGGTCAGATGATAATTGAGAGTCTGTAGTTCCATATGGAGTTCCCGGTTTTCCCGCTGTAACATCTCCACTTTGGCTTTGATCGGTGCCATACGCTCGGCAAACTTTTGGCGATAAACCGTAGGCAAATCTTGGACAATACGTTCCAGATTGCGGGTACGTTCGGTCAAATCCTGTACCGTCCCCCGCAGAGTAGCAATTTCCTGATCCTTGGCGGCAATTATATCCTGGCACTCTGACAACTGATTCTCTAAGTCTGTAATCTGCTGTTGGGAAACCTCTAGGTCCGTATGGGGCACAAACGCAACATTTCCCTTCAAGAGGCGGAATAACTCTTCAGAAAGTTGCTCTATCAGTACATCCCGCTGCGCTAGTTCTTGCTGGAGGCGTTCTACTTCCTGTTGCAGGTTTGTTTCCATAGATGTTACTTAACTACCTTTAGAGATATTATCCTAAATTAGACGGATATGAACTACCCACCCTGCTACGGGAGGATGGGATTTCTAAAGTCCCATCAAGCAAGGCGTGTTTTTGACGCTTCTTTGAGCTAAGTTGCTGCAACCCTCCCCAATAAGCAGGGGTTGCAGTAGAGCTCAACTCTCCACGTTTGACGATGTCCGTTCCAAACACCGTAGAACCATACAAAACCCGTCAGAAAAAGAAATAATCCGCTCCTAACGCCGCCCTGCTACGCGAGGACGGGGAATGCGTCGCGGAATTTCTTTCTTGCAATCGTGGCAGGGAAATGATCGAACAGTATTACTACCAAGCACTAAAGGAAGTAGAGCAAGTCATTAAAAATGTTAATAGTGAAACTTGTAAAACTAAAATTAGCAAAGAAAAAACAATGACTGGTAAAGTTCTCTATCATCCTAGTAAACTTAAATAAATTATTTCAGCAGAAGAGCTGGCAAAAATTCAGCATAAATTGTGACT
>PHFO01000260.1 GCA_002861535.1 Cyanobacteria bacterium M5B4 | reverse complement strand
TTAAGCAAAAATAAATAACAAAAATTCAAGCGATCTTTTTTTTTTCATTAAAGCTCGTTTAAACTTTTTTGATTTTAGATAAGGTTAGCTAGTTTTTAGAACTCTACTCATTCGGGTGCACGACATTTATGCTTTTTACGCCGCGTTTTTGATGAGTTTTTCTACTTTGTTCCACTGCTGATTCATGTACGCAACTCTTAGATTAGCGACTTGTTGCAGCCCTTTTTGGGTCCAACGTTGTCCCGAAAGCTTTAACCGCTTATGAAGAACGTTTCTATGCGCAGACTCTATAGCCCCGGAACCTATTCAATACCCTTGAGACGCGTAAGTTCCGTATAACATCCGTTTTTTATTACGTCGATAATAATGGATAAGCTGTTCTTGAGCTTGCTTGGCGCGCCCCCGACGCGAGAGCGACTCCACTTCCGCTATAACCGATTCTACGCCGTCCGCGCGTAAAAGTTGAATTTGCCGAGCCGTCCATTGCTTGCGCCGCTTTTCGTTTTCGAAATGGGACGCGCGCAAACGAAGATAATTTTTCAACCGCGCGATAAAAGTCTAAAATCTGAATCGCAGTCGGGGAAAACTTCAAAATAATTCCCAATCCAAAGCGCGCCGTCGGCTATAATTATCTTCCGCGGTAAATCAAGGAGCCGCTTTTCTAGTTCCGCGAGAAAATCGGTATGCGGACCGAGCCGAGCCGCGTAGGTAGAGGCTTGTAAGGTAATCCGACGGGTAGCGCAGATACGGTCGCTTCCCTTAAAAATACGCCCTCATTTCATTTCTTTCCAGCCCTCTTCTCGCGTAAAAAGCATAGTTCCATCTACCATAACATAAACATAAACCGCTCCGCCGTCGAAGCTTTTATAGCTTCCGGTTCCGATTGGTCGTCGATTTCTTCTAGCTCACCCCCCATAATAATGGCATAGACGTTCTATGCTTTTTGCGTTTAATGCGCAACCCGATACGCGAAATAACATTTGACTCGCCTCTTCAAAAGGTAAACTTTGGCCGATAAAACAACCTAGTTTTTGAAGGTAAGGACTTATCCGAAAACCCGTAGTCGATAGGCTAACGGCTAAAGGGTTTTCCTTCAGTACGGCGACTGAACCGTAAGAAGTAATTACTTTTCTTTTCACGGGAGCCGGCGTCTTCGCTTGCGCGATTAGTTCGTTCAAAAATTTCAGAACACATTGGGCGGGAAAATTCTACGAAACTTTTCTCATAAACGAAACCGTCTTTTTGACCGCGTTGGCTTTCCAACCATTCTTCATAACGGCTATATAAATTCGTAAATTCTTCGGGGGAGAGCTTTTGCATTTTAGGTAATTATTTAGATTAGATAAATTTAAGCGTTTTGCAATATTGTCGTACACCCAATAGGACGCTCGCTTGTTAATTTAAAATCTACCAAGTATATAAAATACTTGTACATA
>PHFO01000259.1 GCA_002861535.1 Cyanobacteria bacterium M5B4 | reverse complement strand
AAAACACCGGAAGAAGCCGAACTGGTTGGCGGGCAAATTCTCGGCATGAACCTGAAAGGCTTGACCGTTGATAAGGTGTTGGTTGCTGAAGCAATCACCTATCAGAAGGAAATCTACATCAGTGCGGTCTTGGATCGTGCTACCAAGCGAGTGGTGATGATTGCCTCTGCCGAAGGTGGGGTCGAGATCGAAGAAGTTGCCCGCACCAAGCCCGAAGCGATTGTCAAAATGCCCGCCCATCCGCATCTCGGCTTGCTGGAGTATCAGGCCCGCGATCTTGCGTTTGCGATTGGCTTGACGGACTCCAAGCAGGCACGCCAATTCGCCCAAATTGCGCTCGCGGTTTACCGCACCTTCAAAGAGTGTGATGCTTCGCTGGTGGAGATCAACCCACTCGTGATCCGCGATGATGGCAGCTTGCAAGCCCTCGACTCAAAGATTCTGCTTGATGATAGTGCCCTGTTCCGTCACCCCGACCTCGCCGCTATCCGCGACACCTTGAATGAGCCAGAGGCAGAGAAGCGGGCGCGTGCCGCCGATATTACCTTTATCAAGCTCGATGGCGACATTGGCTGCATGGTTAATGGCGCAGGCTTGGCCATGGCTACTATGGATGTGGTGAAGCTGTATGGCGGTGAGCCAGCTAACTTCCTTGATATTGGCGGCGGGGCGGATAAAGACAAGGTCAAGACAGCATTGGAGATCATTCTCTCCGATCCGAATGTCAAGGCAATTCTGATCAATATCTTTGGTGGGATTACCCGCGTAGATGAAGTAGCACGGGGGATCATTGCCGCACTGGAAGAAGTCCAGACTGATGTGCCGATAATCGCCCGCTTGGTCGGCACGAATGAAGAAGAGGGGCACAAGCTGCTTGCAGATTCGACCCTGATTCCCGCTTCCACCCTCGCGGATGGGGCACAGAAGGCGGTTGAAGCCGCCCGCGCACGAGCATCGGCATAGCCCCCGACGTGGCAACAACAACATACGAGTAGCGCGGCGCAGACGCACGCGCTGCTGACAAGGGCTAGGATGGCTTCCCGCACGGGTAAGCCGCCTTGCCCTACCTGTGTATATTGGCGCAATGGGGCCACGAGCTAGATGTGCGCCGCGCACGTCAGACGCTATACGGGATAACACAGATAGAGGAGTAAGTACGGTTGTTATGACAAAACGGGCATTGATTACCGGCATTACGGGGCAAGATGGCAGCTATCTTGCCGAGTTTCTGCTGACGCAGGGCTACGAGGTGATTGGCATGGTGCGCCGCTCAAGCACCGTCAATTTTGAGCGCATTGAGCATATCCAAGCCCAAGTGACGCTCGCTACGGCGGACCTGCTGGATGAAGTTTCCTTGATTAACCTGCTACGCGAATACCAACCTCACGAAGTCTATAATCTGGCAGCCCAGTCGTTTGTGCAGACCTCGTTCTCA
>PHFO01000258.1 GCA_002861535.1 Cyanobacteria bacterium M5B4 | reverse complement strand
GTGGTGAGGAAATAACGGCGAGCGATCGAATCAATCGTAGTTACTTCTACACCTTTCTGGTCAACTGGACAGCCGAGTAATTGCTCTAGTAGCTGTTCGGAATAAGAAACAAGGGCATTGGTATAGGTGGTAAATAAAATGGAGGTGCAGCCCTGATCGACTAATTTTTTGATCCGATAAAGGGCAAGGGTGGATTTACCAGTACCGGGACCGCCCTTGATCAAGACAGTGCCATTGTTGCCAAATTGAATTAATTTTTCTTGTTCATCACTGAGTTTGAGTAAAAATGCACTGAGATCGCCTGCAAAATAGCGATCAAGGTCTTCGGGTTGTTTGAGGACAAATTCGGGCTGACGCTCAATTTCTTCGATCGGACGGGGATAAAGGTTATCCAAAATCACATTTAGAAAGCGATCGGGCACATCTAGCTCTAGCAATGCCTCAGCGGTGGTAACTTTGGCGATCGCCGCCCAATATGATGACGGAATCTGCCACTGTCGCAAAATCTCCTCCGTGAGCGCGAAGGGAAGTCCCTCATCCTTAGTTTCTTCTCTTTCTCCCCCTCGCCCTTTTTGGGAGAGGGGGCTGGGGGGTGAGGGTAAGCTACTGTCGTAGCTTGGTAGGTTTTGGGGGAGGGGGCTAGTTTCTGGGGCTACCACATCAGGAATTTCAATTTCATAGGTGCGCTCGTCGCGCTTACGCACACTCAGCAACTTTACCCAACCTGTGCCGATCGCATAAAACAGGCGATAGTCACCAATACGGATGCGATAGACATCCTTATGACCCTTGAGCTTTTTAGCATCCCCTTCGGCGGAGATGGGATCGCGTTCTAATATTTTGATGGATCTAGAGACTCGTTTGGACACATTCTGGGGGATGCCGATGAGTTCGTTTAAGAAGGTTGGGGTAAGGGTGATGCTAAAAGTCATGATGTTTATTCTTGAAATAGATTTTGAAATAGTTCTGTATTTTTCCAGCGGACAAAATATGACCATGCCCCAGCCCTTCGGCGAGGATAACTAGGGAATCAGCATCTTTCCGATTTGCCGCTCATTTGGATTCTGCCTAAATTAGATAATTGTAGATAGCCATTTACACCATCCGTTAAGGCTTTCCATCCCGACGTACAAGGATAAGTCCACCCCGAATAGTGTCGAATTGACTTAAATTTGGGATACCCTCCTATCTTATTGAAGAATCGTTGATAAGCGAAATCGACCCGTTTCAAAGTTGCTTGCAGAGCGTGAGCACCAAGTAGTTTGTACTCAACCCAAACCTCCTTGAACGCTGGCAATCGATTTTGCTGGTCAAAATAAGTAACTGTTTTTTGCTCACGCCGATAACTATCTCTACGATCCGCCAACGCAGAATTGTAAAGGTAACAGTGCATCCTCCGCCAATCATAAAGAATCTTCTCTTGAGCGGCGGTAGGATAAAGCCTAAATGTGGTA
>PHFO01000257.1 GCA_002861535.1 Cyanobacteria bacterium M5B4 | reverse complement strand
CCCTCACCCCAAAAAGGAAAGGGAACTTCCCTTCTCTCCCTCCTGAGCTTGTCGAAGGGAGAGAAGGGGAATTTTTCCTTAGCGTAAGTCCTGACGTTATTCATGGGAGATACCAGCTAAATGTTAGAAGTCCTATAGCATAACGATTTCTCCCTTTTTTAGCCAAATTCCTTTAGTCCTGTCATTTGTCACAAACAGACAAGTTCTTTTACCTTATTTGCGATCGCTTCTGCCATTGCTTGAGTACCGACCGGAGTAACGCCCGGTTTAGCTAAGTCATAGGTGACAAACTGTCCTTCTGCCACGATCGTTTCCACTGCTTTTTGCACTCTTGCCCCTGCTTCTTGTTCTCCTAAATACTTCAACATCAAACTGCCAGACAGAATCAACGCTACAGGATTTACCTTATCCAGACCTGCATACTTAGGAGCAGAGCCGTGAATTGCTTCAAACACAGCCACACCATCGCCAATGTTAGCGCCAGGAGCTACCCCCAAACCGCCGATCATCCCTGCCGTCAGATCAGAAAGAATGTCACCGTACAAATTCGGCAAGACCAACACATCATAGAGTTCTGGTTTTTGCATCAGTTGCATACACATATTATCGACAATGCGGTCTTCAAATTCAATCTCTGGATAGGACTGGGCAACTTCTCTGGCAACTTCTAAAAACAAACCATCGGTATATTTCATAATGTTTGCTTTGTGAACAGCGGTTACCTTCCTGCGGTTATTTTTTGGGCATACTCAAAGGCAAAGGTAACAATGCGCCTACTGCCAAAGTCGGAAATCGGTTTCACCCCGATCGCGCTATCTTCTCGAATCACCTTGCCAGAAAGAGCAGATAAAAACTGCTTAGCTTTATCATTTTCCGGTGTACCTTTGGCAAATTCAATACCGGCATAGAGGTCTTCCGTATTTTCTCTGACGATCACAAGATCAACGTTGTTAAAATAACTTTTCACCCCCGTCATCGATCGGGCGGGACGGAGGTTGGCATAGAGGTCAAGGGCGCTACGGATCGCGACATTCACCGATCGGAAACCGGAGCCAACCGGGGTAGTAATTGGACCTTTGATCGCCACTTTCGTCTTGCGGATAGAGTCTAAAACATGGTCAGGGAGAGGGGTGCCGTACTGTGCAATTACATCAACCCCCGCATCAACTACATGCCATTCAATCTCCACCCCCGTAGCATTGATCACGGTTTGGGTGGCTAGGGCAACTTCGGGACCAATGCCATCGCCTCTAATTAGTGTTACGGGGTAGCCCATGTTTTCTTCTCCATTTTATTTAAGGAAGATAAAGTAACACATTATCAGGTTTAATTCTAGTCCAGATTAAACAATTCCATCTACTGTGGAAACCGTTGTCAAAGGAGTTTTTGTTTTACAGCTTTTACCTTAAAAACTTGGTACAACCCAAAAATGATTTACAAATGATTTACAATGGGATTGC
>PHFO01000256.1 GCA_002861535.1 Cyanobacteria bacterium M5B4 | reverse complement strand
GGGCAGAAGCACTGGTTGAAACTGTCAGCTAACCTGTTTATTTCTTCTTCCATTCCATGAAGGGCTATGTTAGCCAGCAAGGGGGAGATAACCCCGCCTTGGGGCGTTCCTTCTTCTGTGGGGAATAAACTATTTCCGTCCATTACTCCTGCCTTTAGCCATGATTTGACTTGTCGGCGTAGTTTCAGGAAGGTATTGAGTTTTTCCAGCAGCTTCTGGTGATTGATTTTATCAAAGCATTTAGATATATCAGCGTCTAGACATATTTGTCTTTGAGGTGAATACCTATGAATATTGCTCCGATAGCATCATGGCATGACCTTCCTGGTCTAAACCCGTAGGAGTTGGGTTCAAATTTTCCTTCCCATTCTGGTTCCAGTGCCATCTTGGTAAGTGCCTGTAATGCTCGCTCCTTGATTTTCGTGCTTCTGGGGATAAGGATTTAATTCCATCCACCCCTGCTGTCTTTTTCCCTTGATTATCTTGTGTTACCCGACGAACCGCTAAACACTTGGCTGACCAGGAATTGATCAAGGTTTTTTGGAGTCCATGTACCGTTCTGACATCACCACGTTGCGATGCTTTGTAGATGCGCTTTTGAATTTTATACACCCGTTTCTCCAACATTTTCCAGTCTATATCTCTCCATTCGAGGGGAGACATTCCTTTCTTGTTGTTGTTTATTTGGTTGTTAATCCCACAGTCTTAGCTGTTTTAGGCATTTGATTCTACTTGTACCTCTACATTTCATCAAACCGTGAGTCCGTCAGCATATCCATTTCATTACAAAATGGCATTGGCTTCTGACTCAATCTTTTCGACTGCTACCTGCTATAGGGCAGATTTTGCGTCTTAGCTGACTACTCTGGGTTTCGACCCTTCCCAGAGAGTAGCAATCGGGTTACTTCGTTCCACATAACCTTTGGTTTGTCCACTTTTTTCCGCTTTTATCCCCGCTTTACTGATTGAAGGCTACTCTCTACCGTAGGGGATATGCTTTCACCTGAGCGTCTCAGGGATGAAGCTTGGGCTTTCTAGGTTACTTACCCTCACTCATAAGGTTATGTAGTTGTCATCTGTTAAGGATTAAAGTGCGAACTCTACCTTTCGGTTACTTAACAGATGCCAGTCATCCTTCTATTACTAGGTTTCGACTGAACGAATCGCACTTGATCGCGGCGTTTATATCGCGGTCATGTTTTGTCCCGCACTTATCGCACTGCCAAAATCGAATATCTAGGGGAAGGCTATCAACCCTGTTTAGGCACACGTTGCAAGTTTTAGAAGAAGGGAAAAACCGGTCTACCTCCACGTAAACTTTCCCTTGCTTCTTTGTAAGTTTCATTGACGAGATTCAGAATATAGTTATACGCAAAAGACAGCATCCAAAACTACTTCGAAAATGTAGTTCTTGCTCTGCCGTCGGGTAAATGTGAAACTTAGTTGCTCGACTTAGTGATAAAAGTAT
>PHFO01000255.1 GCA_002861535.1 Cyanobacteria bacterium M5B4 | reverse complement strand
CGGTCGTGCGAGATCGGCACACGTCGCAGCAGTTGCGGAGAGGCGACGGCCCACAGTCGGCTATCCACACAAGCGGAGGAGGTTGTTTATGCGTTCGCATCAGCGTTGGTTTGGTCTACGGCTACGCCTTGTACTCATCGCCAGCTTGTTGCTGCTGCTTGCAGCCCCATTGGCATCGGCATTCGTGCCTGCCATTGGCTTACCTTCCCCCCTTGCAGTTAATGCCCAAACAAGTCCGCTGCCGATGCCCCAACAGGCGGTACGATCAATGTTGAGGTGACGGGCACGATCTTTCTGACATCAACCCTGAGCCTATCCAACAAGAACCTGACCATTCAAGGCCCCGGTGCCACCCGATTGGCAATCAGTGGCAGCGATGCACGTCAGGTGCTTGCAATCAGCAACAGCTCGGTAATCACGATAACAGGCATAAACATTCGTAATGGAGAGGGTTATTATCTTGGGGGAATAGCTATAACCACCAACAGCAATCTAACCCTCATTGATTGTATTGTGGAGCGTAATCAAAGCTCATGGCCTAGTTCAGAAGGAAGTATATTCGTAAGCTCCTCATCTAGTCTCAATCTCTCGAATACCGTGGTGCGTTATAATCAAGCTGGCTACGGCGGTGCAATCCGGAGTGAAGGCCAGCTCACTATCACGGGCAGTCGCTTCCAGCAAAACACGAGTTACCAAACTGGCGGCGCAATCTATGCGACGGGAGAAACCCGCATTCAGGACAGCACCTTTCTCGGCAATAGGAGCAATGGTGGCACAGGTGCAGGTGCGATCTACGCCAGCGAATCGCTATTGATTGAGAATAGCACCTTTGATACTAATCGTGCATTCAGTGGTAGTGCTGGAGCAGTATACGTTACCGGCATTGGCGAGCAGCGCATCATTGATAGTACCTTCACCGAAAATAGTGCTACCGAACACGGTGGCGGGTTGGTGCTGAATAGCAACGTCACCCTGAGCAACACGACCGTCTCCAATAATACGGCACCGCAGGGCGGTGGTATAGAGACGAGGGGCACATCGAATATCATCACTATCATCAATGCCACCCTCGCCAATAACAGCACAACCAATGCCGCAGAGGTCAGTGGCAGTGCGCTGGATAACAGCACGGGAGCTACGGTGCGCCTCACCCAATCCATTGTGGATGGAACTATTACTGGTACGCTCACATCGCGCGGCTACAACCTGTTCACGGACAGTAGCGTGAATGGCACGCGGGATACCGATCTGCTGGGCAGCGATCCGTTGCTGGGCGAACTGGACGATAACGGCGGCGATACACAAACGCTTATGCCTGCCGTAAACAGCCCGGCAGTCAATGCCATACCGGTAAGATCCTGTGCTTCCCCGCTTGACCAGCGCGGCATTGCCCGCCCACAGGGGTCAGCCTGCGACATTGGTGCGGTGGAAGTGGATGAGGCACTGCTGCCGACCCCGACCCCGACCGAGACCCCGACCCCG
>PHFO01000254.1 GCA_002861535.1 Cyanobacteria bacterium M5B4 | reverse complement strand
CTTCGTGCCCTTCGTGGTCTGCGTTCCTAACCTAACACCTAACACCTGACACCTGACACCTGCCCCCTGTCACCTGACACATCCCCCTGCCCGCCTTCGTGCCCTTCGTGGTCTGCGTTCCTGACCTAACACCTGTCACCTAACACCTGTCACCTGACACCTAACACCTGACACCTAGCTCCCGTCACCCGCCTACTGCCCCCAACGCAGCAAGGGCTTGGCTCCTTGTAAGCTCACGTTGAATGGATCACCTGTGTAGCGGTGGAGTGGCACTGGCGGCATACCGCCGGCATCGAGCCAGATCAGCGTGTAGGAAGCGAATGGTGCACCCTGTTCGTGTGTCCACGTCAGCACAGCCGCCCCGCGCCCATCGGTAGCCCAACGCACATCACGCACGGGGTACAGCTCCTCGCGTACTGTTGCCACGCTGCCGTCGGGATTGTACTGCTGCATGCGTAGTTGCGGCAAGTGCATGCCCCCCGCCATTGGCGGCACAGCCGTTGTGTTGCCCAACATCCGCACCGCGCCAGATGCAAGCGGGTAGGGAGCCTGTGCCAGCCGGTACTCACCAGTGGCATCGCTACGCACCAGCGGCGTGCTTGCACCTGTGCGGGCATCAGCTTGCCACAAGCCCGGCAACACCGTGCCCAGTTGCATATTGCCCACACTCGCCACGAGCACCTGCTGCCCGTCGCTCGTCCATACCGCATCGCAACAGGGCAGCTGTTCCTGCGTTGCATGCCGCAAGGACACTAGCTCACCCGTAGCCAGCCATAGCACCGCTAGCCCAAAGCCCTGCTGCACGAGGAGCGCATCACCACGCGGCGACCACGCGAGCGGGGCAACCGGCTGATCCTCCGCACCGCTCGGATTGCTGGAGTCAAGCGGCGGATTGGCGAGTAGCCGCGTTGGTGCTGCTGCCGAATCCGTCGCATCCAGCAGATAGACCCCACCGGTGTCGCTGAGATCGGCACTGACCCCTTCCGCAAAAGCCAACTGTGTGCCATCTGGTGACCAGCGTGGCTGGCTGATGCCAAAGGGATTGGCGGCGATCTGGCGCGGCTGGCTGCCATCACCGTCCGCAATGATCAATGTGTCGGCGGTATACTGATTCTGCCCCAACGTATACGCAAGGCGGTTCGTCGCTGGCGATACGTCAAACTCGATAATGAAGCCTGCATCGAGCAGCGGCACGGGCGTGATCGCGGTGGCGGCAACAATCCGGATCAGCTGCTGATCGGCGAGCAAGTAGAGCGGTGCGGGCAACACCACATCACCGCCTGTCGCTCCATCTGGTGGAGTTGGCTCAGGCGGTGGCGGTGCGGCCGGAGCTGTTGGCACTGGCGCGACAGGCGGTGGCGGTGCGGCGGGGGTGGTGGCACAGCCCACGAGAAACAGCCCTAGCATGGCCAGCATCAGCCAGATTGCATTCCGCATCCCGATCTCCTTCTGTGCGTCTATCCCGAACCCTGATGAGCGGTATGCCTTGCCTATCACCTAGCCTCTG
>PHFO01000253.1 GCA_002861535.1 Cyanobacteria bacterium M5B4 | reverse complement strand
GATGATCGGCAAGCCGGCCCAGAATGCGGCGCGGAACAGGGTCGTCGAATCTTGGCATACGCCGCCGCCCCATTCGAGCGCGGTGCGGTTGTTGATGACGGCATAGCCCTGCACAAAGCCATTCTCGGCATTCACCTCACCGAGTTGCGTATTGAAGGAGAACTCCGCGCCGGGCGCAATCAGCACCCCATCCATGCGCGCGGCTCCGGCTTTGATGTTGGTGATGCGATACGCTTCTGAGCCAGCAAAGCTACTCTTACCCTCACCCAACAGATCAGCAATGCCAAGTGTAGGCAGGGCTGCGGGGGTTACTTGGGGCGTGAGCTTCTCGGCCGCAAGGCGCACGGTGCGCGTTGTCGGTGCGGCCTGCATGAGCGTCTCACTGATGAAGCGCGTCGTGCGCGGCTGGTCAAGCTGCCAACCGGTGCGGCCGGGGCTGATGATCTGCAACGCGCCCGCGTCGAGGCGTAGGCGCGGCTCAACACTGCCACTATCAAAGCTGATCGCTAAGGCATTAACGGCTTGGGCGAGGCGTTCGGGATCGATCATCACTTCCATCCGCGTATGATCGGCCTGAACCTCAAGCAGGTCGGCAATCTGGGCTGTATCCCACAGCCACTCACGTTCGCCGTGTTTGAGCAGTAGCGGAGCGGCCAGCAGAGCTTGGGCCTGCTGTTCCGCTACAGCAAGCATCTGGTTATTCACCGTTGGCTCAAGGGCACGAGTTCGCAGCGTGATCTGCTGGGGCTGGAGCGTACTCAGGGCGGCGAGCATCTCGAGCGTATTCTCGGTGGGCAGCAGCTGCCGCCCACTATCGGCGGGGGTGGCAATGACGCGCCCATACTGCACACTCAGGGCGGCATCACGCGGCGGGTGATCTACGCTTTGGCTGAGGCGCAGCAGGTAGCGTTGCAGCTTGGCTTCGTCTATCGTGAGGTGCGGAGCCAGATCAACACCGCCCACCAGCAGCGTCGCCAGATCGCGCAAGCGCGTAAGCGGGTCGCCCGTCTGCCCATAGCGCAGGGCGTGGGCAATGGTGGCCTCAGTATCAAAGACTACGCCCAATTCGGCGAGGCTCGGAGTCCACGTCTGATCGCGGTAGGTGATAGTCAACGGCTGTTCGAGAAAATCGCTATATTGGGCATGCAGCGTCGCGGCGATTGCGCTGGGGTCAAGGTTGCTGACGCGCACGCCTTGAATAGCTACGCCGGGCAAGGCTCGCTCGTGGTAGCTCAGCCCAATAGCGTAGGGCAGGGCGAGCAGCACCAGCGTACACAGGAGCAGCGTAGTGGCAAAGCTGCGCCACACGGCGAAGCGGCGTTGCAGGCGGGCCCGGCGTTGCCGGCGGCGCATCTCGATACGCTCGCGGGCACTGATCGCGGTGTCCGGTTTGGGCGGGGCAATCAGGCGCGAGGGATAGCTCGGTAGCTCGGCAACATCCTCAATCAACGTGGGGCTGGCGGGTGTGAGCGCAGCTTGATGGCGGGCCACATAGCGACGCACACGCCGCCGCCGCCGCGTGGGG
>PHFO01000252.1 GCA_002861535.1 Cyanobacteria bacterium M5B4 | reverse complement strand
TGCGGTGGGGGCGTTCGTGTCTGGATAAAGGCGACATAATTTCCAAAGTACCTTGATAATATGCAATGCGTGTGTGGCGGTCTTCTCCCAAGTCGTCTAGGATATTTTCCCAATCTCGCCAACTTAGAGAATGGAGGGCGATCGCGCTACCTTGGCGTAAGTCGATGGATTTAATTGGAACGGATACAGCCATAATCAATCCTCTCCCTTTACATCATGATAAACCGCTGTTACCCAAAAGCTAAACTCTTGAGCGATCGCTAAACCTAAACCAGTTAAGCCCAAATAATCAGAAACATCCAGACTTTTTAAAGTATCAAGCCCCAAGTTTTGACGTTCAGATAATTTCTCCAAACAGTCAAAGAATTTCTCAATTACTTGAAGTTTGCCCTTCATGTCTTTCTTCTCTTTCATAGCAATTTCTTCTGCTTTTAGACGCAGCAAACCCCAAGTAGAGAGATAGGTATAAAGCTCAACAGCTTGGCTTTTCTGTTTCTTGACAAGTGGATCATCCTTAGTGCGATCGCCTCGCAATTCCTTGAAAGCTTCATATACAGGTTTACCAATACTACGCGGATCAAAGGTCATAACATCATTCCTAAGTTAATTAATTGACAACAGATTTAGAAGAAGAAAATAAGGCTAGTCGCTCACTAAACCACAAAGCCGCCGAGATATTAGACCCTGCTTTCATTTGCTCTATAGTCTGAGACAAAAGACTCGCAGTGAAACCTACTATAAGCTGAGAGTTTTCAGCCTTAAAATACCTCTGATCTTGCAAAATAAAAATGAATACTTGGTTACTCTGAGTATCAATCACCCAATACTCAGGGACACCCAACTCAGCATAAAGATGCTTTTTTTGATCTAAATCCGAATCTAAGGTGGTATCAGCAACTTCAATGACTAAGTTTGGTACTTGCTCGTGATCAAGATTGATTCTTCGTGATTCCCCTTTGCGATATTTGGGTAAATCTTCTCCAATATATATGGCAATATCAGGAGCAGCAGCTTGTTTACCCAATTTTTCCATTAAGCAACTTCCTAAGATCTTAGACTTAATTTCAGGATGTTGCATTAGCCACAATCCCAAAATTAAACTTAGAAGTTCCCGCACTTCAGAATGTAATAAACCTTCCCATCCCATATTTTCCACTAAAAGTTGATGATCATAGAAAAATAGCTGTACTTTTTGAATAGTTGCATCATTGCTTAGGGCATCTCTCATCCGTTCATAATCCTGCCAAATTGCGGGTTGCCATCGGCAGTAAAGTTCGGTTTGAAGTTTTTCCAGAGAAACTGTCATGATTGGCACTCCTAATTATTCCTAATTATTTTTGGGGCTTTCTACCATCAATTGTACAAAACCACGACCCAAGCTTTCCTGACCACCAATCTGCAAAATAGAATTTTCTTGTAATAGAGTTTGAAATTTTTTCAAGGCAGTTGCGCTGTTGCCATTGGCTTGAGAGGTTACACCCCAAGGGAAATACATCAAGGTATCTGGAGGAATGGCTTCTTCGTACCGAAAACCA
>PHFO01000251.1 GCA_002861535.1 Cyanobacteria bacterium M5B4 | reverse complement strand
CCATCTACCGTCTTGTGTTCGTCCAGCTTGATTTTTACCTGTCGCCACAGGCTCATTTGAATCAGAGTGGCACAATGCTGATCGGGCAGTACCAATAGATTTTTAATCCCTTCCGATTCAGGATGATCAGATGTGAATTCATCCCAATCTGTCCATTGAATGAGACTAGTGGCAGGCAAGATCGCGTCTTTGAGATAAACAGACGCATTAATAGATAAGCTAGTTGAATAAGGATCAGGTACTGCTAAATTTTGGGGATTTCCCGTAAATCTCAACCATCGTGATAGCAGCAAAGGACAGCTCACCCACACCACACCATGACTGAGGGAAGGTACAGGAAGCCACAAAATAGAACCATCACCAATCCAAATCGCTCCCTGTTCCAGTTGTTCGCCATCGGCTATTTCATTGCCAAACAAAAAGAAACGATCGGATTTGCCGTTGCCGTTTTTGTCCGCCGATGCCGATGCTCTCAGCCTGCCACGAATGGTGCTAGATGGAATATAAGGTAAGTTGGTGTGAGATTCGCGGGCAATGCCAAGTAAGTTTCCTTCTTGAGTGGTGCCGCCTGTATGCAAGGGTGATAGTAGATACAAATAGACTAGATGAATAGAACTCATTATTTTTTCCCTCAATGACTAATAGATAAACTTAAAATTGACTGAAGGCAGCCCATAATTTTTTCAACTTGGTTGATGTAGTAGCGATCGCTATCAATATAAACAATCTGGGCATCTAATTTCATAAACTGCCAATCTTCACCTGTAGTTACACATCCATAAACAACACGACCTTTACCTTGACGCTCGTTAACAATATTTGCACCGACCATTTGCGCCGTGCATTGTCCTAACCCAAGCTCTATATCGGCTTTTTTTGCTTCCACGATCGCAAAACGGGAAACTGAATTGTAAAAGTCTGTTCACCTTTACTAATAATAAAATCACATTCGCCTGATAGTCCATTTTCTTTGTCAGCATCTAAATTTTTGCCAGAGTAAATTGCGAATTGATCACCAAAAATTCTTTCCAGTTCAAGCATAATTGGCGCAATGATAAATTCAGAGCGTGCTTTTTCATTACCTGAGGATAGAGCTATCTTTTTGCCATATATTAAAGACTCCTGTAACCATTCACTAATAGTTACAGGATTAGATTCTGCAAATAGAGGAGTAGATTTTTGACTCAAGTTAAACTTCTCTACCACTTCTTCAAAGCTGAAATCCCTGTAAGCCATGCTATGACCCTCCTTCATATTTAATCCAAAACATTTCGGCATAGCCCAAATCATGCCAAACTTTGAGACTTTTCTTATTCCCATACTCTTTTGTATTTTGCCAAAGCTCGTTAGGGCAGTTGAGATAATAGACGCTTCCCGCAGGCGCAGCAAAAACTTGAGGTGCAGGTACACTCTCATTCTCAGAATTGCGAAAGCGACAACTAATCGGCACGGGCTTATCAGTTGCCATACTCACTAGCACGCCGCGATCGCTCGTTTCAATACCAGCTAACTCCCATTCCCACGGATAGGGACG
>PHFO01000250.1 GCA_002861535.1 Cyanobacteria bacterium M5B4 | reverse complement strand
CCCGATTTATCCCAGGAAAAATTCCCCTCATCCTTTGTGGGAGAGGGCTAGGGTGAGGGTTTCCGTCAAAGTCTGACTGCCGATCGATCGGGGGGGATGAAAATATCCCCTAAGGGTAGCGATCGTTTAGCCCCTGTGACTGAGATGATGTTACCGGGACGATCGTTGATTCTTAAGTAACCCAACAATGCAAAAGCGATCGCTTCTTTGTAATCAGAGGGAATGCCATAATGATCGGTCGTTTGTATTTGCATGGGATAGGCTAGTTCTGTCAAACGTCTGGTTAAATAAAGATTACGAGTGCCCCCTCCACATAAAATAATTTCCCCTGGCAGACGGGGTAAAAACCGATCGTAGCTATCTAAAATACCTCTTACAGTCAGTTCTGTTAAAGTAGCCAAAAAGTCTTCGATCGTTAGACTACTTTCCTTTGCTTGTTGCCAGCAGGCTAACAAAAAATGATGATTGAATAACTCCCTTCCCGTTGACTTGGGAGGTGACAAACGAAAGAAAGAATGATCCAACCAAGCCTGGCATAAAACATGATCAACCTTACCACAGGCGGCATTGTTGCCTTCAGGATCGTAAGGTAAATCTAACAACATCTGGGCTGCCCGATCGATTAAGACATTTCCTGGTGCATTATCAAAACCGATCACTTCTGCTGTCGTGCCCTTTGCCGGTAGAAAAGTAACATTACTAATACCACCGATATTTTGCACCGCCCGATCGGTTTTAGCATCAGTTAATAACAACCAATCCAACATCGACACCATCGGCGCTCCCTGCCCCCCGGCATTAATGTCCGCTTGACGAAAGTTAGACACTGTTGTAATCCCAGTTAAATGAGCAATCAGTGCGCCCCTGCCCAGTTGGATAGAATAACCCATGCTCTCTTTATTAGCAAATCGATGAAAGACAGTCTGACCGTGGGAAGCAATTAAATCGATCGTTTCATTTTCTTCTTTCATTTTTTGCACAACAATGCCAAAAGCCTCAGCAATGCGATCGTCTAGGTCTGCCATTTGTTCACAGGAAATAGGTTTACCATCAGCAACCGCCATAATCTCTGAACGTAAAGCAGAGTCATAGGCAAAAGTCTTACCCCTAAGAAACTCGATCGTGATTTTCGTTTCTATCTCTCGAATATCTACCACAGCGGCATCAATGCCATCGACAGAAGTACCACTAATCAGTCCAATTACTTTCATTTGCAAGACCTAAAACACAGGATAGTTACACCAAGACAGAAGCCAGATTAAGATGTAAAATTAACACTGGTACATCGATATTAGCAACTCCCCGCTTTTCTAAATCCTAAACGAACTGTTCAAAGTAGGAAACCCCTGTAGACATTTCATCAGCAAAGGACTTTACTGGGACAACTTCTATGCCAGTGTCTATAACATCTAAATTGCGAAATATAGTCATCTTGGCACAGACATTATAGACTATAAAAGCATACTTCCCCAATTGCACTTCAACTCCTAGTCTGTCTTTAATAAAGTCCATCTCTCGAAAAGCACGCCCAAAAGATT
>PHFO01000249.1 GCA_002861535.1 Cyanobacteria bacterium M5B4 | reverse complement strand
TCGTGAGCCGCCGCGCCGTGAGCGACACAGGTACAAGGGTAATTAAGACCCCACCTGCAACCTCAGCCCAAATGTGATCGGGCTTGATGAGGGGGAATTGGCGTTCCATCCAACTCAGCCCACCTGCATACAGCATAGACAAGCCCGATACCTGCAACGAAACGGATACGAGCAACTTTGCGTCTCTGTCCACCGATTTCTCCTTGCTACCCTGAAAAGCCCCTTCCTATACGCTTGACGGGTTTTATTTAGCCATCAGGTAGTTACTAGATAGGTTCTTATTAGGTTCTTATTGGATTAACTTAGAGATACTATACACGATAGAGCGCAGGCTGTCAAGGGCTATTGTAAGGATCTTGATAGTTTCTTGAGAATCGAGGAAGACAGGATTAGAGAGCGTTCTTGCGAGGGGTGAGCAGGGGCTTACTCGCGCCCGACGGCAGCTTCGGTCATCAAGCGGGCGATGCGTTCCACGAGCATGAGGGCACGAGCCTGCCGATAGCTGACGGTGGCGATCATGGTCTCGACGAGGGCTGGGTTGCTGTGCGATTTCTCAATCGCATCACTGAGGACTTCTTGGGCTTGGGAAAGCACATCACTGGCTTGCTGCACAGCTTGCGCGGCTTGGTCGCGTTGGCGCATGGCCACACTCGGCCAGCGCCCGCCAAGCGGCGCACCACGACAGACGGCGATGTAGCGTTGGATGCGTTCGAGGCGTGCCAATGCGTTGTAGACCATACGGTCACTCTCCGCAAGCAGCACCAGCACAAGGTTCGGATTAGCACGCACTTTGTCGCGGGCGGTATCCAGCTTATACTGTGCATCAAGCAGTAATTGAGCCGCCTCAGTTGCCGCCTGTAGCATCTGTTCGCGTTCTGGCTCAAGCTCGCTAGGCCACTTACGAGGGATCGTTGCCATACCTACATCTTTCCTGCCCCCTGCACAGAGGCGTGCAATATCTTCACCTGACAATTTGTCTTTTGACACCCAATTAGCACCCATCTAGAATGGCAATTGGTGATTAACAGTATACCATAAAGCCCCAATTTTTCAACCCACAAGCACACATCGGATTGGAAAGCGAGCACACTGGCATCATTGGCCAATCTGCTCCACGTTGCCAAACCCAGAGGAACATATAAATTACACCAACATAAAGAGACGTGCCAATGACACGTCTCTTTAGCTTACGCCTACCGCCCAAGACGTACCGCGAGTACGTCGCTCCGTTGGTTAGCGGCTGATGCTGAACGAAGCCAGCAGCATGCGCCGACTCAGGTTGCCCTCGCCCACGATGCTGTACAAGCCCAGCTGATCATCCGGGCGCGTATCAAACGCAACTAGCACCGCGCCGTCACTGTCGGCAAAGCCCTGATACGGAATCGGGCGCACCGTGCCATCGGGTAGATTGATCCACAGGCTGATTGGCTCACCGGGGCGAAAGTTGATCGCCTCGAAGGCAAAGCGTGTGCCGGGCAACCCACTCTCTGGGAAGACGCGCCCGATCACAATCGTTTCGGGATTGGCGCACTGGCTGGAGTCGCCCTCTAGCACCGGCCCCGAAGGGGGCAGGTTGCGCGGGCGCGGAATGCTGCA
>PHFO01000248.1 GCA_002861535.1 Cyanobacteria bacterium M5B4 | reverse complement strand
CGGTATCGTCTGCTTTTGGCGGGTACGATCACCGTCGGGCTTCCCGACAACCCTGTGGCAGCCTTGCCAAGGTGTACCTACAGAGTAGGTGTGGCCACTGTGCCACGTTTGGCAGCTGCACAAGCATACCTGATTTTGTCAAGTATTAGTGTGATTATAGCATGGGTGTCGAGGGGTTTTTGGGCAGAAAGGCGTAGAAACCACTGGTAAAAATATACAAATCTGGAGCAGGTTGAGACAATTGCACCGCTAGGCGGCGGGCCCTTCCGCTGAGGTCGGTTGCTCAAGGATGCAGTAGATGTTATGCGAGAAGTATTCTTCAAGGAATGGCAACTGGCGCAGCAGCGAAAACAGACGCGAGACCGTATTGGTGCTATGATTGACGGCAAACATCACCACATTTAGCCCGCTGGAATCCATAATGCGGCGATAATCACGCAACGCTAGCTTGTTCAAGCCCAGATCATACACCGAATTGACTTGGCGATCAGGCTCACGCCCGCGATTAACCAGCTTGACAATCACAATATCGGGCAGGATCACCTGCACCCACGGCAGGTTGAGGATGTGCCGATGGATGCGTGCGTGGCCTCCGTAGGGGCTGTTGTAGAGAGGCCCAAACCAGAGAAGATACGTCCGCCGGGCGCAAGCCGCCGCTTCATCTCAGCGATAGTGTCTCCCAGATTGAGGATATGTTCAAACGAATCTTTTGATACAATATAATCAAACTGCTCAAGCGGGTAATCTTCTAGCGCAATGGCCCGAAACTCGACCCGATCTTGCAATTCGGGGAAGGTCTGAGCGAGGTAGGTTTGGGCAAAAGCAATCCGCTCCGTATCAATATCAATGCCAACCACCCGCGCCGCGCCTGCCTGTGCCGCGCTGATACAGAGGCTGCCGTGCCCACAGCCCACATCAAGGAGCTGCTTGCCCAGCATCGGGGGATGATTGAAGCGCGACCAAAACTTGGGGTTCTCAGTGTCACCCAGATGGAAGTAGTCAATATCTTCCTGCCGTAGCGCGATCATCGTGTTCTCCTTGCGTATCAGTTCAGTTGAGCCAATTCTCTGGTATGATCAGGGCCGTAGGCTCTGACATAGGCTATTTGTTATTCTGCATTTTAGCACAGTATACCATATGCCATGCAGGAATGTCTACCACATCCGCTCTACCGTATGACAGCCGAGCAACGTATGAATGAGTTTGCCCGAACTTCAGCGAATATGCCCTATAATCCAATGAGGGTGAGCAGTACTTCAGCGCACCCGCTATGGCAACACCACCGCACGGGGCATTGCCCCCATAAAGGAGTACATGCATGACTAGTCCGCGTCTAACGTATCTGATCCAGATGCCGCAACCCCACACCCACCTGTATCAGGTGCAGATCACGCTTAACGCGCTGGAGCAGACAACCACCACGTTCCTGCTGCCGGCATGGACTCCCGGCTCATATATGATCCGCGACTACGCCCGCCATGTGCAGCAGTTTGCCGCCCACGCGCATGATAACCCCCCATCACACGTTGGCGTGGCGCAAAGTTGCCAAAGATTGTTGGCAAGTGGAGACAGCTAGCGTGCGCGGGGTCGTGGTGCGC
>PHFO01000247.1 GCA_002861535.1 Cyanobacteria bacterium M5B4 | reverse complement strand
TTGAACGATCCGGATTTTGCGTGGACTCTTGGTCAGAATGCCCGCGATCTCATCGTAAGCAACTACAGTTGGGCAACAATTGTCCGCCGTATCCGTGAGGAAGTGTATGCACATATATCTGATTCCTAACTCTCAACCCAATCAATTTTCAAACTCTGACGCTGACGCAAATCGAATCTCAGGGGTGATGATATGTGTACCTGCTCGATCTGGAATGAGAGGTGGAGCTTATAGCGTTGCCGAAGATATAGCATGGGAAATCACGAGAAGAAATATCAGAGTGTATTTTGCCTCTTTCAACACACAGATTTTAATGATACAAGACTATACTACAAAACGATTTGTAACCCACTCTCTTAGATTTCGATATGCTGCCATCGGAATATTAGTACTGTACCTTAAGTCTCTTCGTATTAATATTCTTCATTGTCATCTTGATGTTGCATTTATTGCTGCGTCCAGTGCTTCTTTGGCAGGTATACCTTCAGTGCGGACTATACACGGGCGTTTGAATCGTCCCGGAATGTTAGCATGGCAGGAAAAAATTGCATTTCGTCTTGCTGTGAGTGTATTACAGCAACGGATAATCGCCGTATCAAATCAGGTTATGGTTGATATTGTAAATGCCTATAATCTTAGTCCTCAAATAAATGTATTTGAAATACCCAACGGTGTCTATTTAAATTTGCCCCAATCTCAGGAATACACCTCTCAAAAACAACTTACCTTCATCTTTGTTGGACGTTTCGAAAAATTCAAAGGATTCAAAGAACTAATTTCTGCCTTTACAAAAGTTTACTCACAATATCCCCATATTCAACTCCACTTAGTTGGTGATGGGCAAGAAAAACACTTGATAGACCCGCAACTTGTTGCTTCAGGTGCAATAATTGTTTCAGAGGGTTGGCAGCCACGTTCGATTGTGCGTGAATACATAAGGAGTTCTCATATTTTTGTTCTACCTTCACATAGTGAGGGACTATCTGTGGCACTCCTCGAAGCAATGGCTATTGGATTAGTACCGATTGTGTCACAAGCAGCTAATGCCTATAACATTGTTGAAAATCATGTTAACGGTTGTGTATTCTCTACCCAATCGTCTGAGCAACTACAGGAATGTATGCGCTTTTTAGCATCATCACCACAATACTTAGCTACATACCGAGTGGCAGCTCGTGCAACTGTTGCAAAAAATTTCTCGATGGAACGTTGCATTGACCGCCATGTTGCCCTTTATCAGCAGATTATTAACAATACTCCCCGATACTGATTTGTTCCCACTCGTTCCTTGACAGTTCCTAGTTTAATATTGTACTGTTTAGCACGAAATTGTTCAGGAGTAAACTTTAATCGTTGCCTATGTGTAGCCGAGGTGGCGGCCCGCTTCGTGCAGGGCTAACGGCGGCAGCAAGGGGTAGCTCACGTATTTTGCGCGCGGCTTAAAACCCGTCGTCGGATGAGGAGCTTGTTTTGTGTGACCTGAATTTCGAGGATTCTCGTATGTGCCTGTACCAGTTGTGTCAGTGTGCTATACCCGTATAAACTACTGGTAAATCCCGGCTTAATTTGGCGTAGGGCTGTTCCCAATGTAGATAAATCCATCCAGCCATCACTGCTTCTTTTG
>PHFO01000246.1 GCA_002861535.1 Cyanobacteria bacterium M5B4 | reverse complement strand
ATAACCTGAGTGCGACGAAAATTTGAGTATTACCCCTTCTCCCCCTTCAGGGTTAAGGGGAAAAAGAAAGGGGTTGCAGCCTCTCTCATCAAGGGAGAGGTTGCGGTGAGGGTGAAGTCAAGGCTGGACAAAGGTTTTAACATTTCTAGAAGTATCGAACTCAGGTTCTTAGTCTTTTCTTATCCCAAACTGACGTTTTATTATTCCTGTGGGTTTGACCAGGGAGCCACCCAGTTTAACAAAATCAAGCCAGGTAGAGAAATAATAACACTCCCCAAAAAGAAGTTAGTCCATCCGATCGTTTTCACGATTTCTCCCCCAGGGGCAACTAAAATATCCCTGCTCACAGCAAACAAACTAGAGAGCAAGGCATACTGGGTACCAGTAAACTGACGATTACATAAACTCATCAAATACGCGGTAAAAGCGGAAGTACCCAACCCTCCACAAAAGTTTTCTAAATTGATCGCCACAAAAATTAAGGCTAAATTGTTGCCCAAAAATGCCAACAGAGCATAACTGAAATTGCTCACAGCCTGTAATAGCCCAAATACCCACAACGATCGGTTAATGCCCATTTGACTTACGCCGCTCCCCCCCACCAAAGTTCCCAGGATCGTAGACACTAATCCCACCGTCTGAATGATGCCAATCTGGGTCTCCTCTGCCCCCAAGCCGTTTTCTCCCAATAAAAAGGGCACCGACATATTGCCTACTACCCCATCCCCCACTTTGTAAAGCATGATAAACAAAAGAATGAGCCACCACCCCGATCGTTTAATAAACTCTGCCAACGGCTCGATGAATCCCCACCCGATCGATTTAGGGGCAACCGATGACTCTAAAGCTTGTTCTTGAGGAGCCAACAAAGTTACAACCATACCCAGTGCCATCAAGGGGGCTAAGCGCTGATAAACGATCGACCAAGGTATCTGTGCCGCCCAAGCAAAAGCTAGTCCTCCCGTAAGCACCAAAGCAAAACGATAACCTAATACAAAAATGGCAGCCCCCGCCCCCATCTCTTCTGGTTGCAATACTTCCGTACGATAGGCATCCGCCACAATGTCCTGACTGGCACTAAAAAAAGCAATGCCCAGCGCTCCCCAAAAGAAAGGACTGCGGTAAACCAGCCCCAACTTCCCCATAAAACTACACAGCCAGTCCCCAGCACCACAGGAAGTAGACCCTTCTCCAAACCCAGTCGGATCCAAAAAAGACAACCCCAAAATGCTAAGTAGCAACAGTCCTTGTAAAACTATTAACCAGCCGCGCCTACGTCCCAAAAAGGGCAACTGCAACCGATCGAGTAGGGGTGCCCATAAAAACTTCAAACTATAGGGCAGACTCACCAAAGAAAACGCCCCGATTACCCCCAAATCCACATCCGCCTTAGTCAACCAAGCCTGTAAGTTCCTTTGCACTAAAAATAACGGCAACCCAGAAGCCACCCCCAAGCCCAATAACGACAGCATCTTGCTATTGCCGTAAACCCTCATACCAAAACTCTAAGACTAAAAGACAATTCAAAATATCATTATTCAGGACTTACGCTGAGGAAAAATTACAGGAGGGAGAAGGGAAGTAGATTAATTTTTCTAGTCCCCTCTCCCTTTGTGGGAGAGGGCT
>PHFO01000245.1 GCA_002861535.1 Cyanobacteria bacterium M5B4 | reverse complement strand
AAGGTTTGGGCAAGCGGAAATAGCCCAACCATAAGGACAACCACAATGGTTGGGATGAGGAGAATCCACGCGAAACGGGATTGACTCTGGGCGAGCGTCAGTGTGCGTTTGCCGGTACTCGGCGGGGCACTGGTGGTGGCGACTCTCTGGCTCATAGGGATGCTCCTTTGTCACGTATCAAGAAATTGATCATTAGCCTTTGGGCTTGCTCGGTAGTCAGGTGCAGGCGCATGCACGATCTACAGGGCAACAGATGCTCTCCCCATCGGTGGAACTGGGGATGCAGGCTGGTGTGCCAGTCTGTATCCCCCCACCGACTGGATTATCCGCAGGTTGCTTTAGCGTATCAAGCGTTGCAGCTGCTGCTCGGCTCGGGCCAGCGCATCGGCGGCACTGGTGCTGCCGAGCAAGGCTTCGTTAGCGGATTGGAAGATGATGGTTGAAGCCTCGTTATATAGCTCACCGGTCTCACGCGAAGGGCGGGTGACACGCACTACTGGCGATAGGTTCCGAAGGAATGGCATCGCCTCAATGACCTCCTCGTCTTCGGAGACGATTGGGATCGTTGGCACAAAGGTTCCGACGAGTGCCCGCCACTTCTGCATCTGCGGGCTAGTGGCGTAGCGCACAAACTCAACGGCCGCACCCTTGTTCTGCGAATAGTTGGAGATGGCGAGCTGCCAGCCGCCTACCGTTCCAGCTGGCTGACCGGGCGCCGTGACGGGGAGCGGGGCGACATCAAACTTGTCCTTGATCGGCGAGTCATCGGTGTCCGCAGCAGAGTAGGCATAGGGCCAGTTTCGCATAAACATCGCATTGCCGCCTTGGAAAACGTTGCGGGCATCCTCCTCGCGGTAGGAGACTACGCCTTTGGGCGAGATGCTACCAACCCAGCCGGCGGCACGTTCCAGTGCCGCAACGGCCTGCGGGTTGTTGATCGTTACTGTACCATCTTGCAGGAACGTGCCCGCATCTTGTGAATAGAACCACTCCAGCAGGTTGCAGGTCAGCCCTTCATAGGCTGCGCCTTGCCACACAAAGCCAACGAAGTTGGGGTTGCCCTTGGCCCGTTCGCCCTCTTGCACCGTTTTGGCGATCTCTTCAAGCTCATCCCACGTAGTAGGTGGGGCATTGTACCCATACTCCTGTAGCAGGTCGGTGCGGTAGAAGAGCATGCCAAAATCACCGAACCACGGCAGAGCGGTCAGCTTGCCATCTACGGTGTTATTCTCGACAATATTGGGGTAGTGCAGCTTGGCTTCCGCGGCAAAGATGTCGCTCACATCGTACAGATGGGTCGCGAATGCACCGGGCCAGATCACGTCCATCATGAAGACATCGGTCTCGGTGGACTGGGCTTGGAAGAAGCGTTGGATTTGGGCGTAGAATTCGGTAGCATCTTGTGGGCGAGGCAACACTACGACATTAATCCCCGTCTCCTCGCTAAACTTCGCCGCCATCGCTTTGTCCATATCTGAGCCAAGCCCAATCGCATCGCCATAGAAGCGGAGGGTTGTGCCGGCATATTGGCGTGCGGCTTCGGCATTGAAGACAGCGGGGAGATCAGTGATCTCGCTCGAAATACCAGTTAGGTCTGTTGGGGTAACCCCAACTGCACCACTAGCAGGGGCCTCAGGTT
>PHFO01000244.1 GCA_002861535.1 Cyanobacteria bacterium M5B4 | reverse complement strand
AATTGAAAGAGAAATCATTGAACAACAACTTTTTCCATTAATGGAAAACTATACTGGTTCTGAACCCGAAAAATTTGTATTTTGGTGGTTATGGAGATGCCTTCCAGTGGCGGTAGCCAAAAGTGTGGGGGAGAACATAGCTCTATTACCTGCAGAAACTCGGATTCCTGACAGTTCGGTCTGGAGTCATAATAGTCTAGTTGCTGCAATAGCGAGTTCTTTGATTGGCAAACAAGAAGAAGAAAAATCCATCCCCTACCTAGCCGTTTTCACCCTAACACCAGTCCAAGAACTAATTAAAGCAAGCCGTAAAATGCGAGATTTTTGGTCAGGCTCTTGGCTTTTACATTATCTCTCCGCAAAAATTTCTTGGCGACTAGCAGAAATCTATGGAGCAGACTCATTAATTTATCCATGTCTTTATGCCCAACCTTTGATCGATCATTGGTTATTGCAAAAGCATCCAGAATTAAATCAATGGATTGATCAACCAACCGATAGAAGTTTACTCACAGCAGGTTTTCCCAATGTCTTAGTTTTATTGCTTCCCAAAGACTCTGTAAAAGCCGCAATGCAAACTGCAAAACAAATTGTTAAAGAAGAATGGCGAGACTTAGGCAAAAAACATTAGAATTTCTTCAAACTAAAAGACATTGGATGCCAGACCTCCAAGAAAATTCTAAACTTTGGGGTGGTTGGTTAGATTCCCAATGGCAAATATACTGGTCAGCCCTACCTTTAGGAGCAGCAGAGGATCGGGATGATCTAAAAAAAGGTCAAGGCAAAATCTTCAACAAAAATGAACCTATATCTCAATCCACTTACGAACAGAATAGAAAATTCAAAGAAGATTTTATTTTATGGGTAAATAAACAAAATAACTTTTGTAATAACAAACAAATTCCCAATAATGCTCTAAATATAGACAATTTGACATGGAACGAATCAGTTTTTGAGTCTAGTTTTTTACCAAGTTTGGCGGAGTTATCAAGCTATTCAAGCTTTAACGTAGGATTGTGGTGGTCAAGTATTTTTACTCAACTGCGTTATAGTCTTGATGGAGTCAAGAATAACCGATCGTGGGAAATGCCGACTTGCTATACTTTGCGATCGTCTATTTCTGGAATTGGCTCAGCCGTACATCCCTATGATGACTGGCTAAAAGATAGTGAGTTTGAAGGAAGGAGCCAAGAAAACATATTAGCTGAGCTTTGGCAAGAAGATGCAGGTGTTTTTAATGGAGTAGAGCAACTAAATGCTACCGAAGTCCTCAAGAGAGTTCTCCATCATATTTTGTCTGATGTTTTACAAACTGACAAAGAAATCTCAATCTGCTATCCAGACTTAAGTTCTGGAGTATCGGGCTGGCTAAAATCTTTAGAGAAAGAGTTAAAGGGCAATGATAAAGAGGTTGCAAAGGTCGCAAAGGTAAAAATTGATTGCTACATTAGAGCTTGTAATCATATTCAAGAACAATTTGAATGGTCAAGAGAATCTGCTGCCGAAAAATGGGGAATACCTTGGATCGATAAACAGAGAAAACAGTGGTCGCATCCTCGTTTAATCAATGCCGGTTGGTTAATTGATGATTTTCAGGTCAAGACAAACGATGCGAACAAGCCACTTACACGTGAAGATAAGA
>PHFO01000243.1 GCA_002861535.1 Cyanobacteria bacterium M5B4 | reverse complement strand
GGGAAGTAAGGGTGTAATTTTATGATTTTCGCGATCGTAACGCACCATGTAGTAGTCATGCCCGCATTCACGACAAAAGACTACTGGGAAAAGGAGGCGATCGCCGGTGGTGCTGTATTGTCCATCTAGGGTGAGGTGTCGTTGCTCTTTGGGTTCGAGGGTGGCATAGACGCTACCGCCTTGGGAGATAAACTGATGTAGTCTAAAAGTCAAACCCTTGGTGCGACTGCCCCATAGCAATACTTCGGTGAGTTTTTGTTCGCATTCAGTGACTGAATAGCTGGTTAGTTTGGCAAGTTGTTCCGCACCAGTAGAAATGGCGATGGGGGTGCGGCGGACTAAATGCCCTTGGTCTTCTTTTAGCCCAAAATTCATTTCAATCCAAGCGGCGAGGGGATGTTGGCGAAATAGATCAAGATCGGTTTGTGGATCGTTTGGTTGGGGTGGCAAAGGAGCAGCGATCGCCTCTTTTAGTTCTTCGAGGGTGGGTTCAGGACGATCGATAGACCGCTTAAGGGTTTCATCGATCACATTTTCAGGCTTGACTTCAGCGCCAAATAGTTTGCTACCTACCAAAGCGATCGTGGTTTTGATGTCTTGGCGATCGCCCTGGGTGGACATGGTAGCGCTAGTGCCAATATAGATTAGCTTTTGACCACACCGTTGTTTGAGTTTACGGATCAGCATGGCTACATCTGCACCTTGACGACCCCGATAGGTGTGCAATTCATCCAGGACAAGAAATTTCAGATTTTTGGATTCTACAAACTTCGCTTCGTGAACTCGCGACAGCATGAGTTCCAGCATGACATAATTAGTCAGTAGGATTTGGGGGGGATCGTTTTGAATGGCGATCTTTTGGGCTAGGGTTTCTTGTCCTGTATATTTTTCCACACGGATGTGAGTATCTGGCACATTCTCTAGGAATTTGGTTAGTTCTTTTTTGGGAGTTAATTAGGGCATTCATGGGATATACCAAAATTGCCCTAACGCCTTTGATATTGGGATTGCGGATGAGGTCATCAAAAATTGGCACGATGTAAGTTAAGCTTTTGCCCGATCCTGTGCCTGTGGTGACAACATAGTTTTCTTGACGATGGGCAATTGTAAAGGCTTGTTCTTGGTGATAGCGAAATTGAAAGGGTTGTCCTGTACTGGTGCGGAAGTATTGCGCACAATCCGGATGCAAAATGCCAGAGGCAATTAGTTCGCTAGTGGTGCGTCCTTGTTTGTAGGCGGGGGTGAGTTGCAGGAGGGGCGGTGACCAGAGATAGCCTTGATCAAGCTGGTCTTGCACAAATTCTTTGAGCCTAGGGTCAGAAATTTTAAGAAAACTTTCGATGTAGCTGCGATATTCATCAATGACGCGATCGCGCTGGGAAAAGATGTTGAGAGATGGATTGGGGATAGAACCCTTAAGATCAATAATTTGATTACTAACTTTAACGACTGGCTTATTTTCAAACCAGTTAAGTAACTTCTCTGCGAGAGAATCGCTCATAGTGGCAGGATCAAGGCATTCAGCGAGTTGGGTGAAGTCCCATTTTTGCGAATTTCTCCAAAGAGGGTTTGCAGTTGAGCCTCATTAATATCAGCGGCTTCTACTCCTGAGCAGTCGATCGCCACATTTCCTGCGGCAATCATACCTGCAAACG
>PHFO01000242.1 GCA_002861535.1 Cyanobacteria bacterium M5B4 | reverse complement strand
ATAGCGCCTAGAAGCATAAAAAACAAAATTTACTTAGATTTTTATGTTGAAGGTAAGCGGCATAAACTCCACTTTGGGGCAGATGACTCGGTTGACAACTGGCATAAAGCAAGCCTAATGGGCTACAAGATAGCCGCCGATATTGCTAATGGTAGTTTTGACCACTCCCTTAAAAAATATGGCAAAGTTGCTAAGCCTAGGTATAAATCCTTAATAAAAAATACTATAGTTAATAATCAGCTAGATGCTTTAGATGTTTTCTATAAGAAATTTCCTATAGATATATCTTATAGAAAGATATTAAGTAAGCATTGCATAAAAGAATGGAGCAATGAGTGGTTAGTAGATTTAAGTTATTCTGCTGAATACTTCAATAAGCTATTGAGAGTCTTGAAAAAAATTTGAGAAGTTCTATTTAGATGCCAAATACTATGATCAGCCGTTATATTCGATAGTTAGCAATCGTAAGAAGCGGTTTGAAGACAACCTAAGACGTGAGTTACGCAAGCCGTTAGCACCTGAAGAGATAGATAGGCTATTGCAATTTTTGTTAGGGGAACAGGACAACCCTTCAGATAAGGTTAAGAATCTAAAGCATTATCAGGATTTTATTTTAATCCTGCTGTATTGCGGGTTACGGATAGGGGAATGTTCTGCAATTCGCTACTGTGATGTAGATTTTGACAAAAGGATTATCAGGATAGCCTACAACTTTGCTATTCAAAAAGACGATTACAGACAAACGATCGTAAGGAAGTCCTGTAAAAGCAACGAGATTAAATATGTCAAATTACCTGATATTTTGTATAGTAAACTGTACCAAAAATCATTACAGGAGAACCCAGAGAATTTATTATTTTATAGTCACACGGGGAAAATCATCACTGCCAAGTCATTCAACGTGATATGGAGGGAGATACTATCAATATGCAACATCCCATATAGGGTACCGTATTGCTTACGTCATAATTTCGCCAGCTATTTACTAAAAAACAACGTTCCAGCCGTGGATGTAGCGGCTATGTTAGGGCATACAAACATCAATACCCTTTCTAAGTATTACGCATGGGCGTTAAATCCACCTGTAAACCCTGAGTTCAAATAATTGCTATAAGATATATCTAATAGATATATCTATAAGAATAAAATAATGAGATATGTTGCATGATTCCACAATTACAGGTATGGTAGTGTTGCTACAGTTAAGTAAAGGATATAGATATGGATACGTCAATGTTAGAGTTTACGCTTGATAACATTGGAGATAGGCTTGATGAGATTGCTGATGCTATTAGGGGGATTGAAGGTGATTGCCATGTGCATTTCAAGCGGTCAGACTTAAAAGTGTTAATTGCTTGTCAGCTTATAGCTAAAGGGATGAATTTAGAAGAGATTGTTGAATATGCAGAGCGTTTAATGACGTTGTTAGAGGGAGATAATCATTCTAGCCAGAAAGAAACTGTTTGAGCAACAAAACTATATCGCATTTTTCTAAAAGGGAGATAGGTTAAGAATCCTTGTTGATCTCTTAGCCTTATTTCCCTTTTTGTATTGAAATTTACGGGATACCTATCCATGGTAGTTATCCCTATTGGCATTATCCTACGGTGTTCTACCCATCCAGCAAGGTAGTGGCTAGGGAAAGAAGAGATAACTTCACATAT
>PHFO01000241.1 GCA_002861535.1 Cyanobacteria bacterium M5B4 | reverse complement strand
AAATGAAAAGGAGTAACGATTGATGAGCTTGACTGAACAGGCCCGCACGATCCTGTATGCATGGGTGCAAGCCGAGAGCCTTCGCAAGCACTGCGAGGCCGTTGCGGCGAGTATGCACTATGCCGCCCAGCAGCAGGGCGCAGACCCCGATCTGTGGCAGGCGGTGGGCTTGCTGCACGATATGGATTATGAGCAATACCCTAACCCCAATCTCGATGAGACTGGCCACCCGTTTATTGGGGTAGCCTACCTGCGTGAGCACGGCTGGAGCGAAGAAGTCTGCCGGGCTATTCTCAGCCACGCCAACTATGCCAATGTTGCGCGGCTTTCGCCAATGGAAAAAACCCTGTTTGCCGTTGATGAGCTGAGCGGCTTTGTCACGGCGGTCACACTGGTACGCCCCGACAAGAATGTGGCGGGGGTGAAGGTCTCATCAGTCAAGAAGAAGCTGAAGGACAAAGCCTTTGCGGCGAAGGTCAGCCGTGAAGATATTGAGCAGGGTGCAGCCGAATTGGGCGTGTCGCTGGAAGCCTTGATCGAGCTGGTGCTGGCCGCCCTGCAAACAGAGGCCGAGCGGCTCGGCTTGGCGGGAACAAGCGCATAACGCCGAGCCTACACAAGGTTATGCTTGCAACTGTGCAATCGTTTACAGTAGCACCACGCTCGGTGTGAGACAATCAGGAAGAGCTAGAAATACTTTTTACTGTAGATAGTTCTCATCGTATACTCATAAAGGAGCGTGCCCCTATGAATACCGAACGGTTACAGCAACGTATCACCGTCTTGAAGCAACGCCCGGCTGCGAACCATGCCTTGCTCGACGGGCTGCAAGCGTGGCTGATCCAATCGTCGCTCGCGGATCGCTACCGCATCAATGTCGTGCGCCTTGCGACTGAGCTTGGCTTCCCGCTATCTACAGTGTTAGGCGAATGCCTGTATGCCGTTCGGGTGGGCTTGCTCGATCTGCATTGGGATATTCATTGCCCAATGTGCTATGCCATTACGACCGAGTTTCAATCACTCAATCAGGCTCCCTCGCAGAGCCACTGCTCCGCCTGTGTGATGGACTTCACCGCCGATTTTGCCGAGCGCGTTGAAGTGACCTTCTCGCTCAATACCGAGATTGAAAACGAATCCGCCCCGACGGACTTCTTCAAGCCGTTGGCGGCATTTCATCCGCAATATGGGCTGGATGCGTGGTATGAGCAAAGCGTAGTAGGCGAGGCGGATATGGTGGATGGCAGCTACAACTTCTTTTCCCCCGTCACCGGTAGCTATGGCGATCTCACAGTGGCGGGTGCGCCCGCCTCTGAGGTGCAGGAGTTTCACATCACCGAGACAGCAACCGGCATGACTCCGAGCACCCTTACGTCCCAGCCGGGGCGGGTGCGCCTGCACTACACCAACTGGGCTGTCCCACGTTCGTTGCTGTGGGTGGTGAGTCTCACCGATGCTCATACCATTAGCGAGCATCTCCCCCCGATCTTGACTGGGCTGCAACTGAGCCACCATCCGGTGTTCCGTGAGCTATTCAGCGATCAAGTGTTATCGGATCGAGAGCGGCTGCTGATCTCATCGGTGACAACCCTCTTCACTGATATTACCGGCTCAACCCGCATGTATGAGATGCTGGGCGATGCCGTTGCGTATAACATCGTGCGCGACCACTTCGACAT
>PHFO01000240.1 GCA_002861535.1 Cyanobacteria bacterium M5B4 | reverse complement strand
CACGGCTCAACAGCCGGAGCCGTGCCCACAATGGTGAGCGTGACAACGGAACCGGGAGCCATATTTAGCAAGGTGGTGATGCCGGTCGTTGTTCCCGAAGAAGGGTTACAGCTAACACTCGTAATGTCACACGTCCAGCTGATCGGGGCAATCGAAGATGGCACTTGATCTATCAGGCGTGCCCCTGTGACCGTGAAGGTTGAGGTATTGGTGACCAACACAGTGTAGGTAAAGGGACTGCCCGGACTTGGGAAGGGGTTTGTCGCCGTCTTCGAGACTTGCAGGTCGGTCTCACGGATTGCAATCTGCCCCGTGATGGTAGCGGGCGGCGAGGGGATGTACGTCCACGTATTGATGATGCGCTTGTTGCCGAAGCCGGTACCTTGCACATTTGCCCCTGTATTGGTTAGGTCTTCGTTCTGATACCAGCGATGCCTGCCGCCAGAGCTATTCGTGCCCGCAAGCGATGCTCGTGGCGAGTCGAACACGATTGGAGCTGTCGGATTTGTACTTGCCCGCTCCCTATTTGAGCCATAACACTGCACAGTATTGCCCTGCACGCCACCACTGTATAGAGGCGGGGGCGGGGTATATTCTTGACCCGGGGGATTGCCGGGCGCAGCGCAGATGCTATAGTCGAAGGGACCATTGCCCGTATACAAATAGCGATCATCCCAGTAGATGTCGGCAGCTAGCGTGCTAGTAATGACCCGATTGATAATAAAGCCACCACCATGCCGCTCGGCATCAATCACGGGGAAGTGGATTTCACCATTGTATAGCTCCACGTCCACCGTGAAGGTGGCTGAAGCAGGCACTACTGTGCCATTGCCATCGCGCCCATCCCAGAAGACGGAGTTTTTGCCCAGCTGAAGATTACCGAAGATGTAACGATCCTCATAAGGCGCACCGAAACTTAACTTGATCCGATAGCTGGTCGCATTGTTCGCAGCATTCGGGTTATTGAAGCGGAAGAAGCCGCCTAAGCCAGTGCCCGCCTGCCCAATCGTACCTTCGATCCCCACGAAGTCGAGGTTCTGCGGCGGCAGTGGGGCGACATACGTCCTACGGAGCCATGTTGATGCAGGAGAAACTGGAATTGGAGAAGTGATTTGCGCAATTGCCGTGACAGGCGACGCGCCCACCAATTGCCCCACCGGCACATTCATATCGAGCGGCAAATCTCCAGCAGGTGGGTTCAGGAAAAGTTTATGCGTAATGTTATTAGAGCCAATGTTGTCCGCAACAAATGGATTTTTGACCCCAAAGCCGGACGGTAGGTTACCAAACACATAGCCATCTACCAATTGGAGCGAGCGGTAGATTGAAGTATCATCGGCAATACTCGATGTACCTTTGGTATTTACCGGCCCTTTAGTATCGGCGAAAAAGACCGATGTGAAGCCATCCAAGCCATTCAGGTTTACTGTGTATCGAGCACCATCATAGGCAAGTGCATACAGGATTGAATTAACCCCTGCGGTTGGCCCGTTCGCACCCGTCGTGACGGCCAGTGACTTCGTGTAAACCCGCCCTAGAATAGGACTCATCCCATTGGCTACAGTCACATCCCATGCCGCAACATAGGTGGCATTTGTCCCTTGTGCCCAGTTGTTATTAGCGGCAGTAAGCGTAGGGAGTTGCTGACTACTAGGAGGGCTGCCGGATCGGTTGGCTGTTGGGGCCACGAAGTG
>PHFO01000239.1 GCA_002861535.1 Cyanobacteria bacterium M5B4 | reverse complement strand
AAGAACACTTTGCCATTCCAGGTCTAAAGGTACAGGTGGTTCAAAACGAAGAAGAGTTAATAGTTGTATTTAACCGACCGGATCAAGAGCATCTTAACTACAGTGAACTAACAAAAAAACTGTCAGCAAATTAAATTCTCTGCATGTACCACCGCCCAAAGAAATTATCTTTTATTCTAGAGTTTTAGGGGAAGAAGCAACAGATTGGGACACAACAGTCAAGATCAAAGTTAAAGAACCTGTACTAAAACCAGAAAAAACACCGTCAGACATCCCTAAAATAACATCACCTCCTGAAGATACTTCATCTGTTGTAAAAGTAACTAACGAACCTATAAAAGAACAAAGGGAAGCATCCCAAGTACCAGTAGAACAACCTGAACTGACAGCCGAAACAATAACTCCTGTTGCAACTACTCCACGGAACCTATCAGACTTTTGTTTCACTCGCAACAAAGCACTAATCAAGACTGACTTACCTGCTCCAGACCGCAAGATAGCAGAAAACGTTAAATTCTTTGATCAACTAAACGAAAGTATTCAGCTAGAGCTTGCTCCCGTATTAGAAGACTTCTTCAAAATCCCGATAAGACTTCTCTTATCTCTGTACCTGCGGAATTGAGGAGTTGGTTTGAAGACTTAAAGAAGCTGAAGGACATTGAATTCAAATCCCAAGCAGTCTGGTTGAGTCGATACTGCTACGATCGGGAAAAAACAATGACGGAAGTTAATGCCCTCCTAGAGAGTTTAGCAGAGATAGAACAAGCCCAACAAAAACAGTTTGAACCTACGCCTGCTCCGGTCAAAGCTCGATCGCCAGAACGATCGGTTGTTTCATCTTCCAGTCGTACAGTTAGTGATAAACCGAGGGGTTCTCAAAAGTTTACCCCTGATGAACTGGTATTTATGATTGGCGGCGGTCTGTTAATTGGCGCGATCGGTTGGTTTCTGTGGGGTACAGCAGCAGCTTTGAGTGTATTTGGCTGGGTAGCAGCGATCGCCGGTATTGCTTCTGGGATAGGGACAATTTTAGGGAACCAAGGGATTAAAACGGCGGCAGCAACTATTCTGCTAATTATCTACGTAATTTTTTTGGAGTGGGTTTCATTATTTTGTGGATTGAATTTTTAGGTTGGTTAACAGGTTTAATTCTTGGCGGTGCAGTTAGTTCAATGGTTCAAAGTAGTGGGGCTGAAAGTATTACTGCGCCTAAGCCTTTCCGCTTGCTAGTGGTGTTAACGATCGTGATTTTGATCGGTATGGGCTATGCCATGACAACATCTTCTTCTAGGCAAGCAGCAGAAATGATCGCTCCTGGTACTACTGGCACTCCGTTGGAAACTGTGGAAGTGGTAATTACAGACCAACAAATTACTATGTCAAATTCAGCCTTAAAGACCTCTTTTGCTATGAAAGTAGAAAATAAATCAAGCAAAACCTGTGAACTAGACTTTGACCTGGTCTCTAGCGGGGGCTATGGGGTCACCTACGACCAAAGTCCTGAGATCGAAAAAGGACAAACTAAAACTATTAACTTCAATTTTTCTAAGGGAGGACTTTTTCAACTTAACTGTGAAGCAGATGCATTTAACCCAAACTATTTAGACTTACAAGGACCACAATTTACTATAAGAGACAAATAAAAAATCCTAAGCAGTAACAGGACTTAGGTTGCTTTTGCGGAAACCCTCTCCCCAAAAGGGAAAGGGGACTAG
>PHFO01000238.1 GCA_002861535.1 Cyanobacteria bacterium M5B4 | reverse complement strand
GGCGGGGGGGGGGGCCACCACACGCGGCGAGCAAGGGCACCAGTAGGATAAACAGTAGAAGCCAGTGTTTCATGGGGTTCGAATCCTCCTTCGCATACAGTGGAATAAAAAACACCTGAGCAACAGGGTGATACGTCCATGTGGGGCAACACTGCATCCTGTTAATCGGGTTCTTAATAGTATACGCTATTTTGACGAATAGTGCATGCGGCTGTGCGGCGGCTAGTGGAGGCGTGAGCCGCCGCACAGGTTGTATCCAGCTTATGGATTTATCTGGACTATCTGGATGAAGCCGAGCGATTAGCTCGACGAGGATGTGTTAGCGGAGCTTGAGGGCGTAGGCAATCCCATCCTCCAGTGTCGCACGGGTCACAATCCCGGTCAGTTCCACGCCAAGCTGCACCAGCGTCTGCGCGATGCGCGGCTGGATGCCGGTGATGACCACCTGTGCGCCCAGCAAGCGTACCGCTTGGGCGGTGCTGATCAGGGCTTGGGCAACCTGCGTATCCACCACCTTCACGCCGGTAATATCCACGATAGCAATGTGGGCTTTGTGGTAGGCAATGCCTTCCAGCAGCGTCTCCATCACCTGCTGGGCCCGCGCCGTATCCACGCTCCCGATAATCGGCAGGGCAACTACGCCCTTGCTGAGCGGGAGCAGCGGAGTGGATAGCTCGTGGATTGCGGCTCGTTGGGCGGCAATCACGCGCTGCTGGAGTTCGAGCTGCTCCTGCTCGGCGCGTTTGCGCTCGCTGATGTCGTGCATAAAGCCAGCTTGGGCAATTGGCTCACCACTCTGCGGATCAGTGATCACAAAGGCAACGACACCAACCGGTACGATGCGTCCCGTATCTATGGTACGGATGTTCATCTCACCACTCCAGAAGCCGCGTGTCTGCATGGCTGGCATAACCTCATGCAAGAGCTTTGAATGTTCTTCTGGCGGTGCAATCTGAAATGGATCATAGTTGTTCAGCGGATCGTCAAGGCTATAGCCCACGAGCTTGCGTCCGGCCGGATTAATGTATACCGTCTTCAAGTCCATTGACGTATACGATATATAGTTAGGGCTAGCCTCAACAATCGCGGCCAATTTCTGCATCTCCTGCTCCATCCGCTTTTGCTCGCGCATATCGCGCAGGATCGCAGCCATCGCAATTGGTTCACCAGTTTGCGTATCTTTTACCAAAAAGGCATGCCCGCTGGTAGGAATGACGGTTCCCGTGTGAACATGGCGCAGACGAATATCGCCTGTCCATGCTTTGCCCTGCTGCGTGATTCGTGGGATGACCTGATCGCTAAAGATCGGCACGTCTTCGGGATAGATTGGTAAGGTTGCATCATAGTCGTTGTGCAGATCGCTCAGGGTCACCCCGACTAGCTCGCGTCCGGCTGGGTTAATATACACCTCGCTTAAATCGAGCGTGGTATAGGTGATGTAATCAGGGCTATTCTCAACAATGGCGGCCAGCTTTTGAAGCTCTTGCTCGATCCGCTTTTGCTCACGCACATCACGTAAAACAGCAGCCGTTGCAATGACTTGATCGGTCTGCGCGTCCTTCACTGGAAAGATAATCCCGCGCATCGGAATGATTGTGTCTTCATGAAGATGACGGAGGCGGATCTCTCCCGTCCACGTCTTACCTTGCATAACCATCGGCATGATCTGTTCAGTTAGGTCAGGTAAATCGTCAGCATGGATGATCCGGGCAGGATTGGGTT
>PHFO01000237.1 GCA_002861535.1 Cyanobacteria bacterium M5B4 | reverse complement strand
CCGCAGGCGGTGATCCGGACGGTGCGGGCGCAGCGGGGGCTGGCCCGCAGCCCACCAGCCCAAGCAGCACCAACAATCCGGCGATCATCATCATGGGCGTAGGCATAAACATACCTCCTCAGCAGGATCAGGTTGAGTCGTGTTCCTGCTCATAGTATGCCGGCCCACGCCTGTAGCAACTGTGCAAAAGCCTACACTTTGAGCAATGAGCTACCAGATTGCCATCACCCGCGATGGCCCACCGGAGCCAGCGGCCACTTTTGGCGCACCCACAAATGCTACTGCCCCCGCCGGTGGAATCTGGTTCAAGTTGGCAAGGTTCTCGATGCCCCATCGCCCAGAGCCGAGAAACGACACATGCACAGCGAAGGTGGTTGAGTTGCCCGGATCGAGGCTCAAGGTATCCACGCCGATGCCTGCAATGTTGCGCTGAAAGATCAGGAAGTCGGTGGCTTCTTGGCTAAAGCCGGGATAGTGCTGTGTGCCACTCTCATCCAGATTGACGAATGCTTCCGGTTCGCCCCAGTGCTTTGCCCAGCCCGAATCCATAAACACCGCCGCATTTTCAGGAATCTGCCCATACTGGGCCTCATACGCCAGTATATCATCCAGATTGACCATCGTATCTGGGTTCAGCGCGGCGCGTGCGCTAATGTCAATCACAGCGATAGGCACGACGAGATTGGCCGGATTGAGTTGATCCACAAACGCCCCCCCAACAGCAAAGTGCGCGGGCGCGTCCATATGTGTTCCGACGTGTTCCCAGTAGTTCAGAATGCTGCCGTAGAAGCCGTTCTCCTCAACCGTTACGTAGGTGGTAATCTCAAACGGGGGCGAACCCGGAAAGAGCGGAGTATTCCGCCCGAGCACATGGGTCAAGTCTTGCACATTGTTGAAAGAAATCCGGCCAACGGCTTGGGCGAGGGTTTTGCGCGTGTTTGGTAGGGCAACGGCGGCGGCTCCGGCAGCGGCTGCGCCAAAGCCGAGCTTGAGGAAATTGCGCCGACTTGTGGCGGCTGCGGCCATGCCACTCAGCACTCTTGGTGGACACATACCATGCTTCCTTTCTGTTAGCTCAGCACTGAGCTTTCTCGTTTAGAATAGAACTGAATGTGATGCTGTGGTGGGTCTAAGTATAATGGGCTTTGCCCGCGCTGTCATCATGTATTGTGTACAAATCTGAGCGACGTATCAAGAAGGAGTGACCAATGCCAAGTCTACGCGATTATTTGGAATTCAAGCGCGGCAAGCTGGCCAAGCTCGCTGAGCAGCTGCGCCAGAGCGACACGCCCGCGATTCCGTTGCAGGCGACGGCGCGGGTGGCGGGCGGATCGGGTGTGCGTCCGGTGCAGATCCGCGAGTTCACGTTGGTAACGGATTCGGGCGATGGGCTAGCGGGCTACAATCTAGGGCCAACCTCGCCGGAGTTGCTGCTCGCATCGCTGGCAAGCTGCCTCGCGCATACCTACCTGATCGTGGCAACCCAGCTCAACGTAACGTATGATCGGCTTGAGGTGCGCGTCGCGGCCGAGATTGATTTTCGCGGCATCCTTGAGCTAGAGGGCGCACCCAGCATTGCGCCCTACAATCTGCACTACACCGCGCAGGTCGAGTCGCCTGCCAGCGATGCCGAGCTGGCTGCGGTGCAGCAAGCAGTGGAGCGGCTCTGCCCAATCTTCCTCGCAGTGACGCAACCGCTACCAGTGACGGGCGAAGTGGTGCGGCTCATCA
>PHFO01000236.1 GCA_002861535.1 Cyanobacteria bacterium M5B4 | reverse complement strand
TAGCTTGAGTTATTTGTGGGGGCAGTACTGCAAGGTTATCTGTCTGATTTCAAAGTCAAGGAACATCAAGGCTTCGATGGCAATGCCGTAAGGAGCAGTACGAAGTCTAGCAACGCCTAGTTATGTATCTATGGATACTGGGTATAATAGACAAGCAAAATTAGTACAATTGATTTACCAACGTGAATGTCAATCCAAGAGTGATTAATGGTTCGTGGCGATATGGTGAGGCATTAGATTTACATACTTTGTCCAGTACGCCTCGAAGTGATGGTAGTTTTGACACAGTACGCAGTGAAATCGGAGAAGCTCTCTATCAACTTAAATATCAATTCGATGCCAGCAAAATTGAGCCTATCGCTGAAGCCGCAGCCCAACGCATAAAGTTATGGCGAGTTTTTCAATATCTAGAAGCGATCATTGCTATACCACCATCGAAGTTAGACCGCCCATTCCAGCCAGTGCTAGAATTAGCAAAAGCAATTGGTTACAAAACCAATTTGCCTGTGCCTGATGATTATCTGTTTAAGGTCAAGCAAACGCAAGCATTAAAGGATATTGAGGACAATGCGCTTCGACATCAACAAATGCAAAATGCTTTCCAAATTGCTGACCAAAGATATTCTCAGAAGTCCCTTCTGCTGTTTGACGACCTATTTAGGTCAGGTGAAACACTGAATGCAGTGTCTAACGCACTGATAAATCAAGGCAATGTAGGGCGTATTTATGTGCTGACTGTGACAATGACGAGGACAAAGCGATGAAAGACACAAATAGCTTTGATTGGTTTCGGTTAGCACAAATTAAAGGTGTAGGGACGAAACTTTTGTGGGATGTTTATGACTTTGCTCATAAAGAATCCCTTACTTTAAGCGATTTATTACTTGACAGCAAGAGCAGTGCCGTCAAAATACCAACTAAATTAAAAGTAAAGTTTTCTTCTCTACTTGAGCAAGACTATGAGGCTGTTCATAGTGCTTTCGAGCGATTACAGCAAAATAGAGTGAAACTACTACACGCCGAATCTCCTGAGTTTCCGGAGAAACTTAAACGATACGGACGTGACTATGGGATTCCCCCGGTTCTATATGCTAGAGGACATCTTCCCCTTGCTACAACTCAAAGTATTTCTATTGTTGGTTCTCGGAATATTGGAGAAGAAGCAATTTCAATTACATCTGAGTTATCTAAAGGTTTAGCAAGGGAAGGTTTTAATATTGTTTCTGGTTATGCAAAAGGTGTTGACTCTACTGCTCATTTAGGCGCATTGCAAGCAGAGGGGACAACAACAATTGTTCTTAGTCTAGGAATCCTAAATTTTGAAGCAAAGAAAGATTTTAAACCTCTCTTCTCTTCGTATAACACCCTTGTTTTATCACAGTTCAATCCAACAGATAAATGGCTTGCTCGTAATGCGATGGCACGCAATAAATTAGTCTGTGGTCTGTCAGATGCAGTGATTGTGATAGCTTCTGGTGTAGAAACTGATAATCAAGGAAGAATGAGCGGCACTTTTGATGCTGCTAAAAGTGCGATGGCAATGAAAATACCTGTTTTTGTCCTTTCTCCTCATTCTTTCTCTCAACCACCAGTTGGTAATTACGATTTAATTAAGCTTGGTTGTCATGAAATTTCACCAGAGAATGGCATCAGTCAAATTCTCTCAAGACTGAGACATAATCCATTAGCTAAGGATACGCAGCCGTACAAGGATAATATTCAACTAGAGCTTTTGCCATCTGCTTAACG
>PHFO01000235.1 GCA_002861535.1 Cyanobacteria bacterium M5B4 | reverse complement strand
TTTAGGACTCACGTTGCTTTTGCTAAAACCTTCACCCTATCCCTCTCCCAAAAGGGAGAGGGGAAGTGAGCCTGGACAAGCTCTCTAGGGTGTGATATTTTTGTAAGGTTTTCTAAATTCACCCATCTGGGGTTCGGGTGTCTGCATAGCGGAACACACCCAGGTGTTAGGTCAAACCCGAACAATAAGGAGTAAATATGTCCATTATCTCTCTGGCAGAGTTACTAGAAGCTGGCGTTCACTTTGGTCACCAAACTCGGCGTTGGAATCCGAAGATGGAACCCTACATTTTCACGGAACGCAACGGAGTACACATTATCGACCTCGTGCAGACTGCCCAGTACTTGGAAGAGGCCTATGCCTATATGCGTCGTATGACTGAGCAGGGCAAAAAAACCTTGTTTGTGGGCACTAAGCGTCAAGCTGCAGGTATTATCGCCCAGGAAGCTATCCGATCGGGAAGTTACTACGTCAATCAGCGCTGGTTGGGGGGTATGCTCACGAATTGGGCAACGATTCGCACCAGGGTAGAACGCCTCAAGGACCTGGAGCGCAGGGAAGAAAGTGGGGCATTGTCCCGCCTCCCCAAAAAGGAAGCCTCCCGTCTGCGGGCAGAGTTAGAACGTCTACAAAAATATCTCAACGGCATTAAATCCATGCGCAAGCCGCCGGATATTGTGGTGATTGTGGATCAAAAGCGGGAATACAACGCCGTGCAAGAATGTCAGCGGTTGCAAATCCCGATCGTGGCAATGCTCGATACCAACTGCGACCCCGACACCGTAGATGTGCCCATTCCTGGCAATGATGATGCCATTCGTGCTGTCAAACTGATTATGAGCAAGCTCGCCGATGCCATCCTAGAAGGTAAGCAGGGACAGCCCATAAGCTATGACCTCGATAACACCCCCTACGAACCTGTAGAAGCAGAGGAAGAGATAGATTTATCCATGTTAGATGTTGGTGCAGAAGATGATGATGTGTGAGAATGGAGAACAATTCTAGGAAATAACGTCATGGCTGAAATTTCATCCCAAATGATTACAGAACTGCGTAGTCGTACCCAAGCAGGCATCAAGGACTGCAAAAAGGCTCTTATCGAGAATAACGGGGATATGACCCAAGCGATCGAGTGGTTGCGTAAACGGGGTATCACTAAGGCAGGAGATAAAGCCGATCGGGTGACAGCCGAAGGTATCGTCCACAGCTATATCCACTTTGGCAGCCGGATTGGAGTACTGGTGGAGCTTAACTGCGAAACCGACTTTGTGGCAAAGCGGGAAGAATTTAAGGAACTTGCCGATAATATCGCCAAGCAAATTGCTGCCTGCTCTGGGGTAGAGTATGTCAGTGTTGCCCATATTCCCCCTGAAGTTGTGGCAAAGGAAAAAGCGATCGAGTCTGCCAAGGATGACCTGGCTAGTAAGCCCGAGGCAGTGCGGGAAAAGATTGTCCAGGGGAGAATTGAGAAACGACTCAAGGAACTCAGCCTCTTAGACCAGCCCTATATTAAGGATCAAAGCATTACGGTAGATGAGTTGATTAAGGGAACTGTGGCTAAACTAAAGGAAAACATCCGCGTTCGTCGTTTTGTCCGTTATTCTGTCGGTGAAGAAATTGCGGGAGAAACTACTCCTGAAGTTAAGACTTCTAATGATGCCCAGCCTGCCCAAGCCAGTGATGAAGTAGTCGCTGCTCCTGAACCCGTCCAAGCCAGTGATGAAGTAGTCGCTACTCCTGAACCCGTCCAAGCCAGTGATGAAGTAGTCG
>PHFO01000234.1 GCA_002861535.1 Cyanobacteria bacterium M5B4 | reverse complement strand
GATCAGAAAACTCGATTATCCAAGAAATTAATAACTTTCCCATGATTACTGAGGGCTTAAGGGCACAACTCCGCGAATACGTCCGTCAAGCATAGAAATAACAGCATCTATTTGATCGAGTCCTGCCTACGTTTTTTATGCATTGTAGTCAAGAACCTGCATACTGGAAAAATTGTCGATAGTTAAAGTGGTCAGCAGCCTAACAAACCGGTTGGAGCGGACTGATAAGACATCCTGCCGATGAAGCAAAACTTTTGGCTGCTGCTCAACCGGAACGTTATCCTTTGATATAGTTAAACAAACGTTTTGTATCTCCTATGCTAAGAAAGTTAATTTCATGCTCATTGTTTACTTCAACATTACACTGGGCTTTTTTGGTAGAAGATATAGAGGCTAAACTCAAGCCACAAAATTTAGTCTGCACAAATAAAGTGGTATATCCATTTGTAAGAAAGGTCTATGAAGTTTCTACTTATTGCACGTCTGGGAATACAGAATCACTCATTTATTCTGGAATATTCTTCGATCAAGATGGCATTAAATATGAAAGGCTGAAAGATGACACAACTCGTCTTGATATGGATGTCTACAATATCTACGCCGCAGACGCATTAGTTGAGATTTATGATAGCTCAGGCAAACTTAAGGATATCCGAATAATTAATGGATATACTCCTCCTAGCGATCTTTTGCGCTCCACTTATGATGTTTTAAGGGAGCCTTTTCTGTGGCATACCAATATCGGAGATCCAAGAAGGGGAATAGAAGAAACAAAAATTTCTAACATTATTGTACCAAGAGGAGGAAAGGTAACTATTTCTAAGTCTTCCAACTTGGCTTACAAATACAACATTGCTATGGCAGCATTTGAACTATTGCTTACATTGGATAAGCTAAAAAAACATAGTAGTCTTGCCGATCAAACAGATACGAAGAAGTTCTTACTGGGTTTTGTGAGAGAAATTAAAGACGAATCTCTATTCAATATATTTAAAAGCGAAGGCAATATTTCTCTGTTTTCTATGGACTTACTTGATACAAATAGCATAGTAAAGATACAAAAGAGATTTCTTCGTTATTTAGTGGAAAATCCTACAAATAACCCTGTATCTAGTGCATTCTTCAATGTTTCGATTGAACTAGGCAATATTGGAACAGAAAGAATCATTGATATTTTGGCTCCTGGACTTGGAAGTTTTGCAGGATTTGTTAGAGAATTTGGAGATAACACTTCTGGGTTGCGGAGACTATCTGATCTCTACTTATCATACCGTAATGTAGAAAAGTCATTAATTACACTTCGAGACATACCTGTCCCAAAATTATCATCAACAACTACTGTCGATGCCAGAAGTGGTTGGACATTGTCAAATGTGGAAGTAGTACCTGGCTGTCGCGTTGAAATTAGTGCGTCTGGCAAGTGGAGTAATGGGATGTATACTGATGGGAAAAAGACTTTCAGAGTATTTGTGAATGCCGAAGGGGGTAACCCAATTGAATCAGGTCGATTTTCATACCCACTTTCAAATACTTCTATTGGGACTCTAATAGCAAAAGTAGGGACATCCGGAAATCCATTTAGAGTGGGTTCAAAGTTTATTTCGGAAGATTTGCGCAGTTCAGGAAAACTTTATTTTTCAATCAATGATGACTTCTCTACTTTGCAAGATAATCTTGGTCAGCTTACCGTAACAGTAGAACATAACTGTAAGAAAATTTAGCAAAATTAGCTGTCCAAACTTTGTTCACATAAGCTCTAAAAGCACCAAAGATTGTAGTTATTACAGTAAAAGGATAACAAATCACTGCACCCGACCGTAAGCTAAACTATCTGTATCATTCAAAGTCAGTGACGGCGGGTGAGTTCGATCGTTAGG
>PHFO01000233.1 GCA_002861535.1 Cyanobacteria bacterium M5B4 | reverse complement strand
ATGAGGGGCAATTTTGCTTGACTTAAGTCCTAAATTCGATTTACAGTCCCTCCGCTAAAGCCTTTTCTGCCCGATCGAGTTCCATCAGGACGCGGTCTTGCACCTGCTGGGGCACCGATCGCCGCGCCGTAGAATTGTAGTAAGTCGCCAAATTATTCAAAGCCGTACGCAAAGTAGTAAAAGACTCCAGCCCTTCGTAGGGAGGACGACGATAGCGGGAGGCAAAGGCATTGATTTTGTATTTAGCATCCTTTTGGGCATCCTTTTTACCAGGATCGTCACTTGGTAAAATGAGGGCATTGCGCAGACTACCGATTAACTTTTTCACATCTTCCTCGTAGTTGCCCGTTAAACCGCCCCCTACTAAATCCCGCATCTCCTTTGTTGTCAGCATCTTGCCTTCGTTGCGGGGCAAATTAGTCAAACTAGCCCAACTAGGACTAGCCCAGCCCCAGCACACCACCACCGCCAGCACCACAGCTACTAAACTGCCCATCCATCTCTTTGTCATATCAGTTCCTCTAAATGTATGCACCTGATTTTAATTGGTATTGGGCACGCCCGCACGGGGATCGTATGTCATGAAACCATAACATTTTGATCCCTGGCTCCAAAGGACAAAACCAGTACCAGGAGAGAATTTAACCAGGGTGCACCCTCCTGCGGCGCGGCAAAATGCACCGTAACGCTATTGACCCTACCTGATCCGATCGGGAAAATATACCTAGTCCGATCCCTAAAAAATTGTTAATTCAGTTTAGGGGGATAGTGGACGCACAATCGATGATGTTATTCAGGGTAAAAGCAATGGCTAAAGAACGCCCACCGATTGAAGAGATGACCTTGCGACAACTCCGGAAGGTAGCCGCAGAGTATGAGATTTCCCGTTACAGCCGTATGCGGAAGTCCCAACTATTGAAGGCAATCCAGAGTGCCAAACTCGGTGATCTTGTTGGTCAACATGAACAAAAAACTGAAGAAGAGAGACAGACAGTGGAAGCAAAGAAATTTGAACTAGGACAACCCACCGGTGTAGGAGTGGCTGAAGCTACAGAACTAGCTATGGTGGACTGGAATTTGGGTGACCTCCCCGATGGTTATGACGAAGCCCGCATAGTATTACTCCCCCGTGACCCCCAATGGGCTTATGCTTACTGGGACATTCCCGATCGGGATAAGGAGGCTTGCCGCCGTCAAGGTGGTCAACAACTCGCCCTGAGAATTTATGATGCCACCGACCTCAACCTCGATTATCAGATGCCCCATACCGTCCAGGAATATGCCTGTGATGAAATGGCGCGGGAGTGGTATTTGCCCATCCCCTTAAGCGATCGCAGTTATGTCGTGGAGATTGGCTATCGCTGTAATGACGGCAGATGGTTGATGTTAGCCCGATCGAGTGCGATCCATGTCCCCCCTGTGTATCCCACCGATTGGTCAGAAGATTATTTCCTTTCCATTCCCTGGGAGCAGAATTTAATCGGACGCACCTTCTTTACTTTAATGCCCAAACAACGATCGGTAGCAGTCAAAGAAGTGCATGACGAAGCCATTAGCGAACAAAGGCAACCTGGTTCGATTTACGGTTCTATGCAGTTAGCAGAGTCTGCCATTAGCTCCTTTGCCAGTGGCGCGGGGATGTCGGCTGTAGCTGGCTCTGCCCAAATGACTGCCAGCGGCGCAGGGATGTTGACTGTAGCTGGCTCTGCCCAAATGACTGCCAGCGGTGCAGGGATGTTAGCTGTTTCTGGCTCTGCCCAAATGACCGCCAGTGGCGTAGGGATGCTGACGGTACCTGGCTCTATGCAAATGTCTGGCGTTGGCTTAGAAACCGGTCTGCGGGTACCTGGTTCCATTCAGTTTACCGCCAGTGGCATGGGCTTCTTG
>PHFO01000232.1 GCA_002861535.1 Cyanobacteria bacterium M5B4 | reverse complement strand
AGCAGATAATTTATTGTAAAAGAAAATATGATCGTCAGGGAAAGTTTGAATTCTAGCGCACTCCCGCACACTTAAGCGGCGATATAAATCAATCTTCTGTGGGACAAATACATATTTATCTCTGGCAACGAATAACATTTTGGGAGCCTGGGGATGGATGGGAGCGTGTCTGCCCCCTGCCTGAATAGTAAAAGATAATTCATCCCAGTTTCTGACTCTGTTTCTTGACATGTAAATACTAGAAAAATCACCAATCATATATTCATGATTTGGTATTTTACAGCAAGGATTAGTATAGTTTTTAGGTAAAGCGGGAACTACTGAGTCTTGTAAATCTGCGATCGCGTCCCTTAGATTCTTACGGGGATGAATATTAGAAGGAAATATAAAATTACGCTCTAAATCTTTCCTAAAACCAACAAAGAATACTCGCTTGCGGTCTTGGGGTACTCCATAATCTGCGGCATTGAGTAGGGACACTGCTAAATTATATCCCGCTTCTATAAATAATCTTTTAATGTTAGCGACAGCAATCTTGTGCCTTGATGACAACATACCGGAAACATTTTCTGCTAAAAAAAACAACGGTTGTTTCACAGTAAGAATATCAATAAAACTAAAAAATAATTTCCCCCGACGATCGTCTATTCCCCGTAAAGTACCAGCCTCACTCCAACTCTGGCAGGGGGGACCGCCTATGATACCATCGCAGTCAGGAATATGAGTGATAGGAATATCAGTAATAGAATGTTTATTTAGGTGAGTGCCAGGAAAATTTTTTTCATAGGTTTCCCAGACTTCCCGATCGCATTCGTTAGCCCAAATTACTTCAAAACCCGCCAAGTCAAATCCTCTATCCAGCCCTCCAGCGCCACTAAATAAAGAAACAATTTTCATGGGTACACTTAAGAATACGTAATCAATTTAACATCTAACAATTGTGCAGGATTATCTGGATTTTTAATTTTTTTATCCTCAATCTTAAGGTTAGAATTGCCTAAGATATTATTTTGATCTAACTGTGGAAACGATGTAAATTTTTCTTTTCTCATAAGACAAACCATGCCAAACTTATTTTCTGGAGGATTGTAGATATAATTGAAAACATTGGCTGGATTGTTTATTTGCCACATTCCCCTGATTCTGAGTGAGGTAATACCTAATGGGTCAATCTTATTTACTCTCCCTAATTCATTAGTTTCAGCTAAATCAATGTCAGGTATAGTCATAATACTTGATGATATTGCCTTGCTTACTTTAGTGTAACTTTCTCGATCGGCGGCATAACAATCTCCATGGATAAACCATAAATGTTTAACTTTTTTGTTTTCTATAAAACCTATACAGTAAATTATATCTTTCTTTTGCCACTGTTCACATTCTCGACAGGCTTTACTTAATTTAGGATCGTCACTATACAGGTACTGTCTAGGATGAGAGCTATTCAAAGCAATTGTGGAACTTTCTGATTCAATTTTTTTGACCTCTAGAGCATCCCCATCTCTAATAATTAGATCAGGGGGATTATTTTTGTTACCTAGATAACTAAAAGTCTGTTCAATTTTCTCATTCCTTTGCTGCGAGTCAGTGATTTGTAAGGTGTTAGCGAATATATCTTGGATATAAAGTTCTAAGGCATCTCCCATACTGTTTATGCGATTACTAGACTGAAAGTAATTAGCTTTGTAATGTTGTATTAGCTGATTTGGATGATAAGTAGTTATATTATTTATTGCTTTGAGAATATTTGTTTCCATCGTTTATACCAGACTGAATGATGTTTATCCTATATCTTAATTGCTTTTTGATTTCTTTGTATCATTCCAATCCCATTTGAGCGATTGCAATAAAGTAGTTTTAAGAAATGGCAGCATTAGACCGAAGGCATCCCAACCCAT
>PHFO01000231.1 GCA_002861535.1 Cyanobacteria bacterium M5B4 | reverse complement strand
CAATCAAAGTAGTCATACTGATCATCATCTTCATCATCTTCCTCATCAATGACTTCTAGATCAGTGTCATCAGCAGAAAGAGATAGATCAGTGGGAGTGGGTTCAGTAGTGAACTCTGTAAGAAGTTCACCCTCAATAAAACCTTGAAAAAGAAGTTCATCAAGGTCATCATCATCATCTTCATCATCAAGAAGATCATCAGTGTCACCTACTTCATGTAGGAACAGGTCACAGGGCTTAGGGCTGAAGTCAAGGTCAGTAATGTTGTATTCAGCCAAAAACTCTTGAAAGATGAGTTCATCAATTTCATCTAGATACTCTTCATACAAAAGCTCATCAATGAGGTCTTCAGAAAGAACTTGATTGTTAATTACAGTGGTGTTGTTCATGATTGACTCCTTTATGTCTCTAATCTTTATGTACCTATTGTATCTCAGCCTGTGGGATTTGTCAACCCCTATTAAAAATCAGTGAGGCTAAGTTCATCAAAAAGTTCATCATCAAGATAATCTTCAAAGAGAAGATTATCAATTTCATCAAGGTAATCTTCAAAGACAAGAAGATCAATTTCATCAAGGTATTCTTCAAAGAGTTCATTGTCAATTTCATCAAGATACTCTTCAAAGAGTTCATTGTCAATTTCATCAAGGTATTCTTCATAGAGAAGAATATCAATAAGGTCTTCAGAAAGAACTTGATTGTTAATTACAGTGGTGTTGTTCATGATTCTTCCTCTACTCTTTATGTGTCTATTGTATCTCAGTCTGTGGGATTTGTCAAGGGTCTTTTGGATTTTTTCTAGAACCTAGACTGTCCTTAACCCTTAAGCACTACTGTAGTCTAGTCTTTTTGTTTTGTCAATCTAGGTTTATGGATTTATTTAGAATCCTAGATTGTCTCTGCCCTCTAAGGGGAACTGACTCCCTCTCTCTTGTCTTATTCAGTTTTCAAGGTTCACAGGTGTTACTATAGCCTAGTCTTTTGGGTTTGTCAAGGGTCTTATGGATTTCTCTAAAACCTAGAGTGTCCTTAACCCCTAAGCACTACTACCATAGCTCAGTCTTTTGGGTTTGTCAACCTAGTTTAGGGATTTTTTCTAAACCCTGGACTGTCCTTGTTCCTTGAGCTGACTTTCTTTCTGGCTTAGCTTATTCAGTTTTCAAGGTTCTTAGATGCTACTAGTGTAGCTTAGTCTTTGGAACTTGTCAAGGGGGTGTTACAGGTTTTTTATCCTAAACTGTCTTTGCCCCCTTGAGCACTACTACTCTAGCCTAGCTTTAGGGTTTTGTCAACCTAGGGGATAGATTTATCTAGAGTCTAGATTATCTTTGCCCCTTGAGCACTCTACTACCATAGCTTAGTCTTTTGGGGTTGTCAACCTAGGTTTTAGATTTTTTGACCCTAGAGTATCCCTACCCCTTAAGGCTAGCTAATTCCCTCTCTTGGTTTATTCAGTTTTCAATGTTCATAGGTACTACCATAGCCTAGTTTTGGAGTTTTGTCAACCCCTATCTTAAAATTTCCTACAAGGGCTACTACAGCCCATTACAGCCCTGCTAGGTAGGGGGGTAGGTAGGTAGGTACTAGGGGGTAGGTCAAAGTCTGTAATGCCCTGTTTGGGGGGTCATAGGTGTTGTATCCTACAGGGGTATGGGTAGGGTATGTTTTTCTTCTGCTAGGTTGTCCCTTGTCTAAAATCCCCTGTAAGGGCTGTTATAGCCCATTACAGCCCTGTTAGGGGGTTTTAGGTATGGTAGTACTAGGGCTAGGTCAAGGGGGCTATAATGCCCTGTTTTAGGGGTTGTAGGGTAGGTCATCCTATAGGGGTATGTTTTTGGGGCATAGTAATCCTGTAGGGGCTAAAACAAAAAAATGACCCATTATCGGGCAAGTATTTAAGGGGT
>PHFO01000230.1 GCA_002861535.1 Cyanobacteria bacterium M5B4 | reverse complement strand
TTGCCAGAAAATACAGATGATAACAAGGAGACAACAAAAGAACAAGAAATAAAAGATGACGATCGAGAAGAAGCGGCAGAAGAATATTATGATGACGAAGAAGAATACTACGATGACGACGAAGAGGATGACATCATTGAAATTGAATACATCGATCGGTAATTTGCCAAGAGCAAGAGATATACAATCAAAACAACGAAAGACTTAACTATGGCAATCCTAGACTCTATTTCTCCCCAATGCTACTCATTTTCCGAGTACATTACCAGTCTGGCAGTGACAACCGATCGGGCGGCGGTGGGTACGGCAGGCGGAGAAGTAGTTTTGCTGCCAGCAACCCAACTCCTAACAGAAGAGGAAGACCCGATCGGGTGGTAGCCTTTAGTAGCGATGGAGCTTGGCTGAGTGCCGCCGGACAAGGGGGCAAAGTTTGGATTTGGCAGGAGGGGCAATTAGTGCACACCCTAGACCGAGGGCATCGCTGGATTGACCATTTGGCTTGGCATCCCCATCTACCAGAGGTTGCCTTTAGCTTGGGCAAGCATGTAGAAGTTTGGCAAGGCGCAACTGAGGCTGTTGTGCACAGGGTCGATTTTGTCAATTCCGCTGTGCGCGCTTTAGCCTGGCATCCGGGGGGAGAATGGTTGACGGCAGGGGGCTATCAAGCCCTCAAGTTCTGGAATCGATCGGATTGGCTAGCTGATCCTATTTGTTTTGATCTGCCCACTGCTACGGAGATAGTGGCATGGAGTCCCCAGGGGCAGTACCTAGCTATTGCCACGATCGATAATTTTGTCATCATTTTTGATTGGTTAGACGATCGTTTTGGCGATTTCCCCTGGCGCTTAGGGGGCTTTCCTGGCAAAATACGGGGGATAAAATGGTTTACAGAACAAAAGTTAGTCACCTGGAGCGGCACCGAGATTGTGATCTGGAAACTAGACCCAGACCCGATCGTGGGTTGGCAACCTACAGTTTTAGAAGGTCATACAGACTGGGTAAATGATGTCAGTTGTCATAGTGCTAAAAACCTGCTTGCTTCCGGTGGTAAAGATGGTCTAGTCTTGGTCTGGCAAGGCAAACAACCGTTACAAACTCTCTCAGTACAAGAAGAAATAAGTTGCCTCACCTGGCAAAAAGATAGTCTTTTAGTAGGCACGATCGAGGGAAAAGTCTGGCAGTGGCAAATGGGTACTAAAAGGAAAGACAAAGAATGACAGATAAAATATCCATCAGTTGGACAGAATATCACTGTTTAATAGAACAACTAGCCCTCATGATTTACCGATCGGGTTGGTCATTTAACGCCATCGTCTGTCTGGCAAGGGGAGGTTTGCGCGTAGGGGATATTTTGTCCCGTATATTTGACTGTCCTTTGGCAATTCTGTCTACTTCTTCTTACCAAGACCATCAGAGAGGTAAACTAACGATCGGTCATTCTCTAACAATGACCATGGAAAGTCTGCCTGATAAAATATTACTGGTAGATGATTTGGTAGATTCTGGTGAAACTATAATACAAACAATGGAATGGTTGCAACAACATCATGGTATCACAGAGATAAAGACAGCAGTGCTTTGGTATAAGACAAAAAGTAAACATCTCCCAGATTACTATGTCAAACAAGTAGCAGATAACCTCTGGATCGAACAACCCTTTGAATTATATGAAGACTTTGCCCTCATAAAAGCAAGACAATTTCTTCAACAGGACAGAAATTTAGGTCTCAAAATACTTGCCCGACTACCAGTAAATAAAAAGACAAACTCTTTGCTAATTGTCTATCTACTTCACGCAGGCACGATCGATCGGGAGATAGAATCATTATTTGATCTTTCCTCCCGTCTTTCGCCTCCAGTCTACGGAATTATCAGAGATCATCTACAAATGATGAATGATCAGCCCGGCACTTTAACCAATGTCTTTGCCTGTTTGCAAGATCAACTAGAACCCTACACCGATCGGCT
>PHFO01000229.1 GCA_002861535.1 Cyanobacteria bacterium M5B4 | reverse complement strand
ATAGGCTTGCAATGTCTGCTGAGAACATTCTGGGATTACTTCTTGAAGAGTTTTTAGCTGAGAAACTTGCTGATTATGGTTGGTATTGTTGTTGGGGAGAATCTGTTCAGCACGTAGACTTTTGTAATGTTGATGGTTCTCTTTTACAGGTCAAAAATCGTAGCAACACAGAAAACAGTTCATCTTCTAAAGTAAGGATCAAGCAACCCATTGAAAAATGGCATCGAGTTGATGCTAAAACAGGCTCTTATCGATGGTCTTATTTTAACAACAAATACAATACCGATCGCTTTTCAGAAGACAACTTCATTACCTTTGTTCAACAAGTTCTAGTTCACAACCCAGATGCTTTAGCCATTGAGGAGAGTAGTCCTTGGAAGAGTTTGTCGGATTTATCAAACTAAGTTAAGAGATAGTTGTTTTGTCGAAAAATCTTCAAGACAACCCATTTCTTTCATCCAACTTACATCATCAGTTTTATGATAACGAGAATACGGAAAATCTGGATAAACAATAGGTTGTTCACCCCTTAAATGAGATAGTAACATCCTAGCGATCGCTCTTCCTAGAGAACAAGGTACAGCATTACCAACTTGTCGATATTGATCGAGCAAAGTACCTGCAATAATCCAATCGTCTGGAAATTCTTGAACACGCTTATATTCTTCAATGCTAAGAGGTCTGTCTTCCTCGGGATGAGCCAGATCAGTTGCTGGCATTGCTGGATGAGTGACTAAAGTTGGGGCAGGCTTATCCCACGCTAGCCTGCGATAAAAACCTGTTTTTCCCCCTCCTGCATGATAAGAAGCTCCTAGTGCCTCTTGATGTAGCTCTTCTGGTAAGTCCCGCCAGTATTGTCCGGGTTTCAGCAACCTGTAATACTTAAGCCGTTTTTCGGGAAACTTGACAAAATGATGTCCTTCTTTGGGAAGACCTTCTAAGGCTTCTCGTAAACTTTTCCAGGTTGGCAGACCGTATAGACCTTTTTCTGCATGAGTGGGTGTGAGGTAGGGAAGTTTTTCTCTATCACGACTACAAGCAATGACGACCCTCTCCCGTTGTTGCGGAGATCCAAAATTAGCAGCATTGTACAGATTAAAAGAAACACTATATCCTGCATCTTTTAGCCTTTGTGTAATGAAAAGTAATGCGCCTCCTCTTTGTTCATCTTGGGATAATGGGGGAAAATTCTTTCCTCTCATTTCATGAGGTCTGTGTTTTAATGGAGCGGACAATAATCCTCGCACATTTTCAATTACTGCAAATCTGGGTTTAAGTTGAATGATTAAATCGATGAATGTTAAAAAGACATTGCCTCGTTCATCATTAAATCCTTGCCGCTTTCCTGCACTGCTAAAGGCTTGGCATGGCGGTCCGCCAACGATGACGTCAATTTCATCGGTTGAACTCAGTCCGGCTTTTTCTCGAATTTCTGGGGCTGAGTAATCCCGAATATCCCCAATCAGTGCTATGTCTGGTCGATTGATCTCGATCGTTTTTCGAGCAGATGGATCAATCTCACAAGCAAGTAGTACTTGGATGCCTTCTTTTTCCAGTCCCAAGTCCAGACCCATGCAACCAGAAAAGAAACTCAAGGCTTTTAGTTGAGGTTTGCTAAACGATCGTCGCCCGTGATCAGGGACTTTTAAGCTAACGTCTTCTCCTTTAACACGGTAGTTCTGCACAGAATCTGATGCGACAATCCACCGACTACTAATCTTTTCCCCGCTGATTTCACCATACCTTAGTAGCTGACGCACATATTGCTCTGAGCAACTTAAGATTTCAGAGGTTTCTTTTACAGAAAGGTACTCAGTCGTCATGCTTTCGAGTGCGAAACTAAAACTAGGTACCAACTTACTACTAAAGTAATACACTTACAAGTATCTTGGATAAATTTTGTTATCACTGCATTATGTCTAAAGTTGTTCTGGGCTTACAGAGAAAAGTTGAAACAGGACTTATACCAGTGTCATAGGAAAAAGAGGGAGCTTT
>PHFO01000228.1 GCA_002861535.1 Cyanobacteria bacterium M5B4 | reverse complement strand
CTCGCCATTGAGAGAGCCTCCCCTAGCGTATCTTAGCGTCATCGCACTAAGCCGCGTTTAACATACATTTACGAATCAAATCTATCCCACTTAGGTCAAATTAGTATTGGATTCTTTAGCACTTCATGAGTAGTATAGTTTGATTAGAAGAGGCTGTCAAAAATGGCGCGGGCGAGATGTGGCTACGCCGTACATCGTACAGCCTGCCTAGAGTGGCTGCGGTGATAGTTATGCGGAAATAACGCTTATTCACTTGACGCACCTCTGAGAAACTGTTATAGTTCTAGTAAGAGGCAAGCTAGGCGTATGGCGTGTATTTCATTTCTCCCATACTCGCATCAATAGTGATTTGAGTCGGCATTTATGCCACACCACGAAGTATCTCATTCGCATTGACACAGAATGAGATGCGTATTTGAGGCATTCATTTTGGCCGTACTTTGAATCACCGCTACTCTTTACATGATACGCCTGCCAAAACCGAACCGTCGTGCGGAACGGTGTTGTGTGCGACACCTGCCGTGCGGCACACGTGGCGGCTGTTGGACAGCCTACACGATTGTTGAAAAGTATATAGAAATCCAATGGAGGAAACTTTACCATGCGTTCAACGTTGATGGGCATGCTGCTCGTAATGGGCATGATCTTAGCTGCTTGTGGTGGTGCGGCTCCCGCCCCTCCCGCCGCCCAACCCGAAGCCCCCGTCGGCGGTGCCGTTGGTGTCACTACAACTGACCTGACAGGCATTTCCAGCGACATCACTGATCCCCCTGCTGTCTTTAATGCCGAAGCCGCACGCCAATATTCCGGCACAACCCTGAGCTTCTACGGCGATGCCGTTGGGCTTGGCTCGGATATGGACAAGGCAATGGCGGCCAAGTTTAGCGAGGAGACCGGCATCAATGTGACAGTATTGCCACGCCCGCAAGATGCCACCGAATTCTACGCCCAGATCCAACGCTTCTTCCAAGCCCAGTCCACCGAGACCGATGTCTTCATGATGGACGTGATCTGGCCCGGTGCATTCGCTACACACCTGTACGATGTGAGCAGCATTTTCGCCGATGAAGCCAAGCTGCACTACCCCGGCATTGTCGAGAATAACACCGTAGATGGCAAGCTGACCGCTCTGCCGTGGTTCGGTGACTTCGGTATGCTCTTCTACCGCACCGACCTGCTACAGGAGTATGGGTACGATGCACCGCCCACAACGTGGGATGAACTTGAAGAGATCGCCCAAAAGGTGCAAGAGGGCGAACGCGCCAAAGGCAACCCCAACTTCGTTGGCTTTGTATGGCAAGGAGCCGCCTACGAAGGGCTGACCTGCAACCTGCTGGAGTGGTTCTACTCACAGGAAGGGGGCACGTTCCTGCAAGATGGTGCCGTAACAATCAACAACCCGCAGGCAGTTGCGGCACTGGAACGCGCCGCAGGCTGGGTCGGTGGCATCTCGCCAAGTGGCGTGGTCTCCTACCGCGAAGAGGATGCCCGCAACGTCTTCCAAGGCGGCAATGCCATGTTCATGCGGAACTGGCCCTATGCCTACTCTGCGGGGAACACCGATGACTCGCCGATCAAGGGCAAGTTTGATGTAGCCCCGCTGCCTGTAACCGATTCGGGTAGCCCAGCTGGAACGGTGGGCGGCTGGCAGCTCGCCATCTCCGATTACTCGCGGAACAAGGATGCGGCCGTTGAGTTTGTGCGCTACGCCACTAGCCCCCAGATGCAGAAGTGGCGGGCACTCGTCGGAACCTTCGTGCCGACGATCCCGGTCGTCTCCGAAGACCCAGAGGTACTCGAGGCGATGCCATTCCTTCAGAACCTATCGCCGGTGGTGCGTGTCACCCGCCCTTCGCGTGAGACCGGTGAGCTGTATAACGAGGCTTCGACCATCATCTTCCAATCCGCCAACGAAGCCCTGCTCGGCAGCACCAGTGCCGCCGATGCGCTGGCCCAAGCCGAGCAGCAGCTGCAACGCTTGGTACGCTAA
>PHFO01000227.1 GCA_002861535.1 Cyanobacteria bacterium M5B4 | reverse complement strand
GGTGATCGGCAAGCCGGCCCAGAATGCGGCGCGAAACAAGGTCGTCGAATCTTGGCATACGCCGCCACCCCATTCGAGCGCGGTGCGGTTGTTGATCACGGCATAGCCCTGCACAAAGCCATTCTCCGCGTTCACCTCACCGAGTTGCGTATTGAAGGAGAACTCCGCGCCGGGCGCAATCAGCACCCCATCCATGCGTGCGGCTCCGGCTTTGATATTGGTAATACGATACGCTTCTGAGCCAGCAAAGCTACTCTTACCTTCACCGAGCAGCTCAGCAATGCCAAGTGTAGGCAGGGCTGCGGGGGTTACTTGGGGCGTGAGCTTCTCGGCCGCGAGGCGCACGGTGCGCGTTGTCGGTGCGGCCTGCATAAGCGTCTCACTGATGAAGCGCGTCGTGCGCGGCTGGTCAAGCCGCCAGCCGGTGCGGCCGGGGCTGATGATCTGCAACGCGCCCGCTTCGAGGCGCAGACGCGGCTCAACACTGCCACTATCAAAGCTGATCGCTAAGGCATTAACGGCTTGGGCGAGGCGTTCGGGATCGATCATCACTTCCATCCGCGTATGATCGGCCTGAACCTCAAGCAGGTCGGCAATCTGGGCAGTATCCCACAGCCACTCACGTTCGCCGTGTTTGAGCAACAGCGGAGCGGCGAGCAGAGCTTGGGCCTGCTGTTCCGCTGCGGCGAGCATCTGGTTATTCACCGTCGGCTCAAGGGCACGAGTTCGCAGCGTGATCTGCTGGGGCTGAAGCGTCCTCAAGGCGGCGAGTATCTCGAGCGTATTCTCGGCGGGCAGCAGCTGCCGCCCACTATCGGCGGGGGTAGCAATGACGTACCCATGCTGCACACTCAGGGCGGCATCACGCGGCGGGTGATCTACGCTTTGGCTGAGGCGCAGCAGGTAGCGTTGCAGCTTAGCTTCGTCTACGGTGAGGTGCGGAGCCAGATCAACTCCCCCCACCAGCAGTGTCGCCAAATCGTGCAAGCGCGTGAGCGGGTCGCCCGTCTGCCCATAGCGCAAGGCGTGGGCAATGGTGGCCTCAGTATCGAAGACTACGCCCAATTCGGCGAGGCTTGGAGTCCACGTCTGATCGCGGTAGGTGATGGTCAGCGGCTGTTCAAGAAAATCGCCATATTGGACATGCAGCGTCGCAGCGATTGCGCTAGGGTCAAGGTTGCTGACGCGGACTCCTTGAATAGCTACGCCGGGCAAGGCCCGTTCGTGGTAGCTCAACCCAATAGCGTAGGGCAAGGCGAGCAGCACCAGCGTACACAGGAGCAGGGTGGTAGCCAAGCTGCGCCACACCGCGAAGCGACGTTGTAAGCGGGCCCGGCGTTGCAGGCGGCGCATCTCGATGCGCTCGCGGGCACTGATCGCCGTGTCCGGTTTGGGCGGGGCAATCAAGCGCGAGGGATAGCTTGGCCGCTCGGTGACATCTGCGATCAATGGCGGGGGAACAGGCGTGAGCGCAGCTTGATGGCGGGCTGCATAGCGACGCACCCGCCGCCGCCGCCGCCGCGTAGGGCTGGGCGAGGTGGGGCGCACTGGCTCGCGGGCAGTTTCGGGAACTTGCCCATTGCGTCGGCGATAGATGGGCCCGTACTTCTGGTAGTAGTCTCCAACTGGCATGGGTGCGACAATTTCTCTCTGCTATCAGCCCTCTGGCAGTCCATCCACAGTTGGTAATACAGATGCAGATGCCACTGCCCGCATTCCAAACCGGTCTACGCAGGTAGCTGACAACGGTGTCTTTCAATTGCAATCAGCGTTGCATGCTATTGTACACTGATGGTCCCGCATCCGCAAGCCCGATGATTGACACGGGCTGCATCGCACTGTAAGGTTTTCCTTGATCAACGCTCATCAGGGGGCAATTTCGCGGGATTGCACGGAGTGTCGGCAGGCCACGGCACTGCCCGCTATGCATTGCGTGATCCAGACTGCTATGGTATACTCAGGGCTAGTCAAGCGCGGCAGAGCATTCTTCGAATGCACAAATAAATGCACTAATTAACACTCAC
>PHFO01000226.1 GCA_002861535.1 Cyanobacteria bacterium M5B4 | reverse complement strand
CTGTTGACCATATTTGCAATCATGGTCAACTTACTGCCAGATTCTATTACCGATCTCTACCGCGCTAAGGCTTCGGTGGCAATCATCAAGTCGCGCACGCAAGTCTCGTTCGACTCTTCGGTGCGTACCGTCACCGAAGAAGATTTGATCGCAGGTGTGTCGGGCAACCTTGCTACTGTGATAGAAAACAACAATAAGAGTCGCCGCGAGACGCTGGTTGCATTAGTTCAGAATGGCACAATTGCCGAACGTGTATTGGATCGGCTGCAAGACGAACTGCCCAAATCTGACCTCAACTCAGGTAGCCTTATAAATCGTGTCAGCGGCACGATTGCAGCTGGTGGAGATAGTGACTTGATTGAGATTAGCGTGACTCACCCTGATCCCGTTCTCGCTGCTCGTATTGCTAATGTTTGGGCAGAGGAATACGAGCAACTTGTCAACAACATCTACGGTCGCCCGGCTAGCACCACCGATGCTGTGCAGAATGATGTGCTGCGTGCTAAGCAAGTCTACGACGATGCCCAAGAAGCCCTGATCCAAGCCATCGCCCAGAGCCGCGTGAGCCAAGCCGAACGTGAGATCAGCGAGAAAACACGTATTCTGGCTGTGCTCCAAGAGTCGCGCCAACGCGCCATCTCAACCACGATCAACTTCCAAGTAGACCGCGATGCGGAACTTTATACCGAGTACCTCGCGTCTCGATCAGCCAACCGCCTGCTTGCTTTCCAAAAGGAACAGGCACGAAAACGTTCGCTTATGGAAGCATATATTGATACTCAGACCAGCGCACAAATTGCTACCTACACCCAACAAGTTGCCGACCGCAGGCGTATCCTTGAAGATGCGTACAACCGCAAGGCCCGCATCGAAGGCTTGCTCGAACGGGCCCGTACTATGCAGCAGCAAGCCCAGCAGGGCGGCGATGCCGAATCGTCCGCGCTGGCTGTGGCCTTCCTCAAAATGGATGTTGCTGGTGTGTTGGGGCGGGCCGATGTCAGTGAATTGAATATCGCCAATCCGGCGGCACTCGCTCCCGCCAACTTCGTCGCCGATATGAATGCGATGGTCTCGGCACTAGAGCAGCAGCTCGCTGCGACTGAGAGTCAAATTGCTACCCAGAGTGAAGTCCTGATCAACGACGAAAACTTGACGCTGTTCACGCCGCCAGATGAGACCGAACTGACGGCCTTGATCGCACAACGCTACCCCGAACTATTCGAGATCGGCAGCCTCGCGGAGCTAAGTATCGCGTCCCTAGACGACGATGAGCTATCACAGGCGGCACTCCGGATTGCAGATGATCTGCTCCAGCTCCGTGAACGGCAGGGCTTGCTGAGCTTCACCTCCGCAAACACGCCGCTCAATACCGCAATCAGTAATCTGGAGCAGGAACTACGTAACTTACGTTCAGCCGTCGAGCGTGATCAAGGAAACATCCGCGATCTGGAACGTGCCCGTGATCTTGCCTTTGAAGCCTACGCGACACTCTCGCGCAAATCGGCTGAGATCAACGTCGCCGATCAACTGCCCGGCTCCGAGGTGCGCTTTGCGTCGCGTGCGACGGTGCCAACCCGGCCTACGAATAGCAACGAGTTAGTTTTGAATGTTGCCCTTTTTGCCGTGCTGGGCGTACTTGCGGGGCTACTGGGTGCGGTGGTGCTTGAATTTGCCCAGCCCGGCAGCATCCCGCAGCGTGTCTTTGGCAAGCCCGAACGAGCGTGGAACCGCTTCTGGCGATGGTATGTGAAGCCCTCACCTGCGATTAGATCACAGCGCGAGCAAGCCCAACTCCGGCAGGCAGCAGCAGCACAACAGGCTTACCAAGCCTACCAGCAAGCAGCAGCTGCACCGTCCGATCCGTCTGATCCACCAACGAATGAACAGAAAGTGTGATGTATGCAATCACAACACCAGCCCGTGCGCGTTTTAGTAACCGGCGCAGGCGGTTTCATTGGGCATCATCTGGTGTGCTTCCTCAAGCAGCGTGGCTACTATGTGCGTGGTGTAGACATTAAGTTGCCCGAATTTGCGCCCACCGTCGCCGATGA
>PHFO01000225.1 GCA_002861535.1 Cyanobacteria bacterium M5B4 | reverse complement strand
GGTGGTGGCTTTCAGCAGTTCTGGACCCAGAACGGCGGCATGGATGTGTTTGGCGTACCACTCTCCGCAGAACAAACCGCCCGCACGGCCGATGGGCAACTACGGACGGTACAACTCTTTGAGCGAGCGATCTTCGCCTACGATGCTGATACCGAGCAGGTGCAGCTTGAGCCAGTCGGGTGGCAGGTGCTGCTGCGCGGGCAGGTGCTAGCACCCACTGCCGCCGCACAGATCCGCTAGCGCACCCGATCCACGTACTGACCCGTGCGCGTATCTATGCGGATCATAGTACCCTGATCCACAAAAGAAGGCACTTGAATCTCCGCGCCCGTCTCCAGAATGGCGGATTTGGTCACATCGGTTGCGGTATCTCCACGTACCGCTGTAGCCGTCTCGGTCACTTCCAGTGTCACAAAAGTGGGCAATTCTGCACCAATGATTTGGTCATCATCTCCACTAATCACCAAATCACAGTTTTCATTTTCTTTCAGAAAGCGCACGCTATCACCGACAATGGTGGCAGGCACGGGCAGCTGATCAAAGGTCTCATTATCCATAAAGATCAGGTTATCATCTTCGCGGTAGAGAAACTGCATCTGGCGGCGTTCGATCCGCACAATCGTGACTTCTTCACCCGCCCGCAACCGATCTTCAATCACGGCTCCCGTGACAAGGTTCTTGATCTTGATGCGGACAAACGCCCCGCCCTTGCCGGGCTTGACGTGCTGAAACTCCACCACCTGCCAAAGACCGCCGTTGTAGCGCAAGACTGCGCCGTTGCGTAGGTCTGCGGTGTTGGTTGCCATAAACTCGCCTCCTCATTATGCTATTGTCATAGTGTCTCAATCATTGCCATCGCTATGCCTAGTCTAGCATGGGTCAGGCAGTCTACGCAAACGGGGGCGGAGGCGTAGCGTAAAGCTGGGCCAGCACAGCGCGAGATGTCACGGTAGGGATCACCGCGTGCAGTCGGCTCAGGTGTTCCTTATCAAGCGAGACTAATGTTGTACTGGTCTGTTGTGCAACCGCCGCATACACCGCGTCTGCACCACGCAAACGATGCTGTGCAGCCAGCCGCCGCGCTCGGTGGGTAAGTTCCTGATCGAGTACGAGTAACGTCAAGGTTGGCAATCGCTGCAAAGTATCGGCAAACTGCTCAGCCAACGCAACATCACCCCGTATACGACTGATTACGCCCGCAGCTTCTACGAGGATGAGGGTCGGCGCAAAAATACGAATCTGCCGCGCTACTAACAACCGCATCATTTGAGCACTAGCAATAGAGTCGACTTCCTTCGGGTTATATGCGTTTAACACAACACTGACATCGAGTGTGTACACAATTCCCCTAGCGTCGCATCGCTGAGACCAACTCGGCACTCATAGCACCAGCTGTCCATGTTGCGGCAATCTGGACCCCAAGCTGCTCAAGCTCATCGAGGACAGCATTGGCTTCATCAGTCACCTGTGGCAGATCACGCACAAGCCGCTGCCACAACTCACGCGCAAGTTGCAATTGCTCGTGGGGCGGAAGTTGAGCCACCACGCTGCGGGCTGATTCAAGTGCAGAGCTAGCCATAACGCATATCCTGTATCCTATGGGCGCACGCCATACTTGACCTCTATACCACTATTGTAGCACACCCTGCGTTGCAAGCTCCACACCACCCTTGCGTAACCAGCGCAGCACCGTGTTATGAAACTGCTTCCACGTGCAAACGGGGGGGCAGACTACCCACATCTGCCCCCCCACATACCGGACATCGCGCCGTTATAGCACCTTCACCTTCGTCAGCAGATTGGGCTGCTGGGCATTAGCGGCGGCGATCTGCTCCGCCGAACCAAGCACCGCTACGATCCCCTGTGTACGCACCTGCTCGAGCACCTCCGCAAAGGCGCGGAAATCGGCAATTGTCGTGCCAAGTACCTGTTCGCGCAGGGCTTGGCGCGTGTCGGCATCGTCGCCAATCAAGTAGCGCGTCAGCGCAGTGTAGCCGCGTGCATCCGGCAGGCGGTACGAATCTATGTCGCCTATCGTGCCGATGATGCTGCGGGTCACATCCTGTTCGGTTAGCTCCAC
>PHFO01000224.1 GCA_002861535.1 Cyanobacteria bacterium M5B4 | reverse complement strand
GCTTCAAAATCAGTAATTTTCTGCTGATTTCCAGGGAAAAGTCTCGCTCCATCATGGCAGAGGGGATACCCTCCTCCAGAGCTGCCATAATGCCAGCAATTTCCTTCTTTTGCTCTCGACACATATCCTGCAGCATCCCCAGGCACCGCATCCGATCGTTAGCTAGGGCAGGGCTGAACCTACTAATCAGTTCTTGTAGTTTTTGGCGGGCAATGTCATTCATTGTCTTTTAAATATGATAAAAGCAATAATTAGAAGAATAATTAGCAGGATTAACCTAATTGGCATGGTAGCCAATGTATCTAATCTATTATCCTGACCTTCTTGTTCTTCAGTTATCTTCTTATCATTTTTTTCTGAGGTCTCACTGTTAGAAGTTTTGTCTGCGGCTGTTTTTTGTTCACATGCCAGTCGAGTCATAATTCCCACTGTAATATCATCACCACTTCCTCGTTTAGTTACTTGCTCTAATAGTTTAGGCAGTTCTCTGTCAACACTTTCCAGTCCTTCTTCTTTGATCCAATTCAGATACAGTCTCATATCATTGTGCAAATCCTCTTCTGAAGGAAAGGAATTACTATAACCATCTGTTGCCAAAAAGATTAACACTGGCGATGATTCATTGCAAGGTTGCATCTGAATCCTAAAATCACTCCATGCCTTTGGCAAACATAGGGACGTAGTTTCATTGGCAAATAGACGACTGTCGCCAGCAAGTGGTCTGAAGATTGTGCCATCTTGATTGAGACATAAAATATCCCCGTCTCCCAGTTGTAAATACACAATAAAAGCTGGTGTAACCACTACACCTAGTAATGTTGCTCCATAGGGAATGATGTTGTTGTTAGTAGCTAATCTTTCTTTCTCTTCTTCAGTGAAAGGACTTGTTTGATAGTGCTCTATTACAGCTTTTTGCCACCCTTGTACTAATTTAGCGGGTAATTGCTGTCTACTCAGTTCGTAGACCGTCTCATAACTTTGACTAACGATCGTTTGCAGAACTTCAGCAGCTACTTTAACAGCTAGTTGTGCTCCTATATGACTACGAAAATAACGATCGCTGCCATGTCCATCAGAAATAGTGATAACGATCGAGTTTCCTGCCTTTGAAACAAGATGATAGGCATCCTGATTAGGCTTATTTTGGCGTTGGTGGCTGTCCCCTCTAACCGTGTGAGCACAAGCCTGCCATGGTAAATTCTGTGGCGTCATAATTTAAAATATATCTACATCTGCACTGCCAGCACTGGGAACAGCCACAGCAGTGGATGGCATAACGATCGGCACGGGGGTTCTTCCACTTTCCTGACCAGCAGGAGAAGAAACAGCTTGTACAGTCATGGTGCTTGCCCATTTGATAAACCGTACTAACTGTTCTGAGTTTTGGGCGCGGAGGGGTGGTATCTCTGGATTGCCAATAAATCTCTTTAGCACCTCTTCTTCTGCATCATCACCAATGGCAATGCCTATTCTGACCGCCTTTTTGCCCCAAGGTTCTGCCATGAGGGCATTTAATCCGCTCGTGAAGTCATCGGTGGGCACGCCATCACTAACCAAAACCAAAACCGGGGGCAGTCCCCGTTCTGGCATCATTTTTAACTGTTCTGCTATTTGTTTTAAGGCTAAACCCATGTCGGTCAATCCCCTTGCCTCTAAGTCTGTCCAAGTAAACTCCTCGACAGGAGTGGGATTGCCGATGTGCCAATAAGCGCCATCACTAAAAGCGATCGCTCTGACTAGAACCTGGGCTGTGGGGTTTTCGGTGGCTACTTGGCGCATGTGGGGAATGGCTTCACGAATCGCATTATTAAGGGACTGAATCCTTATCCCTGACATCGAGCCAGAGCAATCACAAATAAATAAAAAATGTAGGGGACGACTAGCTACGGCTCCACCAGGTCTCTTCGGTAATTCGTTGGTCATGATATTTTGTCAACTCATACTATCTACATTAGCACGAATGATGTTATCAAAATCCTACAGTGCCCTCCCGATCGATACCACGATCGATGACCTCTACACATGGCTCGATACGATTGACAAACTTAGTTGAGTGGTAACATTGCAATAACAATTCAACTATTTTGCAAACACACACCTCTTTGAAAAACTGACACTCTTTT
>PHFO01000223.1 GCA_002861535.1 Cyanobacteria bacterium M5B4 | reverse complement strand
GTATTGGGGTCGCCTCAGTTTTACAGATGAATTTTGCCACTTCTTCACACTGCGTCGCCTCAGTTTTACAGATGAATTTTGCCACTTCTTCACACTGCGCGGCTGCTGCGTCACCCTGATTGTTTTGCTGTAGTGCTGCTGCATACTCCAATCTAATCTTTGCCAGTTCCAGTTCCTCTCCAGAATAGGTAGGCGAGTTGATGACTTCATCAAACTGCACAACTGCTGCGGAATACTCTTTTGCTTTAACTAGTGCCTTTGCGTATTCATGCCGTGCCTCAATGCGGAGTTTTTCACGTTTTTCTGTACGTGGCTCGGCCGCTTTTAGACTGTCTAAATTAGATGGGTTAACAAAGCTATTTATATCATCTAAGGCTGTGAAGACGGCATCCCAGTTATCCTTGCTAGAGACCTTCTGAGCTGCTTCGAGAGCGTTGTCGTATGTGCTCCACAACTCCTGATACTTCTTGTCGGAGGCTGCGACAGACGGCCCCTCTTGGGTAGGCTGTGATGCTTGGCCTACATTAGAATCAGGGTATGCTTGAGATGCTGATGTGCCGCTTGCTGGAATGATTGGAGTCGGTACCCCGTTCGTGCTTAGCTGGGTATTATCGTTGCTCCAGTCCCACGCAATATACCCAATTGCACTAAATAAGAGTACCGTCAAAATACCAATTAATGACCATAATATTGGTGTGGAATTTGGTTGCGATGGTGGCGTGGGTGGAGATGGTGTGGCCCGAGGATGAGTTATAGGTGGTTGAGGTTCCGTGTAAGCTGGAAGTGTTGTTCGATCCGGCTGTTTTTGTGCTGGACGAAAAGCACGATTTGCCAAATCCACCAGATACCTATCAGGGTTCCACTGCTGAACAAGTTTGTCCGCATCTGTTGGTATTTGTTGGCCATTATCTTCCACCACTACTTGTGGTGGTGTTTGAGGGTAATCGGGGCCTATAACTAAGTAAACGCGCCGTACAGGATGATCTGGATCGGTGACGGTGAAGATGAAATCATTTTCATGTTGGTGAATTTCGATGTTGTATGATTCGCTGCGAAGTGCTTCACCCTCTTTTACAATTCGTGGTGGATAGGGCTGCGTGGGCTGTGCTATACGTTCAGCTTGCACAAGAGGATTGTTGTCCTCCAATTCTTTAATCTTTGAAATGTGCATGGACATAAATTCGCGCCCTTGCTGAGCCATGTCTCGATTCATATAGTAGTATTGGATAGTAAATGTGTCACCATTTACCCAAACAATCGGATTGATAATCTCATCGAGCTTGTATGACTCATCAGCGAAAATCTGATACGCAGTTTTTACATCCCCCATGCTGTAGCGGCGATATGCTGAGGGGTGCTTGTGCCATGTGCCGATGTAGTCGCAGGCAGGATAGTCGTGACGGAACCGGTCCAGTTCTTTATTGGCATATTCGACATCTGGGTTAAATTCAACGTGGTGGAAGAAGGCATTTGGGCCCGGCCCAGTTGCCTCGATAATCAACATCGCGCTCTGCCCATCCTCTAATGAGATACGCCGCCCAAAGAGCACACCGCCGGTTTCATTCTCAAGGTTCGGTTGCTGACTACGGGGCTGGCGGGCTTCCTCTTCGATCTGTTTGAGGGCCGTTCGTGTAATGAGTACAAGATCGGGAACCCGTAGCTGATTTACTGGCGTTTTCATATAGTATCCTCATAAGTTAGTATAAGATTATACCGATGGCAGGCGCAACCTATACCAGCACGACACTGGTGCACCTACCACCGTTGTTACGTAGCCAATAACATTAATCTTCAGTCGGCACCGGGACCTCTGGGCTTGTCGGTCTCGTTCTGCACAACGGTGAGCGTCACGGTGGTGCCGCGTGGCACCAGCGTGCCGGGGGCCGGCTCGACATTGCTGACATAGCCATTCGGGTAGCGGTTGTCGCCATACGTGCTGATGACGTAGGGTAGCCCCAGCGAATCGAGCGTGGCAATCGCCACACTGACATCACCGCCCCACACGGGGGGCACCATCACCAGCTGAGCGGCTTGCTCGGCCGCGGCCGTTTCCGCGGCCGCTTGCTCAGCCGCCGCTTGCTCGGCCACGGCTTTGGCTTGAGCCGTCTGTTGGGCGGCTTGCTCGGCCGC
>PHFO01000222.1 GCA_002861535.1 Cyanobacteria bacterium M5B4 | reverse complement strand
TTTTGACATTTACAGAAGTCTTGTAGACGATAGGTGTAGTCTTATAATTAGAACGCATCTTGTTTGTTACTATCCATGGCTGTAAAAAAACGGAAGTCTGCACCAAAGTCCTGGGCTAAATGGGGACTGGTCTTACTGCCGATCGGTGGTTTGGGCTTGGGGATTTGGTGGGCTATGCCGCGCCCCCAGCCGCCGACTTTTGCTGAGATCAGTGGGATGCTGCCGGAAACGGCGGAAGTAACCCTCACGATCGATTTAGAGCGGCAGTCCTGGTCTTTTCTTGATAAGTTAGTTTCGCCCCAGGCACAAGCAATTTTGCAACGTCCCATCGATCAATCGCCCTTTCAAACTCTATTGCGGCAGACGGGCATGGATTGGCAGCGGGATGTAAAACCTTGGTCCGAGGGCATAATTGGAGTGGCTCTTCTGGGAAATCAGGAAGATAAAAGTAAGGCGACGGTTTTGCTCGCGCCCAGTAGGAACCGGCGGGGGGGGCGGGAATTTTTAGCCCGTTATCGCCAGAGCTTGGGCAATAATTTCACAGAGCAGACCTACGAAGGAGTTAGTTATTATCAATTGCAAGGTAATAGCGATCGTAATGATGTTACAGCCGAAGTAAACAACTATGTTGTTATTACTAGCCATCCCCAGGCACTGTTTCAGATTGTCGATGTCTTACAAAACAGAAGGAAGTCTTTACAAGATTTATCTTTTTTGTCTGATGACCTCAAGGGAAAGGCTTTAGTACAGGGGGTAGTACGGAGCAATACCCAGTTATTTGAGCAGAAGAATGATAAAACAGAACCAGCTTTTGAAGCTCTAACTTTTAGTTTGTCCCCTTTAGTGAATGGTCTGAAAATAGAAGCCCATAATCATTTCCGTCAACCTCTGCCTCCTATCCCCGATCGCAGTAGTAAGTTAATTGGTCTTTTACCAGCAGATACCTTCTTATTTTTGAGTGGCTGGCAGATTGGCGAGAGTTGGTCTTTTGTCCAAAAGTCTTTCCCTAATAACGAAACGATCAAACAAATCCAAACAACGATCGGGGACAATACCCCTTTTAATTTACAACAAGACATATTGGGGTGGATGAAGGGAGAATTTGCGATCGGGGCAATCCCTGCCCAGGAGGGCATTACCGGCAAAACGGCGGGCTTTGGTCTGGTGTTTTTAGCAGAGGCAGAACAAGAAGGCAGTCGTCGTTTTTTTGACCAACTCGATCGGTTGGCTGTGGCTTCGGAGGGGGGCATTTTGCCCAGGGGCGTAACCCTGCAATCCCAACCTAATAAAACCCTGTGGCAGGTGGGCAAATCCATTGCCGCTAGTCATGGCGCGATCGGGCAGACTGTCTTTTGGGCAATGGGGGAATTGGGCAATAAACTTAATTCCGGTGCCAAACTCCCCGATAGTGCTAAGTTTCAGGCACTGACGAGCGCCATGAAGCCAGAAAATGGGGGTTACTTCTATCTGGATATGACCGTTGCCCGCACAATTTTTAGTCAGCGCATCGCTCCCACCGATTGGCAGCAGGCTAGTTGGTTTCAGGACACCATGACTGTCCTCAACACGATCGAGGGCGTTGTTTTTACCCACAGCCAAATCAACGATCGGACAACCAAACTAGAGGGCAAGATTATTTTGCAGTCTTCTTAGTGAGGCGCAACTGGCGGAACCAATCCTGTAAATTAGTGGCAGAAAGCAGGAGTGAATATGTCTGTACAGCAAATTACGATTGAGATACCAGATAAAGTGCTTCTTGCGGAAAAGATGGATGCCGAATCTTTTGGGTGGGAAATCCGCATGTTGGCGGCTGCCAAGTTGTATGAAACGGGCAGGCTTTCTTCTGGGCGAGCCGCTGAATTGGCGGGAATATCCAGAGTTGAGTTTTTGCTCAGTTTGAGTCGCTATCAAGTTTTCCCCTTTGCCCCAGAAAGCGCCCATGCTTAAAGCCATCAGCAATACTTTACCTCTTCTCTATCTACACCGCATTGGTGGAATTGAATGGCTTCCCAAGTTGATGAACTACCCCACCCTGCTACGCGAGGATGGGGTTTCTAAAGCCCCATCAAGCAAGGCGTGTTTTTGACGCTTCTTTGAGCCAAGTTGCTGAAACCCTCCCCAATAAGCAGGGGTTGCAGTAGAGCTCAACTCTCCACCTTTGACGATGTCC
>PHFO01000221.1 GCA_002861535.1 Cyanobacteria bacterium M5B4 | reverse complement strand
GGCAGCTCCACGGGAAAGAAATCGGCTTGCGTGCGCCGCCCTAGCTCAAGCTCCTGCTTGACGGCTTTCAGGTAGGCCCGTTCTTTGTCGCGCAGAAACTTCTTTTCAAGGCTGGCTTCCACGCGAGCTTTGAGCAACACCGGATTAAACGGCTTGAACAAGTAATCTTCTGCGCCCAATTCGATGCAACGCACCACGCTATCAATATCATCCACCGCCGAGATCATAATCACCGGAATATGCCGCAGGGCTGGATCAGCTTTGAGCCGTTCCAACACTTGGTAGCCGTTCATCTCCGGCATCATCACATCCAGCAGGATCAAGTCAAAGGCAGCACTCCGCACCTGCTCCAGCGCACGGCGACCATTCTCGGCCGTGCTGGTGCGAATGCCTTGCCGCATCAGCCGCCGCGAGAGGACATCACGATTGGCTTCGTTGTCATCTACGACAAGCACATGGCTCTGTTCAAGCATGGGCTGTCCGATCATTTAAAAGGCGTTCGATCTTGCCCAACAAGCGGGCAAAATCAACCGGCTTGGTTTCATACTCATCACACCCCGCCGCAAGGCTCTTCTCCCGATCCCCAGCGAGGGCGTGGGCCGTCAGCGCAATCACCGGAATGGCTTGGGTGTGCGGATCGGCTTTGAGCGTGCGTGTAGCTTCCCAGCCATCTACCACTGGCAGGCTGATGTCCATCAAGATCAGATCGGGCTGCTCACTACGCGCCAGCGTGATCCCTTGCATCCCATCGGTGGCCATCGTCACCTGAAAGCCGCGCCGCATGAGCCGCCGCGAAAGCATATCCCGATTCATTTCATTGTCTTCTACTAACAGAATCGTCGCCATCGCTTTTTACTCAGGTTTTACCCAGTGAGTCTGCTGTACGCACATATAGCCAACTCGCATCTCTACTTATTGTATGCGAGATGCCCTCTTTTTACAAGGCAGCATGCTCACCTCACAGCAGGGCATGATCGGCCTGTGGATCAGTACTTCTGACATGCAACGGGAGCACGACGGTAAAGGTCGCGCCTTGCCCCGGCGTACTGGCCACCGCAATGCTGCCGCCCATCATCGCGCAGTAGCGCGAGCTGATCGCTAAGCCCAGCCCGGTTCCTCCAAACCGGCGCGTTGTCGAGACATCGCCCTGCATAAACGGCTGGAACAGATGTTCCTGCTGTTCAAGGGTAATCCCGATGCCCGTATCGGCCACGGCAAAGCTGACCCACACCGTCTGATCCGGCGGCGTGTGAAAGCTCCGCACATGCACCCGGATCTGCCCGCCCGTCGTGAACTTGGCCGCATTGCTCAGCAGGTTGAGCAAGATTTGGCGCAGCTTGGTGACATCGGCATACATCACCGGCAAGTCTGGTTCGCACTGGATCGTCAACTGGTTCTGGTTGCGGGCAATCAATGGCTCGACTGAGGGCAGCACATTCGTAATCAGATCGGGGATGGTAAACTGCTCTAGATACAGATCCATATGGCCCGCCTCGATCTTCGAGATGTCCAGAATCTCATTGATCAAGGCCAACAAGTGGCGCCCCGCTGTCTTGATCCGATCAAGATCAGCGAGCACACTAGCGGGATCAGAATTGCCGTTGTGCTGAAAATCTTCCAGCAGCATCTCACTGTAGCCAATGATCGCATTCAATGGCGTGCGGAGTTCGTGGGTCATATTGGCCAAGAACGCACTCTTGGCGCGGTTCGCCGACTCAGCCAGCTCTTTGGCGCGATACAGCTCGGTTGCTTCCTGCTTGCGTTCCAGTGCCACACTGATCAGGCGGCCCATCAGTTGCACCAGATCGTTATCCGTCTCTTGGAACAGGATCGGCTGCAAGGCTTGGCTGAGGAAGAAGATCGCGCCCCAGCGTTGCCCAGCAACCCACAACGGTGCGCCAATCAACGCACGTAGGTGGTTGGATGGCCCGTCGCCTACTTCGCTGGGTGGCAATGGATAGCTCCGGGCAATCGGTGTATCGGTTGCCACCGCACTGGCTAACAGCTCTGGCTGCGCGAGCAGTTCATCCAAGAGGCCATCCGTCTTGCGGCTATAGCTAATGTGGTGCAAGGCATACGGCTGGCGCTCCGGTTCGGTCGTGATTACCACGCCAATGTCCATGTGCAGCAGGCGACAGCCAGTGTGCAGCAGTTGGTCTACCTGTTCATCAAACGCTAGCCCAGCG
>PHFO01000220.1 GCA_002861535.1 Cyanobacteria bacterium M5B4 | reverse complement strand
GTTAATTTTGAGGTTTGTAGTATTCCTTAAACTTCTTTTGTTGTTCATTGTGATTAACGATCGGTAAAACGTAATCTCTATCTTTACACTTGCCAGGAGCGATCGTGCCTGTAATTAGTTCCGCCGTAGAAAGATCAGCTAATTCAGGCAGCCACTGACGGATGTACTGAGCGTCTGGATCGTAATTCTTGGCTTGGGAAGCGGGATTGAAAATACGCAAAGGTCGGGGGTCCATACCACTAGAAGCACTCCATTGCCAGCCGCCGTTATTTGCAGTCTGATCGCCATCAATTAGTTTTTGCATAAAGTATCTTTCTCCCCATTGCCAGTTAATTAGTAAATCCTTGGTTAAAAAACTGGCAACGATCATCCGACAACGGTTGTGCATCCAACCCGTCTGATTTAGTTGTCTCATAGCGGCATCCACAATGGGATAACCAGTCTTTCCTTCACACCAAGCCGCAAAATAATCTTTATTATTCTGCCAGGGAAAGCCAGTCATTCTGGTTTGATAAGCCCGCTCCGCTAATTCCGGGAAAAAGAATAAAACATGTTGATAAAATTCCCGCCATGCTAGTTCCTGTCGCCAAGTAGTCAGACTGATTTGTTCTTCTTCGGTTCTAATATCTACTTCTATCTCTTCAGTCATCTGCCAGATTCTGCGAATCCCGATCGTGCCAAACCGCAAATGGGGACTAAGCCTGGAGGTTCCCTCTATAGCGGGGAAATCTCTCTGTTGTTTGTATTGTAAGATTTTTTGGGGATGATTAAACTGCTCTAGTAGTCTTTTGGCTTCTCTTTCCCCGGCTTTAGGAATAACTTGCCGATGACTAAACCGTAATTCTGTTAGTGTCGGTAATGCCATCGTGTCAAACTGGGGGGCAGTTATTTTTCTTTGGGGACGATCGAAGGGTTTTGGTTTTGCTAAACTCTGCCAGTTGCGCCAGTAGGGACTATAAACTTTGTAGGGTTCTTTGGTTTTAGTGCGTATTTCATGGGGAGAATGAAGACCAATATCCCAAAAACTCTTAACTTCTATACCTAGTTCTGTCAGTAGTTCTTTTACTTGCTGATCCCGATCGATGGCAGCAGGTTCTACGTCTTCATTAAAATAAACCCGATCGGTCTACATTTTTCTATAATCTCTTTCCATATAACAGTGGGCTTACCTAGAAAAAATAATAAATCACTCCCTAACTTTCGGTAGCTTTCTCGTAATTCCTCTAAACAGCCCAACATAAACTCTACCTTGCCGCCCTCCGTCTCTCCGTTATACAAAATCCCTGGGTCAAAAATAAATACCCCCATCCCGATCGAGTCGCCTATGCCCCAAGCGGCAAATACTGCGGGATTGTCATCTAAACGGAGGTCGCGGCGATGCCAAATAAAAGTTAGATTTTTCATCTCACAATCGAAATTTTCTGCTATAATTGTTAAGCTCTTTTATAATACCCCATAACACCTATACTTAGGTTGTAGAGAGCACGATCGGGGCGTAGCGCAGTTTGGTAGCGTACCACTTTGGGGTAGTGGGGGTCGTGGGTTCGAATCCCGCCGCTCCGATACCATAAAACCCTCTCCTGTAGAGGGTTTTAGTATTTTAAGAGAAGAACACTGGACACAGGCAACGCGGGATATTGCTGTGGCTAGTTGGGAAAATCCAGACTCCTGATAATTATGGGTAATTTTCCACAACAAGGCGCAATCTATTTAGCCCAAGCCCTACAGCAAGCAGGTGACACCCTGGAACGCCCCTGTCTCTGTGGATGCCCGCAATCGCTATGCTTCTACCGTTTTCATGGATATTGCTGCATCAGAGGAAAATCCTTGTCGCATTTTTATTCCTGCTGGCATAGGTGGATAGAAAGAGACTCAGTAGCAATGAGTGATCTGATTAGCACTGGACAGAAAAGTTACGTTGCTTTTTCTAAAACCCTCACCCTAGCCCTTTCCCAAAAAGAGAATTTTTCCTCAGCCTAAGTCCTGAAGTTTTGCAAGGAGTGCTATTTGCGATCGAGTAGTCGAAGGAAGAACTAATTTTGCCTTGTTCGGGAAATAACAAAACGATCGGTTACAATCAGAGCACAAAAAGGAAATAATATATGACTACTTCTCCAACTATTACTTATACTCTCGAAGAATTCCTCATGCGGTTCGAGCAAAAGATCGATCGGCAGTTTGCTGACCTCAAGCAGGAAATCTCCGGGCTTAAAACCGAACTCAAGCAAGACATTAAAGAGCTTAACCAAAAGATGGATAAGCAATACATGGAAATCAAGCAAGAAATTTCCTCCCTTTCT
>PHFO01000219.1 GCA_002861535.1 Cyanobacteria bacterium M5B4 | reverse complement strand
GCAGCCCACCGCCACTCCGTGCGATTCGCCGAAGGTGGTCAGGCGAAAAGTATGTCCAAAGCTATTTCCGGGCATGGATGTATCTCTTTCACGATCCTTCGCTAGTGTTCCAGTCTATACACTGGGCGTATCGTTTGTATGGTAGCATACCACACTCCACCTCGCTGCGGGAGTCACCCATTGTCATCTTGATCTGGTTCATGTTATAATACCTATGTAATTCCTGACACACTCTATCTCTACATCCTGTGCATAGTTGGCATACTAACATATGTTCCTAAACTACTCCTATGATAGCCATGCTGTGGCACGCCTTCCAGAACCTTGCCCAAGCGAGTCAGCAAGACAGCGCTGATGCTCAGTTGTTACGCTTGTGGCGGCAGCAGGCGATCCAAACTCTATTGTATGTCATTATTCTCCTTGCCGCGCCAGTGCTCACCCTCGACATTATCTCCGCTTTCGTTGATCCTAACTATGGGCCTCTGCCAACGCTGTTATACATCGGGTTCTATCTGGTGACACTCTGGATGACGTTTACGCCAGCCCTACCCCACCGCTGGCGCAGTATAACCGTCATCGGGATAACGTTTGTTATTGGCTCGTTAGAGCTATTCCAGACGGGCTTTGGGCCGTCTGGCTTGCTCTGGATACAAGCCACAGTCGTACTATCCGTGTTATTGTTTGGAACTACAGGTCTGTTTGTAAGCGGTGGCTTAGCTACTGCGGCCCTGCTCACAATCTTGGTCGTTCGTCTGCCCCTGTACGATCCCTTAGGAACGGCCATCAACATCAGTATTTTCGTCCTGCTCACTATGATGGTCAGCATGCTGATCATCAACTTGACGCACACGCTACTCACTAGCCTGCAACATGCTGAACAGCTTGCAGACGATGCCCAGCAAGCCCTGCACCACGCCTACCACGATCCTTTGACGCGGTTACACAATCGGCGGTATCTTGAAGATCACCTCCCCCCAATGGTGGCGCAGGCCCAAGTGAGCAGCACCCCTGTGAGCTTCTTGATCCTTGATGTGGATCACTTCAAACGGCTCAATGATACGCATGGCCACGCGGTTGGCGATGCGCTCCTCACGGAGATGGGGCATATCCTGCGAATTAATATTCGCCAACACCATGATCTTGCGTTCCGGCTTGGGGGCGAGGAGTTTCTGGTAGTGATGCCGGGCGCATCGCTCGAAATTGCCGCCAAGCGGGCCGATCTGCTACGCCTTGCTATAAGCAACCTTAGCGTCAGCCAAGCTGGGCAAGCCCTGCCACCAGTCACAACCTCCATCGGGGTATCCAGCTTTCCACAGCATGGCCACACCGCCGAGCGGTGTCTTGTTGCGGCTGATGCAGCCCTCTACCATGCCAAACGCAATGGGCGCAATCAGGTGCAGGTGGCCGATGCCGTGCCAGACCTCATCCCCGTGCAATGATGCTGCACTGAACCTAGCGCATACCCATCGAAAGGTAGCGTGCGCGGGCAGGCTCCACTAGAGCCTGTGCTCTTGGCTCTGCGAAGGACAACTCAGCTTGCCGATTCGCTCCAAAAATGGTATGCTAGTAGGCGCGGGAACAAGTCTCACCTGCGCCCGCGCCATCTCGCGTGGCGGCGTAGCAGGTGAACACAAGAGCCAGTATGGGGGCAACATCTGGTGATTGAGCGAATCAGTCGGCGTTTGGCAAACAGTGTCCTGTTTTGGGATATTGTCGTCACCTTGCTATGTCTACACCTCACGGCACAGCTGCGGTTGCTGTTACCGTTTGGGCGGGCACTTCAGGATTGGCAGGCCCAGATGCCCATAATTGTCTACGGCGCGGTTGCCGTGATCTGGCTAGTGGTATTCCTGCTGCTCACTCCGCAACGGGCCCTGTTCACCAATAGCATGGTCGAGGCAACCGGACGACTGATTGGCTCGGTGTTGCTCGCAGGGTTAGTGTTAGCGGGCTTGCTTTACCTCTCACCGTTCCGGCAGGTCTCGCGCTTGCAATTTGTCTACTTCCTGAGTGCCAACATCGCTGCCCTGATGGTGGTACATTTCATAGCACGCTGGTATATCCGCAGCCGTGTCGCTCGCTACCACCATCGCCGTATCTTGATTGTTGGAACCGGCGGGCTAGGCGAGCAGCTCGCCCACGAATTTGCCCAACGCCCATGGGCGGGGGCGCACGTGATCGGCTTTGCCAGCGATACCCCACCAAGCGGTAGCGATTTGCCCGTGTTTGGGCGGGTGGCCGAGACCGTCGAGATCGTCCAGCAGCAGCATGTGGATGAAGTCGTGTTTGCGCTGCCGCACGATCAGCAAG
>PHFO01000218.1 GCA_002861535.1 Cyanobacteria bacterium M5B4 | reverse complement strand
ATTAGCAGGCCTCAGAACAAACATATAGGGGTCGTTGCCGGAAGACCACGAGTCCAGCCCAGCAATTGGTTGGTTTGCACCACTCGCTAGCAGCGAGTCGAACTCGTGCGTTATCCAGTGACCCATATGGATTTTACGATAGCGTTCTAGTAAGGACGGAACATTAACGTAGATTGTCCCTACCCACGAAACAGTACCGTCTTCTGTGGGATGGTCAATGTAGCCGCGAAAACCCACCACGCCAGCAGCCTCGAAATCCTCTCTGTACAATATGTTCGGATTCCATATTGTTGAAATCGTACTACAGCCCGGAAGGGTAGTAGGTGAAGCAGTAGGAGTCGGCGACGGAGTAGGAGTCGGCGACGGGTTGATGGCTTCATTACAGATGCTTGTCCAGTATTGCTGGAATGGGAGCAGATCAAACCGAACTCCCTCAGATGGGCGCCTTCGACCATTGGAATCGTAGATCATAGCCACGTCTGGTACTTCACGGCGAAGCTTAAACGTATTGCTTCCTGAAGACAATGGACGAATTGTATATGTCTCAAATCCATTCACAGAGTATGGGGAGTTTTCCCGAATGGTTGCGTGAAACAGCAATGTGTTAGGTGGAGTTCCCCAAGCATGCTGGTGAATGAGAATGTCAGTTCCAAAGCGAGATACGACAGGATACACAAAGCCATCTATTTTCTCAAAAGCATTTGGATATGTCAGATGAAGATTGGCTAACTGATAGGAAGAAAGCCATCCATTAAGACATTGCGGACTGATGACGACCGCTCCGGTAGGCGAAGGCGACGGAGGAAGCGGAGTGGGAGACGATAGTGGTGTGCGTGTCGGCAACGGCGTTGCTGTACCAATCGGTGTACGAGTCGCTGTAGGCGACGGTGACGGTGATGGTGACGGTGACGCAGTAGGCGACGGTGAAGGCGTTAACGTAGGCGTAGGTGTCGGATCGTCGTACAACTGGAATGGGCACAGCAGCACCGGCCCGTTACCATCTAACCCCGAATCGTTAATAGGACGCAGATACATGTATAGGGAAGAGTTTGGATCAAAAGCAGTTGTACCACCCCGAATTTTTTTAGCCCCACCGTTGGGAGGCAAAAAAGTAGCATAGTTATAAAAGCCATGTACCGTTATCACATCAATCGGCTTTGTGCCGAGATTTTTGGCCCACCATTCTTTTAGCGGAACGTTCGGATACCCACGAGCAGCAGCGTGGGCTTCCATCGTATTGCTGTGGATAAGGTTAGGTGGACTAGTTGAATTGTACGAGTAACCAACATTATTAGCCACACGCGGCCACGCAGCTGAGTCGGTAAAAATCCTAACCGTGAATGGGTCTTGCGGCTTGCCTGCGAGAATTTGCTGATGGACAGCATAATTGTTAGTGGCAGAAAATATTACACAGTCGGAGGGTGGAGCAGTAGGTTCCACTATCGGTGTGTGAGTCGCCGTCGCAGTGGGTGATGGTGTAGGAGTAGGATCAACCGGTGGACACCAGACCAGCTTGTCGCCAAACACCCACATCGCATTGATTGTATAGATATAACCTCTTGCCAGTTCATAGCCGTCCGCCATGTTGCCGTTGATAGGCAACATTGGAATAGGGATTTCCGGATACCGAACGACATCAATCCATATGGGAAATTGAAGTCTATCATCAAGAGCAAGAGGCCCAAACCCAAGTAAAGCTATGCGTTGAGGTACGCCAAATGAATACACGTCATTTGTCGTTTTGTTTCGCATAGAAATGAGTTGCGGATTGCGAAGCAGACCTGCTTCATCATCAACACTAAAGTAGCCCGCGAGACCGTCAATGAGCATGTCACGGCGAACGTGTGGCGCCCAGTAGAACAAGCGCCCAGCAGAGCCAGTACTGCCAGACTGGCCAACCGACTCCATAAGTGCGTCAGCGTCAAGCTCGATTGGTCCGTCAAACCATGTGGGCTGAGCAAGATAGCGACACGTAGACAAGGGCAGGAACGGAACTGGCTCTACGGTATTTCTTGGAGTGGGAGTGGGAGTTGGGTTGGTAGGTTGACGGCAAATGGAGATTTCATAATGCCGCGGATCAACCGAATACGTCTCAATCGTATACGTTCCGTAGGTAACTACCCGATAGACATGGGATGAGCCTATTCCACCATTAATAAACAGTTGAACTGACGTAACAGATTCAGGATACAACACCCACAGGTAAGAGTTAATTTCCGGACCTGCGACAACTCGGATGTAGAGATAGTCAGACCAGCCCGCCAGTTGTCGTACGGTGAAGGTGTACGAGCGATAGCCATCAACAGATTT
>PHFO01000217.1 GCA_002861535.1 Cyanobacteria bacterium M5B4 | reverse complement strand
ACGCGGTACTCGCTGACCTCGATGCCGATGTGGATACTCAATCACCCGACTTCCGCACCAGCTTGCGGGCCCGGCTCGCCGAACTAAAGGGCAAGCTGCATCTACCGTCACTGCCCACAGGCGATGCGGGTATCGCCGCCACCGGCGCGGGGCTAGCCGCCGGACTGACCCTGCCCACGCTGCCCACGGGCGAGCTTGACCTCACCGCCCTGCCGCCTGAGGTGGAGCTGAAACTCGCTACACATTACGATGGCCTGCGCTTGCAGGTTGAGCTAGCTGAATTGCAAAAACGCTTCAAGCCCCAGCTTGCCGCCGATCCAACCCTGAAAGCCAGCTTTACCACCCTCAAGGCCAATATAGACAACAATCTTGACGCGCTCACACTGCCTGATCTACGGGCCCGCTTAGCAGACCTCCGCGAAAAACTGATCGTGCTTACTGTACCAGCCCAATCTACTCCGACGGAAATAAGCATGCAGGCCGATAGAGCGCGGCTGCGCCTTGAACTACACGATCTCGAAGCCACCTATGGCATTCTGTTGCCGGAACAGCCCACTCTTCAAGCTGAGTACACCGAGCTGCAACAGGCCCTTGCCAACAACCCAGATCGCCCTGAAGAGCTGACCATTCTTTGGCGGCGGCTCGTTACCCTGCGCGACCAGCTGGCAATCCTGAGCATCCGTGCGACCCGCTCCAGCGATGCTGCACCAAGTCCAGCCCAAGCTACGCCGCGCACAGCAGCCCCACTCACGCTTGACCCCGACACCCAAGCTGATCTGGTGATGCTACGGGATGAGATGATCCTCGCCGCTACCGACCCGTTCCAACAGCGTGTGATGCAGCAGATGTTCTCGCTCTCCCGCGATAATCACGACTGGCTGTGGCACATTACGCTCACCATCACAACTGCCGCCTATGGCTATGGCTTCAACCGCGCCGCGATCTTCCTCAACGAAAACACCGATGGCACGTACCTGCGCGGTATTCTAGGGATTGGCAACTTCGATTACGTCGAAGCCCTCGATGCATGGGACGACAAGCCGTCCCTTGACTTTGACACCTATATTACTTACCTACGTGAAGATCCGGCTAGACCATACACCGATTGAGCTTGCTACCCGTACCATGACTATCGCGCTCGGCCAACCCGATGATGCCTTCACCTACGTAATGGAACATGGCACGCGCACAATTGTTCCTGTTGAAGACGTAGCTGCCCGCCTACCGCTCAATTTCATCGAACGCTTTGGGCACACGCGCTACGTGCTGTTGCCTGTGCGTACCCGTAGCCACCAGCTGGGGGTACTTGTCGCCGATAACTACCAGACCAATCACTGGATCGCAGATGACGCTCTTGATGGCTTGCAACGCCTGCTCAATCGGGCCGCTTTGATCTATCTGTATGGTAACTTTGAAACACCCGATCTGGCGTGATCATGTAGTGTAGCTGGCTCATATGCTGCGAGTACAGATCAGGGCTAATCTGTGCCCGCTTGCTTGTCCAAGCGATGGGAAGAGAGGATGTGAGGTATGCTTGTTCCGTTGTGGTTGCGCCTACGTGGCAACCGTGCCTCGCGGCTGGTGTTGCTTTGGGCGTGGTTGCTTGCCGCTTGTGCTAGCCTCCAGCTCACCCCAACAATCACCTTCCCTAGCCCCGATGCAACCTTCCCCGTTGGAGTTATACCGGTGCAAGGCACTGGGGCGGCAGGCACGGCAGTGGAGGTGCTTGTGGATGGGAGCGTGGCCGGTGCAGCTACCGTGAATGATCAGGGCACGTGGCTCGTTAACCTCAGCTTCGATACACCTGCGGTGCGCCAGATCAGTGCACGTATTCGTGATGCTGATGGGCAAACCGGAATCGAGACCGAGCCGATTCAGGTCACGATTACGGCCCCTGCTGTACCGGCCGTACAGCCACCTACACTGGAACTGCCCGCCGATCCGGTAGCAGGTGAGATTGTGCTACGCGGAACATCCGAAACCATGAGTATGGTTGTAGTGATCATCAACGAGAGTCCGATGGGGGCCTACACCTTGTCGGGCACGGAACGCGAATGGAGCATTCCGGTCACCCTTGCGGCAGGCGAGTATCGCGTGCGCGTGCTCGCAATGGAGCCAAACACGCTCAGTGTGTTTGCCGAGTCACCGCCGGTTACGCTGCGCGTGCGCGAGTAGTCTCATCCTGTGGGCTACCGTGCGGTATCCACCACACCTCATTTCCCCCGCCATAACTCAGCCCTAAGTACGATGGAGTTGCGTCGTGATGCTGCTATACTGCAACAGGTGGCTCATCTAGAGTCGCTTGGTGATCGAATATGGTTTGCAGGGGGAGATCGAAATGCAACAGACG
>PHFO01000216.1 GCA_002861535.1 Cyanobacteria bacterium M5B4 | reverse complement strand
TCGCATTGGTTTTCAGGAGTTTGTCAGCAGAAGTCTTCTAGTTGGAGTATTAGTCACTGTCAGTGCTGGTGCTTTTAAGTTTGTCTTTTTGCCTAGTAATCCTCTTAACTAAGTTATGTCATTTTCCCGATCGATCGTTTTTTATTTATCTTTTCTTTCTTAAAATGAATAAATGAGTGCCGAACGATCGAGTCTGACCTTTACAGCATCCAACGGAAATCAGCTATAATTATTTTGAAAGCAGTGGAGTTAGATCATGAGCCTAGAAGATAGATTGAGAGATGTAGAAAATGAGGTTGATTTCCAAGCCAGAGTCCAAATTCAGCTACTGAAACAGAATGCTGAATATCTTCAAGAGATTCGTAACTTGAGGCAAGAAGCGAAGGAGAGTAACACCCAAAATTCTCAACGATTTAACAATCTTTTAGAAGATGCCAGAGCCGATCGGATCAAGAGTGACAAACGCTATGAAGAACTCAAAGCAGAAATCCAACAGAGAGATCAGGCATTAAGGATCGAGATCGAGCGCCGGTATGAACAAGCTAGAGCAGAGAGCGATCGTAAGTTTGCTGAATTGAAGGCTGAATTAAAAGAGGAACTGGCAGAACAGAGAGCAGAATCCGATCGTAAGTTCGCTGAATTGAAGGCTGAATTAAAAGAGGAACTGGCAGAACAGAGAGCAGAATCCGATCGTAGGTTTGAAGCATTACTAGAACGCATTGATCGAAAACTTCAGTAACCAAATTTCCTCCCGATCGATCGGGGTAATTTTTATTGATGGTTTCAATGCTCGGCGCGGTTTTCAGGAGCTTGTCAGCATAAGTCTTTTAGTCGGAGTCTTAGTTACTATCAGTGCTGGTGCTTTTAAGTTTCTCTTTTTACCTAGTATCACTTACGCTACAGGCGCTAAGTAATATAATGCTAAGACTCGGTAAGACTAACTATGGCAACAGCAATTTTATTGATTTCCTGCCCCGACCAGAGGGGCTTAGTAGCAAAAATTTGTGATTGGGTTTTTATCCATAACGGTAATATTATCCACGCCGATCAACATGTAGACGATCGGGCTGGGTTATTTTTAATGCGCTTGGAATGGGAATTGACGGATTTTTCCATTCCCAGGGACGCGATCGGAGCAGAATTTAGTCAGTTAGCAGCAACGATCGGTTTGGATTGGCAGTTACATTTTTCCGATCGGGTATCGCGGTTAGCCATCTTTGTCTCCAAACAAGACCATTGTTTATACGATCTAATCTTGCGACAGAAGGCAAAAGAAATTGTTGCCCACATCCCCGTTGTGATCAGTAATCACCGATTATTAGAACCGGTCGCCCACAACTTTGATATTAACTTTCACTATGTACCTATTACCCCAGAAACTAAAGCCGATCGGGAGCAAGAGCAACTGGAATTACTGCAAAAGTATGAGATTGATGTAGTAGTTTTAGCTAAATACATGCAGGTTTTGAGTGCCAACTTCCTACAACAATTCAAAGAAATAATTAACATTCATCACTCTTTTTTACCTGCTTTCCCTGGTGCTAATCCCTATCAGCGTGCCCATCAAAGGGGAGTTAAAATTATTGGCGCCACTTCCCACTATGTCACAGAAGATTTAGATGAAGGACCCATTATTGAACAGGATGTAATTAGGGTTTCCCATCGAGACACGATCGATTCTATGGTAAGAAAGGGGAGAGACCTAGAACGGGTGGTATTGGCAAGAGCAGTAAGATTACACCTAGAGCGGCGTGTTTTAGTGTACGGCAAACCAGGGGAATTGCGGACAGTGGTGTTTGATTAGGTTAGGGCTTACAATTGACTCCTATATCTAGTGTGATTTTGGGTAATCATAAGAACCATACCACTATATGTATTTCCTGATTAGATGCTAAGATAATAACCCGTTGATAGGAATCCTTTATGCCCACAGATTTCCCCGAAGATGCACCCGTAGCTTACCCTGTCTTCTATCGTACCTATAGTCGATTGTTGGCAAACGGGAGAGAAAATTGGCAGGATGTATGCGATCGGACAATCCAAGGATTAAAGGAATTAGGCAACCTAACGGCTCATGAAGCCGACCTCATCGATCGGATGCAACGGGGATTAAAATGTCTTACTTCCGGCAGATGGCTTTGGGTAGGGGGGACGGACTGGCTGCGCAATCCGATTAACTTCTCTGGTGCCTACAATTGCACCTCTACGAACATCGTGGACTGGGATAGCTTTGGGCTGTTGATGGATTTGGCAATGCAGGGGGCAGGGACAGGGGCAGTCCTAGAACCAATATATCGATCGGCTCCCTGTCATTCGCAACAAATTGCATGTACAAGTGATTGGCACGATCGGGGCTACT
>PHFO01000215.1 GCA_002861535.1 Cyanobacteria bacterium M5B4 | reverse complement strand
AAGTTTATCCAGCAAAAGTTTGGTGCAGACCTCCCTCTACTCAAAACCCTCGGCTATCAAGAAATGTCAGACTATTTAGCAGATAAAATGACGAAAGAAGAAGCGATCGAACAAACTATTAAACGCACTCTGCAAATGGCAAAGCAACAGAAGACCTGGTTCAAATCCCCGGAAAATCTGTTGCCGCAAACAAAATGGATTGACAGCAGTTACAACCTACTTGATCTCATTCATGATCTTGAAGATGGGCAGATACATACCCGCCAGGATCGAACCAACCATCCCCCCAAAAATAAAATCATGAATGGTTCCATAATACTGGTCAGAGCTTTGACTGCCTCTTCCACTTCATTTTCGTAAAAGTCAGCAATCTTCATCAACATCTTGTCTAATTCCCCAGTCTCTTCCCCGATCGCTAACATCTGTAATGCCATCGGCGGAAATACCTTCTGTCTCTCCAGCGCAGGCGTGATTTGTCCCCCCTCCCGTACTTCTTGACGGGCTGCTGTGAGCGCATTCTCAATCACTACGTTACCAGCCGTCTCCCCCGTAATCTCTAAGGAAGAAAGAATGGGTACGCCTGCACGGGATAGAGAACCAAACGTCCGAGAGAACCGTGCCACTGCAGTTTTGACCACTAAATCCCCAAAAACAGGCAGTTTTAGGAACAACTTGTCCATAAACAACCTACCGAAAGGAGTAGCGTAGAACATCTTGTAGCCAGTCAGAAAGGCAAATATCCCGATCGGGATCAACCAGAACATCCAGCTATTCAAGAAGTTGCTCACATTAACTAGGAATTGAGTAAATGCGGGCAATTCACTACCCAACTCCTGGAAAATACCGCTAAATACAGGAATGATAAACTTACACATCCCCACAAAAATTAACACTGCTATCACAGTAACAATAACCGGGTATGTCATCGCTGACTTAATTTGGTTCTCCAGTCTGGCAGCATCTTCTAGGAGCTTGGCTAAACGGTTCAATACATCGTCTAACACACCCCCCGTTTCCCCCGCTTGCACCATTGCTACATATAACCGATCGAAAATATCCGGGTGCTTGCGCAGAGCATCAGAGAAATTTGTCCCCTGCTCTACATCTGCTAAAATTTCATCCAATGCACCTTTGAGCTTAGGATTAGTCGCCTGTTGCTTCATCACCGCTAAGCCCCGCACCATTGAAACGCCTGCATTGACTAGAGTGGCTAACTGCCGCGAAAATAACGCCTTATCCTTAATTGTGACGTTAGCCAAACTAATTTTTTGGAAGTTGAAACCAGTCTTGACTGCAGAAATTTCAATAACCGTGAACCCCTTCTGCCGCCATGCTTCCCTTGCCTTAGCTGGAGATTCCGCATCGATCGTTTGAGAAACGGACTTACCACTGGGGTCCTTTAATGTTGCCTTAAACTTTGCCATGTTATACCTGCCTAACCGCTAATGGAACGAGATTTGATCATTTCCTGAGACCGGGGGTCATAGGAACCTTTAGGACGCTTGAGGGACGGAGGATTAGGTCCAACTAAGCGGTGAATTTCTTCAGGGCGGGAAGTCTTAGAAATTGCCGATTCAAAGGTAATTTCACCCTCATTGTACAAATTGGTCAAAGCCGTTTCTAGGGTCTGCATACCTTCCTTACCCCCCGTTTGGATAAAGCCGTACATCTGGGCTGTTTTACCTTCCCGAATTAGGTTGGAAATAGCTGGGGTGACAATCATCACTTCCATACACATCACCCGACCAAACTGCCCCGGCTTGGGATTAGCCCTGGGAACTAGAGTCTGGCTCAGCACTGCCTTCAAAGAGTTAGATAGCTGTACGCGAATCTGCGCCTGTTGCTCTGGAGGAAATACATCCACAATCCGATCGACGGTCTGGGAAGCAGAACTTGTGTGCAAAGTCCCGAATACCAAGTGCCCTGTTTCCGCTGCGGTCACTGCGAGTTGGATGGTTTCCAAGTCCCGCATTTCCCCTACTAGAATTACATCGGGGTCTTCTCGCAGAGCACCCTTGAGAGCATTGGCAAAGCTCTTTGTGTCTTCCCCTACCTGTCTCTGGTGGATCACACTCTTGACGGACTCGTAGACAAACTCGATCGGGTCTTCCACAGTTAAAATATGCTCAGGCCGATCGAGGTTAATACTGTTGATCATGGCAGCCAGGGTAGTACTTTTCCCTGACCCCGTAGGTCCCGTTACCAGCACTAACCCTCTGGGCAAGTGACAGAGGTCTTTCACCACTGGAGCCACACCTAAATCATCAATGCTAGGAATTTTAGAACTCAGTGCCCGTAGGCAGGCAGCCACTGTTCCCCTGTCCTTGTAGACATTTACCCTGAATCTGGCTAAGCCCTTGATACCGTAGGAGCAATCTAACTCCCAGTTTTGTTCAAAGGTTTTGCGTTGG
>PHFO01000214.1 GCA_002861535.1 Cyanobacteria bacterium M5B4 | reverse complement strand
AACAAATATTGAATTTTTGGGGTTGGTAAGTACTATCAATCCCTTTTTATAGTTTACATGGAATTATAATCGTGACAATTTTTTATAACTTGTTTTTTCGCAATAAATTTCGTGAAGCTGTTGATTTAGCCAGGGATAACCCCTCTGTTTTACAGAATGACTTTGATAATTATCACTTTGTCCTTGCAAATATACTTCTAAACAACGAAGTAGCGGTAGAAGATGTAGTAAATTCTGTACTACCCAATTATATTTTAGACCTAGAGGCACTAAGACAAGAATCTGGATTTAGCTATGAAAAAGCTCTTGTTTTAAGGCAAGCAATTGCCATGAGGGCAAATGATTTTTGCAATTTTCTGGGTATTGCCGCATTAACTCTGAAAACCAAACCAATGAGTGAATGCAATTTCAATTTTATTAAGAATATTTTACCAGGCATTCATTATCCTAGTGTAATTGTTAGCAATAGAATTTTAGACTTTTTGCGCCATATCACTTTCAATGGCGGATTAATTCATATTCCATTGGAATTGCTAGAATTTGCTAAAAAATGGTTTGATAACTATCTAGTTAATAGCCCTACATATCGAGGTCTTTTGTATAATGGCGAGTTAAGTTTTTATCTAGGAGATTACGATAAAGCACTTTATTATTTCTATCAAGCTCGTAATCTTACTGGTAATACAGGCTTGATTCAATACTGGATAGCCAATACCCTATGCAAACAGATTCGTTATTGCGAAGCATTAGATTACTTGACAAATGACACAACACATTTTTTCAATGATTTTTGGTCTAAATATGCTCTTTCTGGTATACTTGGTGCTTGGGGTAAGCAGCAAGATTCTACTACTCTACTCGAAGAAGTATTAGAAATGATATCTCAGAAAGTTCTTTTCTATACTAAAAATTCTAATATATTTAGACGTTTTGGTAAAATTAGGCTTGCTAAAAGAAATTATTATGGAATCATTTCTTTGGTTGCTATTTACCATGAGGTTTGCTGTGACCTGGGAAGCATTTCAATTTATAGTAAAAGGGAAAATTACATAAATATATCTCAACAACTATGTCTCCAAGCATCTAAAAGCTATCCTACAAGTGATAGGACATTCATTGTCATGTCTGATCTTTCCAAGAAGATGAAGAGTAATTTTACACCTATCGATGTCTTGCAGTACGGTCTTAAGCTAGTCCCTAGCTCATGGCTTCTTTTTTGCCGGCTAATAAATTTATGGTTTGATGATTTTAAGGTTTTTGAGCCTTTGCAGTTAGCTAGTAACTTCTTACAACAATGTGATCCCAAAAACAGACTATTCTGTCTTAGTGTAATGGCAAAATGTTTTCTTGATTTAGGTTTAAGAGAAGAGTTAGGAGTATTATTAGACGAAATTCAAGAAATTCTCATTATCAAGGATTCTTCAGTTGCACCAAGCAATAGCCTTGAAATTTATAGTCCTATCTGTTTTATCGTGCCGTCTGTGAGAGACAACATTTTGTTTAATAACTTAATGTTTACAACGATTACGGACAAGTATAAGCCAGTTCTGAAGGAAGGCACAAAAGTAATCTATAAGTTGTTTGAAATTGATGTAAAGGCAAAAAAGAAACATTCTCAAATTAAAAAAATCGGATTTATTTCTCCAAACTTTAGGGGTCATGTTGTTTCTCTTTTAAGTATAGATGTAATTAAAGAGATGAGTGAAATAACTGGTATTGAAGTTTATATGATTCCTATAGACGATAAATGTGAGCATACCGATTTTCTCAAGAAAGCAAAGCAAATTCAGACAATTAAAATAGTCGAGCTTTATGAAACAGTTGCTATCAAAATCAAGAACCTAATCGAACTGGAATTAGATGTTTTGATTGAGCTTGACGGTGCAACGTCTTCTCTTACTCCTCCTATTTTATATTCCCAACCTGCTATAGTTAATTGCTCATGGCTTGGTTTTGATGCTCCTTATATTTCTGAAGATAACTACTTTTTATGTGATAGATACACTCACCCTCCGGGGGTTGACGAGTTCTACCCTGAAAAACTAATTCGTCTACCTCACTCTCATATGTGTGTAAAAGAATTTGAGGTGGCTGATAAGGATAGGAATGAATTTAGGGAAAGTCGTGGCATATCTGCAGATCAAATTGTCTTTATATATCCTCCTGCTGTGCGTAAATTTAACTATGAAACTGCCGATGCCCATGTGCAAATTTTGAGTCGTGTTCCTAATTCTGTACTTCTCATTAAATCTAGCTTAGGTTTTACAGGCTATCCATTAAAAGTCTTGAAAGATAAATTTGAGGAGGCAGGGTTGAGTCCCGATCGGGTCATTTACATTGAACGTACTCCTACTACAGCAGAGCATCGCTTTTACTTCAAAGCGGCTGACATTTATTTAGATTCCTACCCC
>PHFO01000213.1 GCA_002861535.1 Cyanobacteria bacterium M5B4 | reverse complement strand
TTGTATACCAATATGGTCTCGATAAATTCCAGTATAACCTCTGCTTTCGTCCCCGATCGAATCTGATTAACTACTTCTACCGCTTCCGATGGGGGACAAGTTATCAGCTTCAACATCCAAAACTCTACTGACGATCGTTCCTTAAACTCATTCAGGTAAATCCGCACAATGCGACCAGAGTTGATCAACTCTTGCTGAAATACGGATAACTTAGCGGCATCTGTCTATCGAAATGCACAATGGCAGATTGTCCATAAAGAAGAAATTAAGAAGCGATTTCGAGATGGTGAGATTAAAGTCCTGCTATGTACTGAGTCGGCAAGCGAAGGGCTAAATCTGCAAACCTGTGGGATTTTGTTTAACTACGATATGCCTTGGAATCCCATGCGGGTAGAGCAGAGAATCGGACGGATTGATCGGATTGGTCAGCATTATAGTACTGTCAGAATCCATAACTTTTACTACGATGGCACGGTTGAGGCCAAGGTCTATAAAAAACTACGCGATCGCATTGATGCTTTTAAGATTGTGGTTGGTAATTTACAGCCTATCTTGGCTAAGATGCCGAATTTTATTGAGCGTGCGGTCATGAGTGCTGATCCTGAAGAAGAGGATGTCTTGATCTCAGAATTTGACTGTATTTTGGATGCTCCGCCTTTGCGTCCTGCTCTTAATGACTTGATCGCTATGGATGTGGAAGCGGATATTGCCGAAATTCAAAAACCTATTCCTGAGTCTCCTTTTTCTTCGGAAGCGATCGAGCAGCTTTTCACTAACTCACTTCTACTTAAAAATAAGGGAGTCGAGTTCAACAAGGAATCCGGGCGAGTTTGGCAGTTGATTTATCAGCAATCTATTTACAGAGTTACTTTCTACCCAGATGTTTTTGATGAGTTTCCATCCTTAAGATTGATGAGTTTTGGTGATCCCCTGTTTGAGCAAATATTGTCAATTATAAATGATGAAAAATAATCAAGAAATCAGCGTTTCTTCCCTAACTCAAGAGACTACCAAACTACTCAGAGATGGGATTGGTGAAGTCAGGGTACTGGGCGAGATTTCAAGCTTTAAATCTGCATCTTCGATCACCCAAGTTCAAAACAGTTTGTCTAAGTAAAGCAATCGCCATCGGCGAAGGTTAAGTATGAGCAAGAAAACGCCCCTGAAAAATCATTTTGTACAAGTTTCTGAAAGCCCTTATGATTGCTTTCTGACAAACCGTCTGCCGCACTCATGCCTACAATCACTTCAACGGAGACTTGATAATTGTTTTGCCGCAAAGATTGTAAATGATGAAACGCTGTTGCCACTGTAGCATATCCTGAAACAATATACAACTTGTTCGCGCCGTTTTGTGCTGGCTGCAATAAAACTTCTTTGAACAAGTCCTTCGTAAGCATAGTTAATCCCTTGGTACGGCGTAATGAGCCTTTTGTTCTAGCAGACGGTAAACATGAGTGCCGCCGCCGCCGCTTCCCGTCACTGTGTAAGCGGGCTTGTCAGGGTCAAGACGTTTGTATATCTGGCTGATTTTTGCGCCGCGAACATTAAGTCGTAAATGTTCTGGAATATCTGCTGTAAAAGCATTTTCGCCAGGTTTTATATACTTCAAACGTTCAATCACTGCTTCAGATTGTTTAGTTAATTCGTGGTTGTATGCGTCTGGCGGAATTGGCGGATTTTCAATAGTATTTCGGCATGAAACGTCAATATTGGCATAAGGTTTTGGTGAAGGAACGCGAAAAACCTTGCCTAAATCTTTTCTTATACCAATAATGATGATTCTATGCCGCGCTTGAGGAACGCCATATTGTTCAAATTTATATAAATGCGGCGTTACTTCGTAACCGTCTCCTGCGTTTCCCAACTCTTCCAGTATACGGTCAAAGGCTTTTCCGTCATTTGAATTTCTTAATCCACCCACATTTTCGGCTAAAAACCATTGCGGTTTAAAGATGTTCAAAGTCTTTACGCCATAAGCGTACAGTGATCCATAAACCCCATTAATTCCTTTTTGTTCACCTACTACGCTTTCGCCTAAACGGTAGGTTATGTTCATCATGCTGAACATTATACCCGACTCTGAATAAATGCTCAAATGTTCTAATTTTACAAGGGGCGTGCCAACGATCGAACTCACCCGCCGTCATTGACTTTGGATGATATGGATAGTTTAGCCTACGATCGGGTGCTGTGATTTGTTAGATACTTTCATCAAAGTAATCGCTATCTATCTTTTTAACTGGATACAGAGACACCGTTGAAACACCTACATCATTTTCTATCATTAAGCTGGTTAACTGCTCACCATCAATCAAGACAATCTTACTACCAATTTGAGATACATAACTTCTCGCCTCTTCCGTAAATCGGGATGTAGTGATAAAGATGCCCTTGTTAGCTCTCTGAGCTT
>PHFO01000212.1 GCA_002861535.1 Cyanobacteria bacterium M5B4 | reverse complement strand
AGATTCTTAGTTCAACGAGTCCACTTAGATACCTTGCAATTTCTAAGCCAGAGGTGGTTCTCTTCCTAAGCGTTACTTTGAGTCCGCCCGACTCTAGTTGTATTTCTACAAAATCTGTTTGTTTAAGCGTTAGCTTTAATACTGCTTTGTCTAGCCCCTGCAAAGATTTTACAGGGAAGGAACGAGGTAGAACCCCATATCTTTGATTGTCAAGGTGCAGGAGTTGTAGCACTGTTAGGCTGCATAGGTTTTTAAGTGGTTGATTACCTCGCCACTCTCCTATTTTAGGATTTTAATCCTACTTCGTCATTCATCCCCTGATAAATCGGGGGTCTTCTGATGACATCAAGATAAACTTTAGTCCAGTTGCCATACCTTAACAGTCATGTCTGCCGAACTAGAAGCTAGCTGCCTCCCGTCAGGACTAAAACTCAATCCGATCGTCCAGTCCTTGTGGGCGTTAATTTTAGCAACTTCCCTGCCTGTTGGCTGCCAGAGGCGAATTGTGCCATCCTGTCCAGTTGTCGCAACTAACTGACCATCGGGGGAAAATCGCACCCGACGCACTACATCACCGTGTCCCTGCAACACTATGGACTTGCCATTCAAGTGCCACAGCCGCACACTGCCATCATTACTAGCAGAACCGATCGTTTTGCTGTCAGGGCTGAAAGCCACATCCCGTACCCATTGACTGTGCCCCTTAAATTGATTGACTAATCGTCCCTGGGCATCCCAGAGTCTGACGGTATTATCACTGCCTCCTGTGGCAATGTATCTGCCATCGGGACTAAAACTAGCACTCCACACTGCTCCCTTATGCCCCTTGAGGGTAGCAATTACCTGCCCCTGCAAATTCCATAACCGGGCGGTGCCATCAGAACTGGCTGTCAATACCCGATCGCCCTTGGGACTAAACTGCGCTTGATTGACCCAATCTTTGTGCCCCTTTAGGACGGACACTAAAGCCCCCGATCGATCGCTAATTTCGGCGTTGCCATTCTGCTTGCCAGTAACGATCAAGCTGCCATCAGGACTAAATGCCCCCGACCACAAGATACTGTCATCCCGTTGCACCGATCGGGTCATCGTGCCCTGAAAATCCCACAGCCGCATCTGCCCCCCTGAAGAGGTGGTTAACAAGCTATTGCCATCGGGACTAAAACTAACACTGGTAACGCTAGTGGGATGGGCGACAAAAGACCTTACCTCCCTAACCTGGATAGAGAGCTTCTGCTCACTTACAGTCGGGGCTCCAGCCCAACGGGGTTGATGGTAAGCACCCAAGATTGTGGCACAACCCATCGCCACCATCAGAGAGAAAATAAAGACCATGACTGGAAAAACAGTAACTATGTAACTCTGGGGCTGATAATAAACTGACTTACCTGTTGTTTGCATGATCATTCCAAACTCTCTGGTGTCAAGGTACAGCACCCAATCGAGAAAACAAACGATCTTTAATGAACCTTAGCGTTCACCCCGTTTTTGTTAAACTTTCCTAAATTTCTATTACAGACTTTTACATACCCTCTAGGGGTACACCTAAAAATTTAGCAATTTCCGCGGCACGGTCTTCCAATGCAGATAGGGGCATGGGATTTCTGACCTCACTCAGGGGAATTTCATTTTTCCCCTTCACCTTCAAATAAAGGTCACGTTTGGGATTCAAGCCATTGTTGATCACTACTTTTACCGCCAATACATCTTGGATGGGATACTCAAAATGAATGATTCGGTCTTTGCCTAAAAAACCCAAACGATGAATAGTAACAATTCCTTTTTCCCGATCGAATTCGTTATAGCCACCGCCCACATCTAAAATAATGACAAACCATAGATAAGCATCCAGCAAAATACCAGCAAAGCCATAAAAACTTAACGCCAAACCCTGGGGAATAAACTGTAGACTCCTCAAGTCAGAACTGGGCAGGAGGTCGATTTTCAAAAGGCTAGAAAGACCACCCAAGGCAAAACCAATGCCCCCGATCGCCACAATGACAGCGAAAAAATAGTTACTAAACCGCCGAGAGCCAGTAATGTTGTAACGTAAAATTTGAGGATTCATACAATAACCTAAGTTTCTTTAGACAACTATTTTATTTTATGGATGTCCTATTTCTCAATGTCATCTTAATCTTGAGCCATAGGGTAAGAGTATGGAAAACATAAATTGTCCATCATCTATCGACTATTTAGAGAACTCTCAACCCGATCGTTCTTTCTTTTACAGATAACCTTACCGCACCTACAGCTTTTTCTGAAACTCTCACCTTAGACCTCTCCCAAAACGGGAGAGGGGAATTTTTCCTCAGCGTAAGTCCTGTGTCTTAAATTGTTAGTTACGCCCTCACCCCCAGCCCCTTCTCCCAAAACGAGAGAGGGAATTTTTCCTCAGCGTAGGTCCTGTGTCTTAAATT
>PHFO01000211.1 GCA_002861535.1 Cyanobacteria bacterium M5B4 | reverse complement strand
AATCATTACACTTCCGCCAATGATTGTATCTCTGATACCACGTCTACCATCTAAGGTGTCATTACCTTCATTACCAAAATAAGGTTAGTACCAACATCTCCAGAAATTGAGTCATCTCCGTCACGACCCTCAATCGTGTCATTACCTGAACCTCCATTGATGGTCTCTCCCCGATCGTCGGAACCAATAATCAAGTCATTGTCTCCAGAACCTTCAAAGGGTGCATTACCCACTCGGAAGCGCAAGAAATTACCGCGAATTACAGGGTATGTAATAATTGATCCATCTACTGACCCTTGGCGGACATTGCTGGCAACACCACTGGCACTAACGATCGTGTCGTTACCTTCAATTACTACTAAATCATTGGGGTTTTCAATGAAGTAAATGTCATTGCCTTGCCCACCAATAAGAGTGTTAGTACCACCTCCACCAGCTAGAGTATCGTTGCCAGTTCCTCCAAACAAGGTGTCATTACCGTCAGCACCAAAGATAATATCATTACCAGCCAAACCATCTAAAATATCAGCAGCAGGTGAGCCATTGATAGTGTCATCGTCAGGTGTTGCTCCACCGCTACCACCAATGTTAAGGAGAGTAACACCAGATGGAGGTACAAATCCAGGAGCACTACTAAAGATAGTATCGTTGCCTCCCCCAGTTATAACCACATCCAAATCACTATCAACAAAGAAGAGGTCATCACCTGGTCCCCCGATCATTGTATCGTTACCACTGCCACCATCAAGGGAGTTGTTACCGGCAGTGCCGATTAAAGAGTCGTTACCTTCACCGCCGCTGATCAAGTCATTGCCATTGCCACCAATGAGGGTGTCGCTACCAGAATCTCCTGTCAGGGTATCGTCACCACTACCACCTTCTATCAGGTCACGACCATCATTACCCCGCAGAGAGTCATTATCTTCGTTCCCTAAAATGGTGTCATCACCAGTGCCGCCAGTAATAGTGTCTCTACCTAATCCCCCTGCTAAGGAGTCATTACCATCGTTACCTTCAATGAAGTCTTGTCCTTCTCCGCCACTAAGGGTATCGTCTCCATCACCACCACTTAGGGTGTCAGAGCCATCCTGACCTAAGATACTGTCATTGCCACTACCGCCTTCTGCCCGATCGTTGCCAGAGCCAAGATCGATCGTGTCGTTGCCAGCGCCGCCAAAAGCAATGTCATCGCCGTCATTGGTAACAATGCTGTCGTTGCCATCTCCACCCAAAACGGTGTCATTACCAGAACCAGAGGTAATCACATCCTCTCCATCCCCACCAACTAGGGAATCATTACCATCCCCACCAATTAGAGTGTCGTTGCCGGCTTCGCCTGTTACAGTGTCATCACCAGTACCTGCATCGATACTGTCATTACCGGTGCCGCCAAACAAGCTGTCGTTACCAGAAAGACCAACGATCGTGTCATTGCCACCTAAACCACTGATCGTGTCGTTCCCAGAAGTACCGCTGATAAATTCTCCGTTTTCAGTACCAAATACCCCACGAATGATTACTTCAATGCCAGGTAATGTGGCGGGGAAGTCAGAAAGACTAGCAAAAATCGTATCGTTACCGCTGGAGTCAATTACTATGTCTAACAAGCTATCGACAAAGTAAACGTCGTCCCCATCGCCACCGACTAGGGTATCGTTGCCAGGACCGCCGTTGAGAGTGTCGTTGCCAGGACCGCCTACTAAGGAATCGTTACCAGCCAACCCTAAAATGAGATCATCCCCCTCTTGACCATCGAGGTTGTCGGGACCGTCAGTACCAGTTAAAGTATCGTTACCTTTGGTAGGCTCAGTACCTCCGCCACCAGGCACAGTAGGGCTAGTACCGCCAGTAAATTCCACAGTAATGCCGGCAGGAGTGAAGTTAGTAAAGTTAGGTACACTGCTGAAAATAGTATCGTTACCGCCGCCGCCAATTACTCTGTCTTGGCTACTATCGACAAAAAATACATCATCGCCAGGTCCACCTACTAAGGAGTCATTGCCAACACCACCATCAAGGGTATTGTTGCCAGCACCGCCTACTAGGGTATCACTGCCACTACCGCCCAGGAGTCGATCGTTGCCATTGCCACCGTCAAGGAGATCATCGCCGCTGTCTCCTAGTAGAGCATCATCACCATCATTACCAACTAGGCTGTCATCACCATCTAAGCCATCGATCGTGTCATCACCATCTCCTCCAAAGATTCTGTCATCTCCTGTGCCACCTAAGAGGGAGTCTCTGCCTTCGTTACCGAAAATAGTGTCGTTACCAGCAGCGCCATCGATCGTGTCGTCTCCTGGTCCTCCAATCAGTAAGTCATCACCATCTAAGCCATTGATCGAGTCATTACCAGCTAAACCATCGATCGTGTCGTTGCCTTTGCTACCTACTAAAACATCGTTTGAGGTGCTTGGTAGGGATACAC
>PHFO01000210.1 GCA_002861535.1 Cyanobacteria bacterium M5B4 | reverse complement strand
CACCAAGAGCATATCAAGAAGTTCATTGCGGGCGATCTGGCGGCAGAGGAGCAAAATGATCCGGCACGCTTCAAGCTCAACAGCGATCCGCGCATTACCCGCATTGGGCACATCCTTCGCAAAACGAGCCTTGACGAATTGCCTCAACTCCTGAATGTCCTACGCGGCGAGATGAGCCTGATTGGGCCCCGCCCCGTGCCGACTTACGAAGTGGCCATGTACGATTTATGGCACTACGAACGATTGGCAGCTCTGCCCGGTATCTCTGGGCTATGGCAGGTGAAGGGTCGTTCGCAGGTCTCGTTTGAAGAAATGATGCTGCTCGATATTGAATACGTGCGTAGCCAGTCGCTGATGTTCGACATCAAGATTATGCTGATGACGGTACTGGTTGTTGTGCTGGGGCGTGGCGCACGCTAGCAATTCACAAACAGCACGGTTTCGGTTCGTATCTCCTATTAATTCCTTGTTCTTGTTTCACGTCGCAGCAGACCAGTTTATCCTGATAATAACTGGTCTGCTTTTTGTTGCAGTGCAATTTGTCGGATGGGTTGGAATGTGGCATGATATAAGGAGATGCGCGGCATGCTCCGATGGGCAAAATAACGCAACACATATGGTTCAGCGAGTAATCTGGAGGAGATGGAGAAATGAGTGAGAAACCTACGCTAGGGATTGGAGTCTGCGGGTGTGGCTACTGGGGCATGAACTATGTCCGCATCTTTTCGGAACTGCCCGACACCGAAGTCATCGCCGTCTGCGATCAAGACCCTGCCCGTTTGCAGGCGGTACAGCAACGGTTTCCCACCGTCAAGCTCTGTACCAATATGGATGAGTTGCTCCAGATGGATGCGATCCGAGCGGTCGTGATCAGCACCCAAGCCAGTGCCCATGCTCAGGTTGCTGAGCAAAGCCTCAAAGCAGGCCGCCACCTGTTGGTGGAGAAGCCGATCACCACGACAGCTGCCGATGCTCGCCACCTGATGCAGCTGGCGGAACAGGAAAACCTGATCTTGATGGTGGGGCATACGTTTCTGTATAATGCTGGCGTGCGGAAGGTGAAAGAATACCTTGATCAAACCGAGCGCATCTACTACATGTATGCCCGCCGCACGAATCTCGGCCCCATCCGGCGCGATGTGAATGCACTGTGGGATCTTGCGCCGCACGATGTCTCGATCTTCAATTTCTTTATGGGCACTAGCCCAGAATGGGTCAGTGCGGTTGGGGCGAATGTCCTCCTCAATGATCGGGCTGATGTGGGCTTTATCGCGCTTGGCTACCCCGATGGTGTGGTTGGGCATATCCACGTGAGCTGGGCTGATCCGAATAAGGTGCGCGAAGTGGTGGTGGTGAGTAGTGATCGCCGGATCGTCTTCAATGATGTTAACCCACAGGAAATGGTACGCATTTTTGAGAAAGGCGTAACGGTAAAAGATCAGGCAGAGAGCTACGGCGAGCATAACTTGCTGATGCGCGATGGTGATATTATCAGTCCCCGCATCGAACCAAGTGAACCATTGAAAAATCAGTGTAAACATTTCGTTGAATGTGTAATGACTGGCACGCATCCGCAGACTGACGCACAGGCCGGGCTGGATGTGGTGCGGGTGATGCAGGCAATTGATCGTTCACTCGATCAGAACGGCGCACCCGTTGCGCTGGATTAATGGCAAGCTCATTGTGGTTGCGTATAATAACAGGAGCGCACAGCTACGTGTGTTGCTGCAAGGCAGGGGATGCCCCCTACGAAAAGGAGCATGAGCAATGACCACTGGTGCAATTACCCAGATTCCGTTTGTGGATCTTGCGGCGCAGCACGCCCCGATTGCCGCTGAGCTGGAGGCGATCTTTCGTGCCAGTATCACCAAAACCGATTTTATCTTAGGCAAAGCGGTGAGCCAATTTGAGGAAGCCTTTGCCACCTACTGCGATGCCCCCTATGCCGTCGGGATTGACAATGGCACGGCGGCTTTGGAAATGCTGCTGCGGGCCTATGACATTGGCCCCGGCGATGAAGTTATCACCGTAGCGAATACGTTCATTGCCACCGTGCTCGCCATTTCGAGTGTGGGTGCAACGCCGGTGCTGGTGGATATTGATCCGGTTTCGTACAATATGGATCCAACCAAGCTCGAAGCTGCGATCACCGAACGTACACGCGGAATTGTGGCCGTGCATCTGTATGGGCAGCCCGCCGATATGGATCCCATTCTGGCGATTGGGCGCAAGCACAAGCTGCTTGTGATGGAAGATGCGGCCCAAGCCCATGGCGCATATTACAAAGGCAAACGCTGCGGCGCGCTCGGCGATGGGGCGGCATTCAGCTTTTACCCCGCCAAGAATCTGGGCGCGTGTGGTGATGGCGGGGCGGTGGTGGTGAAGGATGCCGCGATTGCCGAGCGGATCAAGATGCTCCGCAACTATGGCCAGCGCGAGAAGTATCACCACGTGAC
>PHFO01000209.1 GCA_002861535.1 Cyanobacteria bacterium M5B4 | reverse complement strand
CGCAGACGAACAGTAATCCTGTGCTTGTCACCTATCAAACTCAAGGAGGAACAGCAACTGCAGGAACAGACTTTACTAACATTCCATCGGCAGTGGTAACGATCGCTCCTGGTCAAACCACGGCGCTGGTAACAGTGACGGTATCGAACGACACGATTCCAGAGGGCAACGAGGACTTCACGGTGAACTTACTCGCTTCTAATGCCCCGATCGGGCAGTCGGTAGCAACCGGTGTCATTCAGGATGATGATCCCGTAGGAGTAGGCTTGAGTGGCTTAATCTCCGCTGTTGAACTAAACGGAACAGCACAAGATACTTCCAGTTTTATCTATTCAATTACCCTAACTCAACCTGTAGGACAGCCTGTAACTGTTAGCTTTACTACTGCCAATGGTTCTGCAATAGGAGGAAATGACTTCCTCACTAACGCCGGAACAGTAGTGATTCCTGCCAATAACATTGGTGCTCAATTAACAGTAACTGCTCTGGGAGATGACATTATCGAAGGTAATGAAAACTTCTTTGTCAATCTCGTAGGAACTCCTCAAAGCGCTACAGGCTTGAATGTCACCTTTACCCCCCAAACCCAAGCTACAGGAGTGATTGTCGATAACGATCAACCGGGGGTTAATATCATTCCCAATACTGTCTCACAGCTAGAGAGCAACACTGCCTTCGTTTACACGATCGCCCTCAATCAGACTGCTTCTTCTGATGTCACAGTTACCTACCAGGTGATCAATGGCACCGCGATCGGGGGAGTTGACTTTAACAATAATCCTCTAGCAGTCACTGTTATCCCCCAAGGACAAACGACAGTTCCTGTAACGGTTACTGTAGTTGATGACCTCCTATTAGAACCTGACGAAACTTTCATTGTCAGAATTATTGGGGCAAGTGTTCCTGCTGGTATTACTCAAGCAGTTGGTGTAATTCAGGATAATGACACCCCGATCGTTAATCTATTGCCTAGTACGGTCTCTCAACTAGAAAGTAACACTGCTTTTGTTTATTCTGTCAGTCTGACACAGACAGTAAGTACACCGATCGTTGTTAGCTATGTGACTGGCTCTGGTACAGCCATGGCGGGAGTAGACTTTATTGACATTCCTAGTGGCATAGTTACCTTTGCTCCTGGTCAGTCGATACTACCTGTTACAGTTACAGTTTCTAACGACACAATCCCAGAAGGTAACGAAGACTTTACCATTCGCCTTACTGCAACTAATGGCAACCTGGGTGCAACCTTGGCAACGGGCATCATTCAAGATAACGACCCTGTAGGTGTGGGACTAAGTGGTTTAATCTCTGCTACAGAACTAAATACTGGTAGCGATAGCAGTAGTTTTGTCTATTCCATTACCCTGACCCAAACAGCAGCACAGCCCGTAACTGTTAGCTTCACTACTGCTGATGGTTCTGCAATGACAGGGGCTGACTTCTTGGCTAATACAGGTACTGTGGTCATTCCGGCAGGAACGATCGGTGCGCCTGTTACTATCACTGCTTCTGGTGATACTGTAGCCGAACTAGATGAAAACTTCTTTGTCAACTTAACTGGTGTACCGACAAGTGCTAATGGTTTAAGTGTTACTTTTACTACCCAAACTCAGGCTACGGGTGTGATTGTAGATAATGACTTTATCCCGATCGGGGTAGGTTTGAGTGGTTCTATTACAGCCTTAGAAGGTAATGCTGGCACTAATACCAGTAGCTTCATCTACTCTGTCACTCTTAACCAGACTGCGCCGCAACCCATTACTGTCAGCTTTAGTACCAGTGATGGCATGGGTAATCCTGCTACTTCAACCCAAGATTATGTTGTCAACAGCGGCACTGTAGTTATTCCCGCTAACAGCCTAGCTAGTAACCCGATCACAGTAACAGTGAGTGGAGACACTTTAGCTGAACCGAACGAGAACTTCCTAGTCAATTTGGTCGGAACTCCTACAAGTGGCTTGGGTGTTAAACCAACACTGACTCAGCAAACTCAAGGAACAGGGGTAATCATCAACGATGATGCGGGGCTAACGATCGTGCCTGGGGTGCTTACCTTGCCAGAAAGTGCCACTAGCTTTGTCTACACCATCAGCCTCGATAGCCCTGTCGGACAGCCAGTAGTGGTCACCTACCAGACTCAAACCGGAACTGCTGGAGTCAATGACTTTACTGCAATTCCTAGCGCTACCATTACGATCGCTCCTGGTGCAACCACGGCGCTGGTAACAGTGACGGTATCGAACGACACGATTCCAGAGGGTAACGAGAACTTCACAGTGCAACTTACTGGTTCTAATATCTCGATCGGGCAGTCGGTAGCAACCGGTGTCATTCAGGATGATGATGCGATCGGAGTGGGAATCAGTGGTTCTATCAGCGCCCTAGAAGGCAACAGCGGCACGAATACTTCGAGCTTCATCTACTCTGTCACCCTGACTCAGACAGCGGCACAACCGATCACG
>PHFO01000208.1 GCA_002861535.1 Cyanobacteria bacterium M5B4 | reverse complement strand
CTACCTAACAAGTCGCTGCACCGGAACTATGTCAACTTATCGGAGAGATGCAAAGGTTATCTGCGTCCGGGGAGCGGGGTCGTTATGTGCAAGAAGAGGTAGAATAGACTAAGCGTTTTAGAACTTGGTTTTCTTACTGATGAATAGCCTAGAGATTAAAGAAGCAATACAGAGCCTTTCAAGAAGTGAATTGAGAGAATTTCTTAATTGGTTAGACGATTATCGGGAAGCTATTTGGGATCAACAAATTGAAGAGGATATGAAACTAGGAAAGCTAGATCACCTAATTTCAGAAGCGAAGAAAGAATTTAGAGAAGGAAAGTGTCGCCAAATATAAATCACTTTACTACTTCTAGGTTCTGGATATTTTATGCTCAGCTACCTGAAGATATCAAGAATTTAGCAGATAAAAACTATGAAATCTTGAAATACAACCCAAGACACCCATCGCTACACTTTAAGGAAGTTGGAGAGCTGTGGTCAGTCAGAGTTGGAAAAGACTTTAGGGTACTCGGATTTCAGGAAACTGATGGGATAGTGTGGTTTTGGATCGGAACGCACGAAGAGTATGACAAAATCCTGAAGAAGAGCACATAACAAATGACTGCACCCGATCGTATGCTAATCTGGTAGTATCATCCAAAGTCATTGACGGCGGGTGAGTTCGATCGTTAGATAGATTAAACCTCTTTAGGGGGAATCATTTAGACAAGTAACTAATCTGAAGGATATCAACATGGCTGAAGATGCAAGGTACATAGAACTTGTTGGACAAGATGGCAAGCCAAAAGCTCTTCTGGTTGGCTATGGGAGTAATTGCAGTAAACACATTATTGAGCGTTGGAGGCAACGTCCCCAAGAGTCTCCACGCGGTAATATTAACGCTTCTGTTGTGGATCAAATTAGTAGAGCTTTGCCAACAGCACTCTCGGCAGGCTTAACTAGGGGCAGTGTATTTCAAGTCGTAGGTACTCCAGTATTAGTTGAAGGCATAAAAGTTGGTACACACGCATTAATGCAGACAGGGGGTGCGTCTCTTGGAACCGTTGTTAGTACTTCAAGTGGGCAAATTGCAGGTCAGCTGAGGTTTGCACCTTCTTCAATGGCTCCAGTGATTGCTCCATTAGCTGTGTGGTCAGTATTAAACGGAATTGCTGGAACATTACAACTGCATCGTATAAATCGAAGATTAGATGTAATGACACGAAAGATTGAAAACCTTGCTTTCCGTCAAGAAGCTGAGACTTTGGGTAGGGTATTTCAGGCTATTAAAACTCTAGATGATTTACTTGATGAGTACTTCCATACAGGGTTTTTTACTCAACCAGCAATGACACGATTAGCGATCGTGGAACAAGAAATTGGTTCAGTCCTTGAAAGAAATAAGCTTATTGTTGAGTACTTTTCAGAGCGAGCCAGAGTGATTCAACACACACGGGGAACGCAGGGCGCGGAGCAGTCGGCTACATTGTTGCAAGAAGAGGGATCTACGACAATTCATGATATGCAACTTCTGAGCGGTTTAATATCAGCACAATCTAGAATCCAAGAGGCTCATCTGTTTTATTCTCTTATGGAAAATCCAAATTATGTTGATCGACATCTTGAGAAAATGCAAGGTCGTGTTGAGGAGCATAAGGCAATTATTTCTGGATTTCCCTCAATTACTGAACTACAAAATCATGCGAGACAATGCGTTGATGAAATGAATTGGTTTCAGAAAAATATCTTTAACCGCTCTACAGTAAGTAGGGTAGGTCAAACTGAAACCATAAGAGATCCATTTGCATCATCTCAAAGCTCATTGAACGCTATTCCAAGTTATTGCTTCTGGAGAGACGAAAATGGGCTTAATGTGAAAATTGATCGCTCAGGACAATCTATCTAACACTGTGTTGGAGAGGATAGTCGATAGATATTTTGCGTTGATCTCTAGTTTATCTGTTACCGCTCAACTAAACCGTTATCTCCCTTTAGTCTTGGGTTGGGACAGCATTTTGAGAGCATCATTCAGAATTTAAGATTGCTGTACTGCGATTTTCCTAAAAGACATTGCGCGATGAGCAAATTCCGGACGGAGACCATCGAGATCATCGCATCCTCCATAATCAAACAATCAGGGTAAAATTTCAGAAGTACATTAAGAGGCAATAATCGGAACCCTTGAGCCAGCAATAGCTACAGTATGAATGCAGTCGAAATTGAAGAAGCCGTCTCTAAACTGGCGGAAGCACCTTTTGATGCAGAGGAGTTTCCTTTTGCCTTTCTTGAAGCCTTTGGCAACAAAGCCACCACGATCGCCCGCCTAAAAAAAACAGGCAAAGACTCTACTAATCACTCCGACATGGGTGGCATCCTCCAGCGGGACAACATTCATATCAAGGTTTGTGAGGTGGGTAAGGTGCAAGAAACCCTCACAGCCCTGCAGCAAAGTCCTGCCACCACCAGGCACAAGGTCAAGTTTATCTTGGCGACCGACGGGCAAACCCTCGAAGCCGAAAACTTGATCGAAGGCGAAACAATTGCCTGTAATTATCCCGATTTTCATAATCATTTT
>PHFO01000207.1 GCA_002861535.1 Cyanobacteria bacterium M5B4 | reverse complement strand
TAAGGAAAAATTCCCCTCAATCCCACCGCGGGGAGAGGACAGTAGATCAATTTTTCTAGTCCCTCTCCCTTTTTGGAGAGGGTGAAGGTTTCAGAAAAAGCAACGTAAATCCTGATTTACTTGATGTTCTCCCAGGAATTTTTAGATTGTCCTACCCCAGGAAATCTATAATCGAGTTAGAGTTTCAGCTAAAGTTATGAATCGGCGCACTTTTCTCCTGACTGCGGTTCCTGCCTTGATGGTTTTCCCTGCCACGGCTCAAGCCACAACTCCCATCTATGAGGTTCCCCCCCTGCCCTACGCCTACGATGCTTTAGAACCCTACATCGATGCCCAGACTATGCGCTTCCACCACGATCGGCACCACGCTGCCTATGTCAATAATCTGAACAAAGCGCTGGCAAACTATCCCGAATTGCAAAGAAAGTGTCTAGTCGAACTGATCCAAAACCTTGACCAAGTACCAGCTGCCATTCGTACCAGTATCAGAAACAACGGCGGCGGGCATTTGAATCACACTCTCTTTTGGCAAATCATGTCCCCCCAGGGTGGTGGTGCGCCGACAGGAGCGATCGCTAAGGCAATTGACGCTAAGTTTGGCTCCTTTGCCCAATTCCAAAACGCCTTTGAGCAGGCAGGAGTCACTCTGTTTGGCAGCGGCTGGGTATGGCTTGTGAAAGACCAAAACGATTTAGCAATTATGACTACGCCCAACCAAGATAGCCCCCTGATGGCGGGCAAGTTCCCCATTCTAGGTAACGATGTGTGGGAACACGCCTACTATCTCAACTATCAAAATCGCCGTCTTGACTACCTCAAAGCCTGGTGGAATGTAGTCAACTGGGAAGGAGTCAGTCTTAGGTGGGAAAATGCTTGACCCAGACTAAAAGAACCCTTATATTATACGAGCCTCTCTGTGGCGTTGGTGACTACCTAAAATGTTTTTTGATCTATGACAGTTTTTTAAGGGAACTATCTTAATCTAGCGGCAGTATACCAATAGCAAATAGTTGGAAACTTTAAGTTAGAGTGAAAGCGCCCACCTGGTTTACCAGGATCAAAAACTGCGGTAAGACGGCGTTGCGGAGGGGTTTAATTTATTACGCTAAGGAAAAATTCCCCTCTCCCTTTTTAGAGAGGTTTAGGGTGAGGGTTTCAGAAAAAGCAACGTAAATCCTGGCAAAATTTACCCCGTCTCCTAACTTCTTGTCCCTTCTGCCATTTTTGCAGGGTCTGAGAAACCTTTAATCAATTCCTGTTGTGCCTTAAAATCCTGTTATTTGGATAGGCATATGTCAGAGATTCGCCAAAACATGATTACAAAGGATTGGGTGATTTTTGCCCCGGAAAGAGCGCAACGTCCCCATGAATTTATCGATCGCCAGGGGATTGTGCCTTTACCTGTTTATCGAGAGGATTGTCCCTTTTGCATCGGTAATGAAAGACTGGATAACACGATCGAGACTTTGAGGATAGGTGAAAAAGATTGGCAGGTGCGGGTAGTGCGCAACAAATTTCCTGCCCTTGTGCCCACAGGTGACCGCATACGATCGGGGACTGGTATTTATCACAATGTGACGGGGTTTGGTTACCATGAGGTAATTATTGAACATCCCCACCACGATCGACATTTTGCTTTATTCTCCTTAACAGAAGTAGAAGTGATTTTAACTGCCTATTTAGAAAGATATAAACAAATTTTGACTGACAAACGCATTGAAACGATCGTTATCTTCAAAAATCATGGTCTCAAGGCGGGCACTTCTCTGGCTCATCCCCATTCCCAGCTGGCAGGTTTACCGATCGTGCCCTTTCATTTTCGGATGCGAATTGATACTGCCATTCGTTATTTTGATGATAATGGCAAATGTATCTTTTGTGCCACCCTGGAAGATGAACTAGAAAAAGAAGAAAGACTGATTATGAATACGGAGCATTTTGTTGCTTTTATTCCCTATGCTGCCCTTTCTCCCTTTCATATTTGGATTTTTCCTAAGCGTCATTTTAGTTGTTTTAGCTACATCCAACCAGAAGAACTAGAAGATTTGGCTTTGATCTTGCAACAAATACTAGCCAAACTCTATTGGGGACTGGGCAACCCAGACTATAACTTCATTTTGCGATCGAGTCCCAGGGGCGAACGAGACACGGAATACAATCACTGGTACATCTCTATTGTGCCCAGGGTCAACCGCACCGCCGGCTTTGAGCTAGGAACGGGAATGTATATCAATACCTCTCTGCCAGAAAAGAGTGCTCAGTTTCTGAGAGAAGTAGAAATACCTAACGCTTAAGATTCAGTCTTAGTCACTACCGCTTCAATCACCGCTGTTTTTTGCTCCCGATCGATTTGGGTAATTGCCCACCGTAGAGGTTCGCCTTTAGTGGCTAGTTCTGCCTCGATTTGGGCGACAGTCAGGGGCAACTCTAAGGGAATCTCTAGTTCAATAAAATGGGTAGTCATGGTAAGTTTTCCAAAGTTGAGCTTATTTTAGCCTGAGTTCGGGATGAGGAATTTAGCTAAAAAAGTGAGAACCCGTTAAACCCTCACCCCAACCCTCTCCCAAAAA
>PHFO01000206.1 GCA_002861535.1 Cyanobacteria bacterium M5B4 | reverse complement strand
GTGGGCATCAGGATGATTTGGCTCATAGTTCAAAACCGATCGGAAAGCCTCTATTGCTGCCTCTAGTTTTTCCTGCATTGCCAGTGCCAAGCCGTAATTTAAGTAAGCACCAATAACATCTGGCTTAATTTCTATTGCTTGTTGAAAGTGTCTACAGGCAGTTTCAAAGTCTTCTTTTTTATTAGCTATTACTCCTAAATTGATGTAGGCTTCGGCATAGTTAGGCTTAATTTGTAGTGCTTCCTGTAAAAATTTTTCTGCTTCTGTAAATCTTTCCAATTGAATTAAAGCGACTGCTAAGTTGACCCTTGTATCAGGACAGTAGGGTGTTAATTCTAAGGCTCTGGTCAGAATTTGGACAGCAGTTTCGCCTTGCTTGTGCTCTATGGCAATACCTGCTAAACTCCGCAGTGCTTCTACACAATTACTATTTAATTCTAGGGCACGGTTCAATTCTTTTTGAGCAGGTTCATATTCTTTCTTGCGGGCGTAGGCATTGCCTAAGTGTAGATGATACAAACTATTATTAGGGTCAAACTCGATCGCTTTTTGGTAGTTGGGAATTGCCTCCTCTAGTTTTCCCTGGGCAGAATATACTAAACCAATACCATCGTAGGCACGGGCATAGTCGGGCTTAATTTCTATTGCCTGATGGAAATAGTTTAGAGCTTGATCTAATTCATTAATGGCTTTGAGAGCATTACCTAAATTAAAATAGTGTTTCGGGTCTTTCTTGCCATAACTAATTGCTAATTTGTATTGCTCGATCGCATTAGCGTTATCTCCTAATTTCTGATAGGCATTCCCTAAATTGTTATGCACTTCGGGAGTAGGATTGAGTAAAACTGCCTGCTTTAGGTGTTCTACAGCTTCAGGAATGCGATTAGCCCGATCGAGAATCAAGCCTAAGTTGGCGTGTATATCCTTGTGTTTTGGTGCTAATTTTACTGCTCGTTTAAGGTATTCAATTCCTTTCTCAATATCACCGATTTTATAGGATGAAACTCCCATCATGTTTAACACTTCTGGATGTTCTGGTTCAATTTCTAATGCTTGTTTGCCATAATCTAAAGCTTCCTGATAGTTGGCAGATTGATAGGCAGAAATTGATTTTTGTGCTATTTTTAATCCTTCATGTTTTCTCTGTAGTATTTCTACTATCTGTTTGATTTCATTATTCGATCGTTTTAACTGTGTTGATAAAACTACTTCTGTCGGGACGAAAGAAGAAAGAGACTCTTTTATCGATTGCAGGACAGTTTGCCAATTTTTCGATTGTGATTGACGAAAAAGTCTAGCTGTAGGATACCAAGGCGAATAATCCTGGTGGAGCATCCAACGCCAATCGGGCATAAAAGGCAGCATAATCCACACCGGCTTGCCCATAGCACCAGCTAAATGGGCTACTGCCGTATCAACAGAGATGACTAAATCCAAACGATCGATCGCTGTTGCCGTGTCAGCAAAGTCATTTAGTTCATCTTTGAGGTCAATTATCTTTAATGTATGCAAGAGTTCTTTATCTTCGTCTTTCATTTCCTTCTGCAAACTAAAGAATTGCACATTTTCAATATCTAACAATTCTTGTAGTAGAGATAAAGGCACGGAACGTCTGGGGGATGTTTTATGAGTGAGACTACTTGCCCAAACTAAGCCGACTTTAATATGTTTTTTATCAATACTATCGGTTATATCAATAATACTTTGGCTGTTATCGATCGGTGTAAACAGGTAAGGAATTTGAGCAGGTATATTTGTTAGATTAGTGTTTACAACAGCGGGAATAGACTGGATGTGAATATAGTAGTCAAATTTTGGGCGGGGGCTGCCTTCAGGAATCAAGAAGTCAATGTCTTTGAAAGTAGCAAATAGTCGATAAAATATCTTAGGGCATTCGTATAAAACCCTACCGCCACGGGCTTTAATCAAACTAGCGTAGCGAATAAATTGAATCCGATCGCCGATGCCCTGTTCGTTAACAACTAATACAGTTTCTCCGTTTAATTGTTGTCCTTCCCATTTTGGTTCATCAAATTGAGGTTTACCATTTTTTTCGATAAATTCTTTCATCTGCCAACGGTATTCATAGTTAGCAAATCCAACTTCTAACTCCCCCTTCAACAGGTAAGCCATACCGATATGAAATCTGGCTTCTGGATAGTCAGGATCATTATCGATCGCTTTTTGATAATTCTCTATGGCTTGATCGACATCTCCTTTTCTGAGGTAGGCATTGCCTAAATTGTTGTACGCTAAAGCATAATTTGGTTGTACTTCTAAGGCTCTTTTGTAGGACTCGATCGCTTGTTCTAACGCATCCTGTTTCTGTAGTGCATTAGCTAAGTTGCTAAGAGCTTTGGCATTATCCGGTTGCTCTTGGAGTAATTTTTGATAGACATCAATTGCTGTTTCTAATTCGTTCTTATCCTGCAAAGCATTTCCTAAATTATTTAGAGCATTGAGATTATTGGGGTTAATTTCTAGTGCTTTGTAGCATAATTCGATCGCTTCATCTAATTCCCCTTTTTCCTTTAATAGCAGGGATAAGTTACTATAGGCTTCTGCTAAGTTAGGGTTAATCTC
>PHFO01000205.1 GCA_002861535.1 Cyanobacteria bacterium M5B4 | reverse complement strand
GATTCGCGGGTACGCCCTACCGCTACCGGCATTATTACTGGCAAATCGGAAGGCAGTATTTTCAATGAAGAAACTAAGCTGGGAAGCCTGATTGATAGCGGGTTACTTGATTTGGACAACAACAATGTAGCTGACACTGATGCTACTGTCGTCCCCAACTCAGGAGGTCAAACTTTAGGGCAACTTCGTCTGGCTCAAAACTTAGGCAGAATTGACTTTAGTAACGCCTCTGGAGATACAGATGGAGATGGTTTAATTGAGAAACTGAATGTCTTTGGTGCCCGATCGTTTTCCATTTGGGATGCCAACGGTAATCTGGTATACGACAGCGGCGATCAGCTAGAACGAATCACCGCGGCGGCTTTTCCTAGCAACTTCAATGCCAGCAATAATAACAATAATTTAGACAATCGCAGTGACAACAAAGGACCAGAGCCAGAAGGGGTAGTCACCGCTACGATCGATGGTAAAACCTATGCCTTCATTGGCTTAGAGCGCATCGGCGGTGTAGTGGTTTACGATGTCAGCAATCCCACTAGCCCCCAGTTTGTGCAGTATTTCAACAACCGCGACTTTAGTGTTAGTCCCACAACAAATGCTACCAATTCTGGACCTGAAGGCTTAACATTTATCCCCGCTGCTGATAGTCCCAACGGTAGACCCCTTGTAGTGGTAGCTAATGAGGTGAGCAAGACCGTACAGATTTTGCAAGTCGGTATAAATCGTATTTCCGAGGTGCAAGGTACCGGTTTAACTAGTCCCCTAGTAGGTCAAACAGTCACGATCGAGGGCATTGTGGTAGGCGACTACCAAGGCACAGGGCAGATCGGCGGCTTCTTCGTGACAAGAAGAAGACAGCGATGCCGACACCGATCCCCTCACTTCGGAAGGTATTCAAGTATTTTCTTCCATCCCTGTGAACGTGGGTGACAAAGTGCGGGTAACCGGTACGGTAGCAGAATTTGGCACAGCCCCCAATACAATTACTCAACTTAGCTCTGTCAGCAATGTTACTGTTATCAGCACTGGCAATCCCCTACCTACCCCTGCAACTGTTACCCTGCCAGTGACTAACATCAACGACCTAGAGCGGTTTGAAGGGATGCGGGTAACGTTCCCCCAAACTTTGACGGTAACAGAAAACTTCAACTTAGCGCGCTTCGGGGAATTGCAGTTATCAGCAGATGGCAGACGCTTCCAGCCCACAGAGTTCATTGACCCCAACGACAACCCCCGATCGGGTACTAACTTCACGGGCAACAGCAATGTGGCGGCAGTGACAGCCCAACAAGACTTGAATAACCGCCGAGCAATCATCCTGGACGATGGCTTGAGTGGACAAAATGTTGCTACGGTACCTTTCCTCAACAGTCAAAATACCCGCCGGGTAGGGGATACAGTGACCGGTTTAACGGGGGTACTAGATCAGCGCTTTGGTACCTATCGCGTCCAGCCTACGGGTACGGTTACTTTTACTGACACCAATCCCCGTCCTACCACTCCTCCCAATGTGGGTGCTGCCAATCTAAAGGTAGGAAGTTTCAACTTGCTCAACTACTTTACTACCCTCAACGACGGTACTAATAAGACTGGACCTAACAACAACCTCGATCCCCGTGGTGCCAACAATATCACTGAGTTTAATCGCCAGCGTGACAAGACAGCAACTACCATCTCCCAACTCAACGCCGATATTTTGGGATTGATTGAGTTAGAAAACAACGGCACCACAGCGATCGCTGATCTAGTCAATGCGGTCAACACGAAGTTGGGCGGCAATGTTTACACATTTATTACCGATCCTGCAGGCTATACGACTGTTGCTGGTGGGGATGATGCCATCAAGGTCGGCTTTATCTACAAGCCCAGTGTAGTGACTCCGATCGGAGCTAGTCTAACCACTAACGATCCTTCCTTCTTCCAATCCGGTCGTGCCCCCGTAGCCCAGACCTTCCAAGTCAACAGTAATGGTGCTGTCTTTACGCCTATCATCAATCACTTCAAATCTAAGGGAGGAACTGGTACAGGAGTCAACGCAGACCAAGGGGATGGGCAAGGACAGTTCAACTTCCAGCGCCGTCAACAAGCCCAGGCAGTGGTTAACTTCATCAACAATGTAGTGATTCCCACCAGCGGTGACCCCGATGTGTTAGTTCTGGGCGACCTCAATGCCTATGGGGAAGAAGACCCCGTCGATCTATTCCGAGCCAACGGCTTTGTCGATCTGATTGACCTATTTGACGGAGATAACATCTCCTACTCCTTCGTCTTCCAAGGGCAATCTGGACGTTTAGACCACGCCTTGGCAACATCTTCCTTGCAGTCTCAAGTAACAGGAGCAAAAGAATGGGCGATCAATGCCGATGAACCACGCTTTCTGGACTACAACCTAGAGTTCAAGAACGGGGCCGGGGGCAATACACCGGACTTCTTTAACTCCGACAATCCGTTCCGTACTTCCGATCACGATCCTGTTTTAGTAGGACTTAACCTGGCAGGTCCCACCAGTTCGAATACTGTTACTGTCAGAACTCTTGGTGCAGGAAGTCAGGTAACGGGTAGCAATAACTCGGAGCAGATTGTAG
>PHFO01000204.1 GCA_002861535.1 Cyanobacteria bacterium M5B4 | reverse complement strand
GGGGCTGGTATAGCCGCAAACAACGCAATATCCCCGTGAAAATTTTCATCGCCCTGGGAATGCTGGCTGCTCTGTTTAGCTTTTTAGGGGATTTAGTCAATGCCAACGATGAAACGAGGATTTTACTCAGCCGTCTTTTAATTCAACTACAGGTATTACATAGCTTTGATCTGCCCCGCCGCAAGGATTTGGGCTACTCGATCGTGATCGGGTTTATTCTGATGGGAGTGGCTGCCACCCTCAGCCAGACGATGGTGTTTGGTTTGTGGATTGTGGCTTTTGTGGCGCTAGTGATCCCCATTTTGGTATTAGATTTGCGATCGCGTTTGGGGGTGATAAACAATAGCTGGAAAATCCACCGGTTGGGGGTAACGCCAGGCTCGATCGTGACCCTGCTGGGCTTAGTGATGATCGTGGGTTTGATGGTCTTCTTTTTGTTGCCCCGCTTCCAGGGCTATCAGGTACGCACTTTTCCTGTTAGTAGCGACATTGTGCAACGGCAGGCTCCCCCTGGCAGAATCATCCAGCCCAATGCCCCAGAAAGTCAGGACGGGGTTAGCGAAGGCGGCGGTAGTGGCAGTATCCTAAACGGCGGTTCCGGGGCGCGTGGTAGGGGGAATACGGGACTGCCCCCCCTCTTTGCTGAGGAATTTGATGCCACCCGATCGGTTTCCCTAGAGCCAGAATTGGTAATGCGGGTGCGTTCCCAGGCGGAGTTATTTTGGCGCGTCCTCGCCTACGATCGGTATACGGGCAAGGGCTGGAAAATTTCCCGCAGTGAAGAAGAAGACATCCAAACAATTAAGCGCGATCCCCTCAACTATAAATTTGAAGTGCCGGTAACCCTAAGTAATTTAGTCCTGCCTGTACGCAGTAGGCAAGTAATCCAGACCTACACCATCACTACCAACAACTTCCCAAACATCATCCCTGCCGCCGCTACTCCTACTGAGTTCTATTTCCCCAGCAATGAATTGGAATACGACCCGAAGGCAACTTTCGTGCCCCTGGGATTTTACCGCGGGATACCACCTACACCGTAGTTTCTAGTGTGGCGAAGCGGGAGCAGGAAAAATTACAAAAGGTGAAGGTGAACTACCCCCAATCGATCGGGCAATTTCACTTAGATGTGCCACCGGAATTACTGGGGCAAATTAAACCCCTCGCCGTAGAGTTGCTCACCAATGCCACCAACATCGTCAACGGCGAACCCCTAAATATCGATAACGCCTACGATGCCGCCCTCTATCTTGCCCAGCACCTGAAGCAGAACTACCGCCTCAGTAGCCCCGATCGTCCCCCCCTCAGCGGGGATTTAGTCAAGGAATTTCTCGCCCAAAAGGAAGGTAGCCCCACCCAATTTGTCTCCACCTTTGTGTTGATGATGCGCGCCTTGGGAGTACCGGCCCGCTACACTGTAGGCTTTGCCCCTGGTAGGTTTAACCCCTTTACCGGCTACTACGAAGTGATGAACAGTGATGCCATGTCCTTAGGGGAAGTATTTTTCCCGGGCTATGGCTGGCTCGCCTTTAACCCAGTGCCGGGGCTGCCCCTGCTGCCTCCCTCGATCGAAGAAGACCAGACCTTTAATGCCCTGAGAAGATTTTGGCAGTGGGTGGCGGGTTTTGTCCCCTCCCCGATCGCGGGCTTCTTTGGCGTGATTTTGAGCCAAATTGGCAAATTTTTAACTTCTTTAGTGGGATTGCTGATAAGTCTGGGCTGGATCGGGCTGTTTATCGGTATTTTGATTGTGGTATTGGTGGCACTGGCGGGGTGGGGACTATGGCAATTCTTAATTTGGTGGCTCGATCGGTTGAAGTTATTCCGCCTCCATCCCCTAGAGCGGAGCTATCAGTTGATGATTCGTCACCTGGGGGTGCATAAGCCCGCCGCTGCCACCCCCCAGGAATATGCCCAGCTAGTCAGTAATCAATTACCCCAGTCCATTGCCCAGATTGTGTGGCAGATCACTAACATCTATCAGGACTGGCGTTATGGTAATGTGATAACCTGTCCGCCCAGGGAACTGCAACGATTGCTAAAGCAGCTAAGCAAGGGAAACTGGCGGAAAATGTCCTATACTCAATCTAAACCCTAATTGCCATCATGGAAGCAGACACCTTTGGTGAGATATTTCCCCTGGCTGAAACTGCCGAACCAGAAACGATCGAGTGGCTCCTCTCCGTAGCAACAGAGCAGCAATTTCCGGCAGGCAAGGTCATTTTAAGGGCTGAGGAATGGGGCAATGCCGTTTACTTTATTATTTCCGGCTGGGTCAAGTTTCAAGAACACAACGAAGAAAAAACAGCGGTTTTAGCAGTCCTGGGTCAGGGAGACTTTTTTGGCGAGATGGCAATTTTAGATGAATGTCTCAGGGATACGGAAATAGTTGCCCTCAGTGCCGTAACTTTGCTGGAAATCCCCGCCCAGAGGTTTATTCAACTCCTATTTAAGGATGCCCAACTGCACCATCGCTTTTTACAACGATCGATGCAACGGCTACGCAAACTTTACAAACTACAGCAGTTGCGCCAGGAGCCGGCTATAGTCAGGGTTGCCTACGTTTTGTCCGACTTGGCAGAGAGTTATGGCTCTGACACGGGAGATGGTATTAACCTCCATTACCTTGATCCGGCAGAAATTGCCGATTTAG
>PHFO01000203.1 GCA_002861535.1 Cyanobacteria bacterium M5B4 | reverse complement strand
CGTCCTTCGTGGTTTGCCTTCCTGCCCCCTGATACCTGCCACCTGCCACCTACCTGTGCTACAATACCTACAATCTAGCCTTTGGGGAAGCAGCACCATGCACGAAACGCATCCAGCGCATATCGAACAACTCACCTTTATTGATCCGCCGATCCACCGCAGCCCAGACAGCCTGCCGGTGCGCTCGACTACGCCCGATGTCCTCGATATGCAGCGCGTCGAGCAGCACATCGTCCAAGCTGTCGAGCGCGGCCGCTACCGCGGCCCCACCGACCCGCTCGCCTATCTGATGCACAAACATTGCCTCGTGCACGTCGGCGATACACCCTACGTCACGCTGGGCGGCATGATGTGCTTTGCCCGCGACCCCCAAGCCGTCTTCCCGCGTGCCGTGATAGACATCGGGCACTACCGCGGGCTAGAGCCAATCTCCACCGACGTGCTTGATCTCCGCAAAGACATCGGCGGCACGCTCTTCGATCAGCTGGGGCGCGTCGAAGAATACCTCTGGGAACACACCCACCACGGCATGACCCTCAGCGATAGCGGCTTCCAGCGCGTCGAAGTTCACGAATACCCGCGCGCCGTGATCCGCGAGCTGTGCGTCAATATGCTGGCCCACCGCGACTACGCCAACTTCCTGTCGGCTGCACGAGTGCAAATCTTCCGCGACCGCATCGAGTGGGTCAGTCCGGGCGGGTTGCCGCCGGGCGTACCGTAGATAACATCCTCGCCGAGCAGGTGTCGCGCAACCCTGTGATCCAGTCCATCCTCTACGAAGCCGGTTATGTCGAAGCCTTTGGGCAAGGCTTGGACACCGTCGTCGCGGTGCTCAAGCGTGAGGAGCTGCCGCCGCCACGCTTCCACGATACCGGTGCATCCTTCATTGTCACGGTGTTTGGGCGTGCAATGGATGCCTACCTCAACGGCGACGATCTGGGCTTGAACGAGCCGCAGCGGGTCATCCTCAATTTCCTGCGGACGCACGGCGAAGCCAGCCCACGTGAGCTGCGGGCCCTCTTCCCGCAACGCGCCGAACGTTCGGTGCAGCGCGACCTCAAGGGCATGGTAGATGAGGGCCTGATCGAGACGGTGGGCGGCTCGCGCTCGCTGCGCTACCGCCTCCGCAGCGGCGGCTAGCCCCCAGCCCTCTGACCCCTGACCCCTGACACCCGACACCTGTCACCTGCCCCCTGCCCCCTCGCGCCGCCCGCCCCCTCACTCATACCCGCCTGATCTCAGTCCTACGCCATATCGTCACGTCATTCCCGCCATTTCCGCCACATGGTGGCGGGTTATCCACATGGATTGGCGGAAGTTTCTGCCAATACTGGCACTCTCATGATCTTGTCGGTGGCGGGAATACCCGCTATGATACAGATCAACCGTAGCGCACATGTGTCATCATTTTGTCATCTTGCTGATCTGCATCACATAGCGCACGGGGATGCGCGAATCGCCGCATGGGTCGGCTTGCATGCATCTGGTATGATAGAGAGTCCAGAATACAGAACAAAGGAGCTACTGTGCCATCCGTGCCTGCCCGCCACACCGCACCCCAGCCCACCCCCACAGCGGTGTTGCTGCCATCTCCGCCAATGCGTGGCGCACAACAACAACGACGGTGCCCCAACGGGGCTAGGAATGTGGAGCTTGCCCGATGATGTCATTTGCCCACCAGCCGCAGAGTGCCGCCATACCAATCCAGCGCACCCCCGCCATCGTAGATGCCCGCTGCCGCACGCCCGCCGAAGTGGCCGTGTGGCGGGCCATAGATCGCCTGTTGCAAAGCGGGCGCACCAGCATCGGCAGCCGCGAACTGGCTGCTGCCGCAGGCGTGAGCCGCCGGGCCCTGAGTGCCCGCCGCTGCCCGCGCACCGGCGCACTGCTGCCCGGCATCCTCGAACGGCTCGTGCAGCTCGGCTTACTCCAGATTGTCGGCTCCCAGCGCGTGGGCAACTTCCCCCAGCCGCGCCCCATCTTTGCGATTGACCACGCCGCGCTCGCTGCCGCCAGTGGCGAGCAAGGCTCCGCACCACCCGCACCACCCGCAGCCCATGCAGCGTGTGCTGCCGTCGTCCCTGCCGCGCATGGCGCAATGCATGGCGCAACGTTGCACCATGATGGCGTAGCGTTGCACCATGCCGCATGGCGCAATCAAGAGCCAGCCCATGGCGCAATGTTGCACCAGATTCAGAGAGAACAAGAGAGAGAACGAGAGAGTCCCGCGCCTGTGTCAAATTTACATTTCTTGCCCGTGCCCAGCGATGCCTATCCGTTGCCCGCTGATCCGCATACGTTGTGGCGCGATTTGCACCCAACGCCGCGCAACATAGACTTACGCCTACTGGATGCGTTTGCCGCCGAACACGATGCCACCACTGGCGGTTGTGGCGCGTATTGGGTTGGGCGGGCAATCCTTGCGCTGGCATTGACCCACGATGCCCCGCCGATCCGTTTGCTGAAGGCTGTGCTGGATCGCTGGCGCAGCGAGGGCAGCTATGGCAGCGATGCCGCCAGCTACCGGTCGAGCGGCGCGGCGCAGGGCGGGTCTCCTGCCCATCCTAGCCCAGCCAAGCCGGATGTGCTGCCAGCGGCGCAGGTAGCCGACGCAGCTGGCGCGGATGGCGCGAGTGGCGCGGATGGCGTGAGTGGCGCGGATGGCGTGAGTGGCGCGGATGGCGTGAGTGGC
>PHFO01000202.1 GCA_002861535.1 Cyanobacteria bacterium M5B4 | reverse complement strand
ACAAGAAAAATTGATCCACCCCCATTCAGGGAGCGTATCTATCGTAAGTCCGGCACTAATTGCCCATCAATCCTGCTGTTAACTGTTTAATAGCTGCCCCTGCCACATCCCGATACCGATTGTCGCCACAGAGAATCTGCCCCATCCTCCTTGTTGCTGCTGGGCGCTTGACCCCAATCCGATAGGCGATGCCAGGAATACGGTAGAATACTGCCGCAATTTTCTGTGCCCAAGACATATCCTCGCCCCATTCCTCCTGGACGCGCTTGCTGTAATTACTGAGAGCGTTTTGATCCCCAGCTAAAGCCCGATCGATCGCTTCCGCTGCCAACATCCCCGTCAACAGGGCGGGACGAATCCCCTCAGCGGTGAAGGGATCGACGACACAGGCGGCTTCCCCCGCCAGGAGGGCGTTCTGGGTGTGGAGCTTTTGGTGCCCGTCCCACAAACACAGGGGATGACCATATTTCTTGATTTTGCTAATATCTACACCGAAATTATAGGCATAGGCTTCGGCAATTTCTTTGAGATTTTGCTTTTCGTCAGTGCCGCGGAAGGTGCCCGCCCCAATAGAATAGCCGTCATGTTTGGGGAAATTCCACAGATAGCCGTTGGTCACAGAGCCAAAGTCAAAGTGTGCCGCTACCCGATCGGGTTCCGCAAGCAGGGCTTCTACTTCCAGAGCTGCCCCTAGTCGGCGTTTGCGGTCTTTGAAGCCCAGCATTTTTGCCATCGTGCCCTTGGCTCCGTCTGCCCCAATTACATACAAAGCGCTAAATTCCCCCCGATCGGTGTAAACGATCCACCGATCGTTTTCCCAGACCAGCCCTGTTACGGTAGTTTCAGTTTGTAGCTGTGCCCCCCGCCTCTGCGCCTGTTGGATCAAAAAATGGTCGAAAATTTCCCGCCGCACCATCCATACCGCCTCAGAGGTATTCAAAGGGGCAATAAAACTATCTGCCATCTGCCAGGTGTAATGAATTTGGCTGATTTTAGTGGAAATCGCCGGGCTAAAGTCAAAATCAAACCAATTTTGCACGATCGGGGAAACACCTCCCCCGCAGCTTATAGCGAGGTAGAGATTCTTTTTCTAAAACTAAAACTTCCCTGCCCCGTTTTGCCAGATGGTAAGCCGCCGATCCGCCTGCCGGTCCTGCTCCCACCACAATACATTCCGTCATCAATCTATTTACCTAAAATGCTATCAATCACCGCTTGGGGGTCTATATCCCCGATCGATTTGGTAGGAGATTGTACCGCTTTAAACTTGTCATTTTGGGGCAACAATTTCTTACTCTCCGTAGGACCAAACAAAGCCACGATCGCTGTTCCTACCGCTACCCCCAGGTGCATCGGGGCACTGTCAGTACATAGAAATAAATTAGCCGCTGCAATCATCCCCGCCGTCTTGCCCAAATCGCTGGGGCTGGTCACCTTAACCTCAGCTAAACTCTGCAACTTGCTGACAAGTTCTCGGTCTTCCGGTCCCTGCAACACCACGATCGGTAGAGGCACACGATTCTGCACAGCTTTGATAACCTCTGCCCATTTTTCCGGAGGATAGATTTTATTGATGCCCTTGAGCAACGCCAATTCACTGGAGCCGCCATGGAGCAAAATGTAACCGCTGTCCTTGATGCCCAAACGAATTTGTTCCGCTTCTGCCCAGTCGAGGTCAGCTTTAGGCACTTGGATTTTAATGGGGGGACACTGCTGCCCTATGCCCAACCCCGTCAGGAGGTCATGGTACATCGCCGCGGCATACTGCTCGGTTTTGAGGGGGACGACATCGGTCAGCCAGATATTGCCTTTGCCCTGGTAGCCCACCCGCCGCGGAATACCCGTCAACCACAGGAAAAAGCCCACACCCCAGGACTGCCCCAAGGAGATGACGGCGCTGTATTCCTGTTCCCGTAGGTTCCCCAGGAGATTGCCCCAATCCGCCAAACTATTGCGGTCTTTGAAGTCAAAGGACCAAACCCGATCGACGAGAGTAGTCAAGCGATAGGCAGCCACCGATCGGGGTTCTGCCACCACATCCAGGCTGGCGGAGGGGTATATTGCCTTCAGGCTTTGCAGGGTAGGGAAAAACAACAATTGGTCACCAATACCACCTGGAACCAGAGCAAGGACACGCATCATAGGTATTTACCGCTTCAACCTTTGTCATCCTACCTTGTTTTAGCTTTCCTGGAGCGGCGAAATTAACAGAGTATCGGGTTTGCCCGTATTGCCCTCCAGGTTAATGCGAAAGTTAGCATCAAGATGGCGGACGATTTGATAGATAGTTTCAATATCCCCTGCCGTTTTTTGGGATAATTCTTCTAGTCCCATCGGGCGGTTTTCCTGATTCAGGAGGTCTAAGATGCGCGTTTGCAATTGCAGGACATAGTTGGCGGCTTTCTTGCCCGCTTCTACCCCCGGTTGATCATAGGCATTGATGTTGACCAGACTGGCATAAAATCCTACCGCCCTTTCGTAGAGGGCAATGAGGGCACCCACACTCCCAGGAGTAACATCGGCGATCGTGATGGTGATCGAGTCCCGCTTGTTCTCGAACAGGGCTTTGCGTGTACCCAGGAGAGCGCCACTGAGGTAGTCCCCACTGTAAACACCAGGCTCTACTTCTATTTGGGGTTTGTCGATTTCCCTGGGGGGACGATCGTTGAGCACTTCAAAGAAAGTGACGAAAAAGT
>PHFO01000201.1 GCA_002861535.1 Cyanobacteria bacterium M5B4 | reverse complement strand
CAGAATACGACATTCTCGCCCATGCCCGGCATGGCACTCTGATTGAACCAGCCAATATCATGATCGGGCACAATCGGGTAGCCATTTGCATCCGTGCCCACACTGACCACTGGGGCACTCAGCCCAATCGAGCCGATATACATCCAGACTGGCGGCTGCGGATTGTTGCTCTGGGCTGGCGCAGCCGGTGCTGCCGTGACTATCGGCGGTACGGTAAAGAATGGTAGGGTACTGGCTAGGCCCAACAGCACCAGTAGCAGTAGTAGTGATCGTCTCATCATCTCCCTCACTCAAGGTTCAGCGGATCACGAATATCCTGTGTCTTAGTATAGCAGATCGGCGCAACAGCAACGGCTGGCAATCGTGGTGATTACCAGCCGACTTCCTTCTCAGTTCTCCCGTGTTTAAGGAGCAATTTAGATGCGTCCGCGCAGCATCCCGTTCCAGTACATCGCGGGTAAGCCATAGGCTTTCAGCGCGTACATACTGTAGCGTTCCTGCGCCTGATTAAAGGGAAAAGTCTCTAGCGGTTGCTGGTTGTAGTCAAACTCAGCCAAAATCAAGCTGCCGTAGCCCGTCACCAAAGGACACGAAGTATAGCCATTGTAGACGGCTGGTAGCGGCTTGCCATTCATCGAAGCAATCATATTTTCGACCACCACCGGAGCCTGCTTGCGAATAGCCGCGCCCGTCTTCGAGGTGGGCAGGTTGGCGCAGTCGCCGAGTGAGAAGACATTCTTGTAACGGGCATGGCGCAAGGTGTACTTGTCCACATCTACCCATCCATTCGCATCGGCAAGGACGCTCTGCTTGATCAGATCAGGTGCACTCATCGGCGGCGTGACGTGGATCATTTCGTAGTTCACCACCACTTCCGCATTATCGTTGTTGAGTTGGACAAACACCGCCTCGCGCCGATCTGGGCGAATCTCGACGAGGTTGTGCTGGAAACGGGCATCAATCTGTTTGCGCTTGATCACCTGATTCAAAGTGTCGGCATACTTCTTCACCCCGAAGATGCCCCCTCCGGCCGACATAAACATCACCTTGCTGCGCTCACGCACGCCCGATTTGCGGAAGTAATCTTCGGCGAGGTAGGCAATCTTCTGCGGCGCACCGCCACACTTGATTGGCGTAGCCGGCTGGGTGAAGATCGCATTGCCGCCACGAAAGGTGCGGATGTTATCCCATGTAGACTCCACCGTCTCGTAGGAGTAGTTGCTACATACCCCCTCTTTGCCGATGCTTTCTTTCAGCCCTTTGATCTTGTCCCAATCAATCTGGATACCCATTGCCACCACCAGATAATCATAGCCAATGGTGTCGCCGCTATGTAGCGTGATGCGGTTATGCTCAGGATCGAATCCGCTCACAGCCGCCTGAATCCATGTCGTACCCGGCGGAATGAAATCGGCTTCGTCGCGCATGGAGTTCTCACGCGGGAAGACTCCCGCCCCAACAAGCGTCCAGAGCGGCTGGTAGAAGTGGCGCGGAGATGGCTCGATGATTGCTACTTCGGGCTTACTCGGCTCATTCGCTAGATATGCTGCGACGGTAATGCCCGCCGATCCACCACCAACAATCAAGACCTGATAGTGTGCCTTATACATCATTGTGGTTTCCCTTCTTCGGTAGCGCGTGTATACTGTTCCATACGTTTCCCAAAATGTTGCCCAAAGCTCAGTAAGAAGCCTAGCGTGCGTTGCAGATCAGAATTGAACAACGCTCTCAACAGCGTGAACGGTCCAGCTTTCTCAACGTGGGTGCGGCTCTCGACAAGCGCGTTTGCGGCATTGCCGATAATCACCAGCGTCTTTGGATCGAGTACCCCCGAATCCATCAAGGCTTTGATTTCATCTGATTGGAGCAAGTTCACTAGCCGTCCGGCGGCATCCAAGCCATTGCGGGCCGCTGTCTCCAAATCTACCCCACCCTGTGCCATGCTAGCGTAGAAGTTATCGGCAATATCTACGGCCATCGCAGTCAAGCCGGGGGCTTGCTCGGCAATCGTGGCGATCTGCTCAAGCTGCCCAGTGAGGGTGCAAAGGGCCCGCATCGTCTCTGGCTCGGTGATCGTTGTGAGCAGATGCAACCCCATCTTGATCCGCTCTTCAATATTTACGCCAGCTTGAAGACTGTTGCCGTAGATTCCATCCATCGTATCTGTAAACAGAGCCATGAGTTTGGGGGCTTGTTCCACCAATTGCTCAAATTGGTTGACCTTCGCTTCAAGGCGTTCGATCTTATCCAGCATCCGATTGAGCAAGACCGGCGCGTCAGGTGCGTCAAAGACGGCTGTGTGACCATTTTCGAGAGCGTAAGTTTCCATAGGCTTCCTTAGGCTTCCTTCCTAAACTATAATGCTGTTTAGTGAGCAAACACGTCTGCGTGTGGGTGTAGGTGGGAGAACATGGTTAGGAACCATTCTCGCCTGTTTGCAGTGTACGCCGCGTTGAGCGGTTTGAGAAGTCGGGAATTGCTTATATCAGGATAAGTAATTCCTAATAACGAATCATTCTAAATCAGACATGCGCTTACGCCCCAACGATGCCAATCATCACCACGACGTGGCGCAGGTTGTCGTAGAGCAGGAACAGCCCCAACCCAATAATGAATACGGCGAAGATGCGCTGAAGATAGGCCGAGCGGATCACCTTCGTTAGTTGCGATCCGGCAAACGTGCCTGCAATGCCCGCCACTAC
>PHFO01000200.1 GCA_002861535.1 Cyanobacteria bacterium M5B4 | reverse complement strand
CACGCTCCTCCTCTTGATCGTCAAGGCGACATTGTACCGCATCTTGCCCGCCCTGTGAAATCAGAGCCGGTGAGGAGGGCCTGCCCGCCAATGGGTTCACTGGAATCACGTTCGTTGGCACGCTGGGTTCATCGCATCTGAAGGATGCAGAAGATCAGGCTGCCCGCCGCTAGCAGCACGGTGCTAGCCCACCACTGCATCCAAGATTGCCGCGAGGTCGCTGAGCGGCAGCGCGGGCAGGGGCGTATGCGGGATGTGCAGCGCATGCAGCGTTCCCCCAAATGCTTGCCAGCCATCAGGAACATTCAGCTCGACCCAGTATACGCCGCGTGCGGTGAGTTGGCGTTTGTTTAGCTCAGAGAGCGTATCCGCAATAAAGATGTGGCTATCGCGGGCAATCGTGGCATCCGCACTTTCGGGATTGCCTTTGCCCATGAGCTTCACTTCGCAGCGGTAGTGTTGCCCAGTAGCCCCAATGAAGAAGAAATCCACCTCACGCTCGGCATCACTTTTTCCAGTCAAGATATAGTGCGTTGCGGGGACACGGAACAAGCGACACAGGGTTAGCATCAGAGGTTTCTCAACTTGCTTACCTACGGTACTCCACGCGCCGCCCCGCAGCTGCGCCCGCTTGACGGCGAGCGCATTGATGACGATCAGACTTTCGCTTAGGCTCAAATCTACACTGACTGCTTGAAACTTGATCGTGAGGTGTACATCCAGATCATTGTGTTGCTCGACTAATTCTTGCACCAAGAAATAGAGCTTTTCGTAATGGGCTTGGCTCGCGTGAATGACAACCTCGCGCCGCGCTGAACCATACAGATTGTCTATCGTCTTTTTATTCAAACCAGCGTGGATCGCAATCTCATCTGCTGTGTAGGCACGCCCCTGTAAAAACTCAACCTGATACCAATCTGGCGTAATCGTCTGACTGCGGAGTTTCGCCTCAACCACGCGCTGGAAGAAATCTATCACGTATTCGAGAAACTCCGCGTCAATCAGGCTCACGATCTCGGTGCGGTAGTTTTCGGCATGCAGGATGCGTTCAATGATCCGCCGCGTCACGAGATTGGTCAGCCGCATGATGGCTCCTGTTGGAGAAATTGGGCGAGGCTAAGAAACTGCGAGGGCTGTTCCTCAAATAGCTCGCCTGTACCCAATACTTCGCGCATGCGCTCAATGTAGCGCGGCTCCTGCTCAACCATAAAGAAGTACCGCCCAAGATCACGGGCTGCGCGGCCAAGTGTGCCACTGCCCCCAAATGGGTCAAACACCAGATCGCCCACGTAGGAATAGAAGCGCACCACCCGCGCACACAGTTCCAATGGAAACACGGCACTATGCACGCGATCTGAGGTTGGATCAATGCGCCATACGTTGGAAGTCTCATACGCACCCTGTACCCGACTCGCTGCAACCACGTCGTCTGAATACTGGCGCATGTTCCAATCAATCAGTTTATCGGTCTGTTTCCGATAGACCATCAGGTATTCGGTAACAGGGTTGGGCTTGTAGCCGAGCGGCTTGCGGTGTTGGAGAAAGCCCGCATTGCGATTCTTGACGCTGGTTTCAGGCTTGAGCCACACAATGTCATCAATGAACTCCCAGCCGATCTGGACCAGTCGCGCATGCAGATCAAAGGGGATCGGGTAGCGTTTGCTGGCATGCGCCCGGCTCACCCGCGGCATAATGACCGGCGATGTATTGACGATGCAGAAACAGCCTTCTTTCGTAATCCGATGCACCTGCTGAAAGACTTCCGTGAGGAAGTCAAGATAAGCGGTATAGCTGGCATAGATCGCGTAATCGCGGGCGTTGTAGTAGGGCGGCGAGGTGAAGGTCAAATGAATCGACTCATCCGGCACATGCGGCAATACTTGTTGCACATCGGCATGCACCACAACATTCCGCAGGCAAGCGGCGACATCGGTATAGCCGTGGTCTATGCGTTTGCTCGCTGGCGGCTGGAACCCACCGCGAACGGTACGCTGGATGATCTCATGCGGATGATCGGCGAGGTGCTGCAAGGCTTCCTGCACGATTGGCTCATGGCGAAAGACGAGCAAGCCGCGAAGGACTTGCAAGAGGACGTTGGGATCAGGCTCATCGAGCTGGGCGATCAGGGTAGGGAGTGCTTCGGGCACGCGCATCCGCCCGATAGATGAGACCGCTTCACGGCGCACCATCGCATCAGGATCGCTGCGAGCCAGCTGGGCGAGGCGGGGAATCAGGTAGGGATTTGCGCTTTTTCCGATGTTCTTCACCGCCCAGTAGCGAATGTCGCTCGACTCGTGGCTCAGGTAGGGAACAAAGACCCACGCATCAAAATCAGCCGGAAGGTGGCCAAGATGCTCAAGAATAAAGCGCAGATCGCGTGGTGTAGCTGCTTCCTCAAGCAACCGATACAGGTGGCTCACATTAGTTTGTTTGAGGGCTTGGAGTTGATCCTTGGTCAGCACGCAACACTCACTGGGGTGGGGTTGTCGTGGGCCGACACCACCTATGCTATACTGTCCTCGCAATGATGAACTGGCGACCCGGGAGGGACTCGAACCCCCGACACTTGGTTCCGAAGACCAATGCTCTAATCCACTGAGCTACCGGGCCATGCCTTCCTAGTGTAGCACAAAGCCCTGACAGGTGCAATATGCGCGTGGCAATCATCCACGATTATCTCAACCAATACGGCGGCGCGGAACGTGTCCTTGAAG
>PHFO01000199.1 GCA_002861535.1 Cyanobacteria bacterium M5B4 | reverse complement strand
CCGCTTGTGCCGCTCCCCTGCAACCGAATGCCTGCACCACGCTGGAAGGCGATCACGTTGCGTTGCTCTGGGGCAGTGCCGCCAATCACGGTACGCGGGGCATTCTCAATCAGAATACCGTCGCCAAGATTGCCCGCAGGCTGGATGCCATCGGCAGCTAGCCCAATCTCGCAGCCTTGAATGATCGTATCGCCGCCCTGCACCACCAGCGCACTGCCCGGAAAGCCCGTGATCCGCAAGCCGCGCACGCTGCTGCCTGAGGTCGCAAGCACCAACGCATGCTGGGTCGCTTCGCGGCGCGAGATGCGGGTGATGTTGCTCCCATCCAATTCGATCACGGGCACGTTGGTATAGCCCGGCTGGGTCGTGCCATCTATCAGCACCGGCTGGGTAATGAGCGGGAGGGTGCTGGTAAGGACAAGGCGGGTGGCAGTTGGCTCTAGATTAAATGCAATCGTGGCCATGCCGGTGGTGCGGTTGGCAGCGGTGATCGCATCACGCAGACTGCACGCCACTGCGGTACAGCTGCCGTTGTCTTGATCTTCGGCGACATTGACGGTGAATGTGCGGGCGGGGCGGCTCGGCTGCATGTGCGGCAGGCGGGTCTCCGGATCAAGCCAAACCAGATCACTCAGGGCATCGTGGTTGAGGTGGAGCGCGAGCGATGCGGGGCTGGCCGCAGGCAGGGCCATGCCCGTTGCAGCAAGAGCGGGGGTAGCCCCATTGGTTAGCAGCACCGCCGCTTGCTCAGGGGTGTGCAGCAGCAGCTCGTCGTGCGCCAAGCCCGATAGCCGTACCCGTTGCAGGGCTGTGATTGCAGCGGGTGTGGCATAGACCTGCTGCTTCCCTGTGCGCGGATCAAGCAGGCGCAAGGTCTGGTCACTGCCAGCAATCGCCAGATCATAGCCGCCCGCACTGAGGAAGCTCCCCACCGCAAGCGCGGTTGGGGTGGTGTGCAGGTAGAGCCGTTGCAGAGGCGCGTCGAGCGCACGGAGCAGCAACAATTCGCGCCCAGCGGCAATCGCCAGATCGGTGTGCTGCGGGGCAGTAAATGCACCGGCCACGAATGCCACCACTGGCGCGGGCAGCGCAAGCGTATGCGGCGGTGTGGTGAAGGCTCGCTGCGGATGGGCAAAGAGCAGCAGTTCGGCGTGCTGCCCGGCGGTATCGGCAATGCCCACAAACAGATCACGGTTGCCATCTGGCTGTTGCCAATCAGCACTATACAGGGCGGTTACGCCGGCCGCTAGGGGGACAACGTGGGTGGCCCCGAAGCCTGCTGCCGAGCCGGGCAGCCAGTGCAATTCGGGGTGGTGCTGGGTGGCCAGTACCAGATCCAGCCAGCCGTCGTGGTTCACATCGGCAAGCGTCAAGAAATCGGGCACAGTCGGGAGTGGCAGCAGCTGGGTGGGGGCGATGAAATCGCCGGATGCACGAGCGTGCCAGATGCCGAGTGCGCCACCCGTAGGGGTAGCATAGCCCGCGATCAATGCGGTGCGCCCAGTATTGGTCAGATCGCCTGCTGCAAGGCTACGCGGGGTTGCGTCTGCGAGGTGCAGGTTGCCGCCCGCAAGCGGCACGCTGGCCGCCCGATGGATCGCCGCCGATGGTACTCGTGCCAGTTCCAGCGCGGGCGGGCTAGCTGTTGCTTGCACAGCGGCGGTTGCCCCGCCCCCCACCACCAACAGGATCGCTACGATACTGCCAAGTACCCAGCCAATCACATGCCAACCATTCACACCAGTTCTCCTTTTCATCCGCACCATCCCTTAATCTACGTGCTCTATATGCGTAGCACAGACTTGTGCAATACCGCGCTGGTCAATCAATAAAGCCATATGCGCCACAACAATCGGGGTCAAGACTGCCGCGAGTTGCCCATCGGTGACGCTGCGGTGCAGTGCACCCGCAATCCGCCGCGCAAACGCAAACACATCACCGCCTTTATCCAACAGTACCGGACAGATACACGCCAGCACGTCGGTGCGCTCCAGCAGCGCGGCGGCGTGGGTGGCAGTCGTCTGCTCCCACAGATTACGGATGCGCTCTTGCTCTGGAACGCTCAAGCGGCTTTGGGCAGCAAGGGTCGTGCGTTCGGTTTGCCAGATCGGGTTATCTGGTTCGAGCTGAATCAATTCATCGAGCATGTGCATATATTGCCCCACCCGCCCGCGTTGCTGCTGCTGATTGAGCTTGCCCAGCCAGCGGGCGAGCAGGAACAATCCGCCCGACAACACGACAACCGCAACCACCCCGCCGCCTTGACTGGTGAGGCTTTGCAGGGTGGGCAAGATGCCAAACAACAGCAGAAATGCAACCCCAACGAGGATGATCGGGCCAAGGCAAGCGAACTGGATGCCTTGCGCTCGTACCGCCGCGCCGGGTGCTTCGCGGCGCATGTGCAGGGGGCGCAGGATCGCTTCGACTTCGCTCTGGAAGGTGAGCAGATCGGTCTCTGGTACGGCTGTCATTTGGTGTTGTGTTGCCTCGTTGCCGAGTTAAGCTCCCGCGACCCAATCCTCCAGCCACGCCTGCCGCTTGACTGGGTTGAACTCGATATAGCGATAGGTGGCGGCTTGGCGCAGCACATACGGATCATTGGCAAAGAAGGTGTGCAGAGCTTCCAGCGACTCGGCGCGGGCCACCATCATGCCACCCGTGCGGGGCACTTGCGGTCCTGCACAGAGCAGGATGCCCTGCTGCAAGCCCTGATCGAGAAAAGCCCGATGCTCGTCTGTCAGGCTGCCAAACTGCTCGGCTGGAATGGTATAGGTTAGCTCAATGATAAAATGTT
>PHFO01000198.1 GCA_002861535.1 Cyanobacteria bacterium M5B4 | reverse complement strand
GGGATAAGCATCTAAATAAATATCCGCTACTTTGAAATAAAATCTATGCTCTTCTTGAGTTGGCACATACTTGAGAGGCATTACCCGATCGGGGTTTAATCCTAATTTTTTTACCTCCTCTCGCCAAACTTCTAAAGGAATATCTAAAGTTCCCAAAGAAGTTTTTACTAACAAAATTGAGTTAGGAACTTGTAAAAGAATCTGAGCGTGGGCAGAAGCGGTATCAAAATTAAACTTTCTCACTGCAGCTGTATAAATAAATAAATCTGACTATCAGATATACCTAAAGACTGCCTAACTTCCGATCGGTTTTTCTCTACGGCTTCAAAGCCACGGACACACATGTGAGAGTTAGGTAAGCGGATTAATTTTTCCTTGTAGAGTTCATCTATGCCATCAGGGTGAGTGTATTGGTCACACAAGAAGAAGTTCTGCTCTGATATAAAAGGAGCATCAAAACCCAGCCAACTCAGATTTATTTGGGCAGGATGGCAATACAGAACTTGACAAGTAATTTCAGACGTAGCCCCGTCTAACTCAATCAAGACATCCAATTCTAGTTTAATTAAGTGCTCAACTATGTTTGGTAAGGGATAGTATAGCTCCAAAAGCTTTAAGGTTGGAGTTAATTGTTGCCTAACTTTCTTAAGAAATTCACTATTTTGACATTTTAAGTCTATAGGAATGATAAAAACCTCAATGTCATCAGATAAAGTACTTAATTCTTTGATGATATCAATACTTAGCTCACTTACTACATGACCAGAAAAGTTAGGAGATACAAAGCCAATCCGTTTGATTTTATATTTACAAGTATATTTAGGTGCTTTGAAGTCAAACCCGTATAACTTAGTCATAACACATGCCCAGGAGTTTAGTCTGTCAACATATTTTTCACTTACCAAGGAGAATATAAGTGAGTTAAACAGAGTACTATCCCTAACGGAAGGAACTACAAAAGAAAGTATATGATAAACATACATCCATTCCTTCCAAGAAGTATTAGGGCTTTCCTTTAGAATTAGTTCTTGCAGTTTATCCAAAGTCTCAAACAGGGGAATGGTTAATCCTAAGTCAAGATACAAACGACTGAGGGCTGTAGAACAGCGTAGTCTATAGGTATCTGAATTAATTTGTGCAAAATTCTGACAAATATTGAGAGCTTTGAGAGGCTCTTTTTGCTGTTGTAGTTTTTGTATCAATCTAATAGCAACTTCCCAGTTGGTTGGAGAATTACGATAAGCTCTCTCCAAGAGGTTAATGGCATCAGATAATTGTCCTTGCATATCTAGCAGATCCGAGGCTATAATCATAGCAGAACTACTCTCTGGAATGCTCAGTATAGAATATTGCATGTATGACTTAGCTGAATCTAGTTGCTTCTGCCAAATAGCAAAGCGACTTAAATTAAGCCAACTGTCGTGATAGCAAGTAATTAGGTTAACTACCTGATAGTAAAACTTCTCTGCTAGAGCTATATTTCCTATTTTTCTGAACTGGTTAGCTATAGTTATAGAGTAACGAACTTGAGAACTAATTACTTCAACCGCTTTTTCCAAAAATTTTAGAGCTTCATTGGACTTGCCATAAATCTCTAAAGTTATTCCATAGGAGGTATTGTACTCTGGGTTGTCAGGACTGATCTGGAGTAACTTTTCTAGTAACTCAATTCCCTCTAACGAGTTGCTACACTCAAAGGCAATACTAGATAGACCAAGTAAAATTTTCTCTGACTCGCCAAATAGGTTTTGCGCCTGTTTATAGTAATAATAAGATTGATCGAAGTCTTTTAGAAAGTAGTAGTACTGAGCCAGGTTACAGTAAGTGTCTATGGAGGGGTAGCGTCTTTGAAAACCTGAAAGAAATTCATGACACACGAAAGCTAATCTATGGTCAACAACAGAAATATCGTGGTTATTAGCAACTTGACGCAGAATGTTTATTAGTCGAAATGAAATGATTTTTACCTCAAGCAGATTATACCTATCGTTATAACTAAACTGCTGCACTAATTCTAGGACATAATCATTTAGAGGATTTACCTTCAGATTAATATCACAAATAGCTAGTGTGTTGATAATATCTGCATTTTTCTGGTGGATAGAGTGGCGGAGTGACAAGGCACAAGAGTAGCTGAAACCAGCTTCTTGTCTTAGTGCCTCTAAATTAATTACCTCTGCTCTTACTGCTTCAATATCTGAGTTAGGGTCATTCAAAAATAGGGAAAGGATGTAGTGTTCCCTGCAGTAACGATCGGGAAGTGATTGAAAGCTAGCAGCAGCAAGTTGATAGTCTGCCCGAAAGAACTGGTCAAATGCAAGGTTTCTCATAATTGCTAAAAAAGGTGAGCCAACCTAAGCTCACCTAAAAAGTAATATAAATTAAAAAGGAAACTACTTAGCAAGAGCTACAAAGTTAGCAGGAGCAGTTGCAACAGCAGAGTTAGTGGCAGTTGTGGCAGCAGCAGGAGAACCAACACCAGCTTTTGTCTGTTCAAAAACAGCAGTGTAAACTTCAGGGATCGTAGCACCACCAATTTGGGCAGCCCAGGCAGCACCTACATAATGCTTCAAGGTAGTACGTTTTGCAGTAGCGAAAATACTGGTCACAAAACCAATACCGGTGCCAGGGTTGGTGGCACTTACGCTAGGAGTGTAGAATTTAAGGTCGGTAGGAAGACCTACTTCAGCTTGGAGTTCGTCAAAGTTAGTACCAAAACGGTTGAGCTCTAGGAAGTTGATCTGTTGAGTTTTTAGTGCAGTAGCAACAAAGTTACGGGCTTCTGCTTGGCGAGCTTTGTTGACCTGA
>PHFO01000197.1 GCA_002861535.1 Cyanobacteria bacterium M5B4 | reverse complement strand
ATACATCTTGCAAGGATTCGCAGTCGCTCAGTTTATTGTTTGTTGCTATCCCTTGCAGGGAGGGAGGGGAATTCCGCAACACATATGTTAAATTTTTCAGGGCTTAGGTTGTTTTGCTAAAACCCTCACCCTAGCTCTCTCCAACAGGGAGGGGCACTTCCCTTCTCCCCGCTGTGGTAAGTGAAAGGTGCAATGTCAGTACAGTCTCTGTCTTTATATATAGTAATTTGATGTTTGACCTTATGCTAACCTAGCATTACCCTCACAGGAAATAAGTATGCAACCGCAAGCTGTTCAATCTGCCTATTATTCCGGGGATGCCTACTACCGCACTCCTCCACCGGATTTACCTTCTTTATTGTTAAAAGAGCGGATTATTTATTTTGGACTGCCCTTGGTCTCCCCTGATGAGTATAAAGACCAACTTGGTGTGGATGTCACAGAGTTGATTGTGGCGCAGTTGCTCTATTTGCAATACGAAGATAAGGAAAAACCTATCTATCTTTATATCAACTCTACGGGTACTTCTTGGTATACAGGAGACGCGATCGGTTATGAAACGGAAGCTTTTGCTATCTGTGACACGATCCAATATATCAAGCCCCCTGTGCATACCATCTGCATTGGACAAGCCATGGGTACGGCAGCGATGATTTTATCCGCAGGGGCTAAGGGGTATAGGGCGAGTTTACCTAATGCTACGATCATCCTGCACCAAGCCCGCCGTCAGGCTAGGGGACAGGCGACAGATATTCAAATTCAAGCCCAGGAAGTAATTGCCAACAAAGAGGCAATGCTGCGTATTCTTTCCCGGACGACAGGGCAAGACCCGCAAAAGATCGCCAAAGATATGGACAGGATGTTTTACATGAATCCTTACGAAGCTAAGGAATATGGTTTGATCGATCGGGTGTTAGAAAGTCCCAAAGACTTACCCAAAGCGATTCCTGCTGCTGCTGGAGCTTAAGTTATGGCAGTTTATACTCCCAAGGTGCCTTTTCGTTATCCTAACAGTACCTACACGCAATGGATTTCTATTTATGAAAGACTGTCCCTAGAACGTATTATCTTTCTGGGTGGTAATATCTCCGATGGTCTGGCAAATTCTGTCATTGCTCGTCTTTTGTACATGGACTCGGAAGATAACGATAAAGACATCTTTTTGTATATCAATTCTGCGGGTGGCTCGGTGCGGGCGGGTCTGGCAATCTATGACACAATGCAGTGTATAAAGGCGAATGTTTCCACGATCGCGGTGGGGATGGCAATGTCTATGGCAGCAGTAATTTTGGCTGCGGGCACCAAGGGCAAGCGCTATGCTCTCCCCAATGCGGAGATTATGCTGCACCAGTCGGCGGGTAGTACCCAGGGACAGGCTACGGACATCGAAATTGAAGCGCGGGAGATACTACGCCTCGATCGGCAGGTGAACGAGATTCTCAGTCGTCATACTGGTCAACCGATCGAAAAACTAGAGAAAGACCAACAACGGGACTTTTATCTCACTGCCCGGGCTGCGCAAGAATACGGTCTAATTGACAAGGTTTTAGAAAAATAAAGGAGAAGCTATGCCGATCGGAATTCCCCGTGTCCCCTATCGTTATCCAGGGGATTCGTTTAATCAGTGGATTAGTATTTATGAGCGTCTTTCTTTAGAGCGCATCATTTTTTTAAGTGGTGAAGTGACGGATGGTTTGGCTAATTCCATCATTGCTCGTCTGTTATACATGGATGCGGAAGACCAAAACAAAGACATCTATATCTACATCAATTCCCCTGGCGGGTCCGTCAGTGCGGGTTTAGCCATCTATGACACAATGCAACATATTAAATCGGAGGTGACAACCATCTGTGTGGGTCTGGCGGCTTCCATGGGGTCGTTTTTATTGATGGCGGGGAGCAAGGGCAAGCGTTATTCTTTGCCCAATGCCCGCATTATGATTCACCAACCTTCTGGGGGCACTAGGGGGCAAGCATCAGACATTGAGATTGAAGCGAGGGAGATTCTCCGCATCCGCCATCGCCTCAACCAGGAATATGCTAAGCGTACCGGTCAGCCCCTAGAAAAAATTGAACGGGATATGAACCGCGATTACTATATGTCTGCCTACGAGGCTAAGGAGTATGGCTTAATCGATCGGGTGATCGAGGGACCAGCCTAGCGCACGCCGAAGGTGAGGTTACGGGTGGTAGTCAGGTTGATGATGCTATCGGGCTGAATTACCACCACTTGGGGGGCAGTGACATTGCCGATAAGAACACCAGCTAAGGCTCCCCCTAAAATTTCCTCTGTGGCGAGGGCACGGTCGCCGGTAATTCCTGCTAAAACGGCGGCGGCGGCGGCTCCGATGGCGGCATCGCCAACAATACTACCGGTGTTGGTTTGGCGGGGGTCTTTGACATCGTTAATTAGTTCCGACTCAGCACCCAAACTTACGGTGACTCCCTTGGTGGTCAATTCCTTGGCGATAAATTTGCTGCCGCCAGGGGCAGGGACAAACTCCCCGCGCACGATCGTGCCCACGCTGATTAGGGTAGTGCCATTCTCGGCAACTACGGGCTGGGTGACGACTAGCTCCGCTGGCAGGGTCTGTCCATTGTCGATGTAGAGTGATTCTTTGGCGACAAAACGGGTGACTAATTTCTGTCCTGGGGGCAAGTTAAATCTCTGGCTGGTCAGGGGTGCCTGTTGCACGGGGCTGCTAGGGAGGGTACGAAAAGAGGGGGAGGGACGAAGAATTTGCTGGGCGGAAAGGGGCGTAACTGCCAACAAAATTAAGAGATTTGGCAATATTTTGGTCATAACTAAACCTCGATCGATGAATAGGCTCTTAGACCACTAGCCCTGAGCAAAGGTTCCGCCCTCAAAATTCCCCTCATCCCTCAATCCCTTCTCCCACAG
>PHFO01000196.1 GCA_002861535.1 Cyanobacteria bacterium M5B4 | reverse complement strand
AAGGGATTGAGGGATGAGGGGCAATTTTTGCTTGGCGTAAGTTCTGACTAAAAATACGTTGCTTTTTCGGAAACCCTCACCCTAGCCCTCTGCCAAAAAGGGAGAGGGGACTGTTATATTTCACTTTGAGGAGATTTTACTTTGGATAAGGCTTTCAACATACTTTGCCAAAATATCCACCTCTAAGTTGACGGGAATGTCTTTACTCAGGTGTTGCAAGTTAGTCACCATAAAAGTATGGGGAATAATTGCCACCTGGAAGCCATCCTCACAACCAGCGATCGTTAAACTAACTCCATTGACTGCTATGCTTCCCTTCTCTGCTACATAGCACTGCAACCGATCGGGGATAGTAAAATCCATCCACCAGGAATTGTCCTGCTGGGTCATCGATCGTAGATGGCCCAGTCCATCCACATGCCCAGAGACAAAATGCCCCCCCAGCTTATCTCCCACTGCCAGGGAGGGTTCTAGGTTCACAGGATCGCCTACTTTTAAGTAACCCAAGTTTGTGCGCTGCCAAGTTTCAGGGGAAACATCCGCACCAAAGCCCTGATCAGTCAGGTAGGCGACGGTCAAACATGCCCCATTGACTGCTATGCTGTCCCCGATCGTGTAGGGAAAATTTACGCCGGTCACCTCTAGCTGCCGATCGTCCCGTCGGGCTATAGTTCCTAAACTTTTAATCAGTCCTGTAAACATTTAGAAATATCCTTTACAATCACACTACGTTCAATCTTTAAGTTGTGTCAAGTCAATGGCGCTGTTAACTCAAGTTGCTTTTGCCTCCCTTTCTTTATTATTAGCTGAACTATGTCGAGATGCTTATCATATTGCCGGGCATCACTGGAAACCACTCCAACCCTGGCACAATCTGCATCACCGCGTTTTTAACTCCCAGTTAGAAGTCACCAACTGGGAGTTTTATCACCAGGCGGAGTTACTAAATGATGTCCCAGAGGCTCTGTTTATGACCCTAATTAGCCTAGCCTTTGCAGTGGCGACTTTTGTGCTTTTCGGTCAACTAGGAGGAACAGTAGGGTTGTTCTACGCTACGGGATTTTTAGTTGCGGCTGTGGGGCGTTCCCAGGGATGGTTTCTCGGTACAGACATCAACCACAAACCAGGCAAGTTTGAAGCGCCGCCGTCCTCCTGGATGGTGAATCGCGCTTATCACTGGCGGCATCACTTCGATAACGGCAAAGCCTACTTCAGTGGTACGATCTCGGTTATGGACAAAATTTTGGGTACAGCCCTGTCCCTTAAGGGTAAAACGGTAGCGGTGACTGGAGCCTCTGGAACTATGGGCGGGGCACTGATCAGGGAATTGACCAAACAGGGCGCTAAGGTGATCCCCCTTACTTCTAGTGGGGCAGAGGGAGTTAAATGGCAGGTGGGAGCAGAGTCTGACCACCTGGAGTTATTGCGGACTGTGGATATTTTGATCCTAAATCATGGCATCAATGTCTATGGTGCGCGGGATGCCGCGGCAATTGCTAACGCCTACGAGGTCAATGCCTATTCGGTGTGGCGCTGGATGGAATTATTTTTTAGCACCGTTGCAACTAACCGCGATCGTGCCCTCAAGGAAGTATGGATCAATACTTCCGAGGCAGAGGTCAGCCCGGCTTTTAGCCCCCTCTACGAGCTTTCTAAACGTTGGATTGGCGATGTCATTACCCTGCGCCGTTTGGATGCTCCCTGCATTGTGCGCAAGATTGTTTTGGGACCATTCAAAAGTAACCTCAACCCCTACGGAGTTATGGCGGCGGATTGGGTGGCGTGGGCGGTAGTTGCTCTAGCAAAGCGGGACTGGCGCGATATTATTGTCACAATCAACCCCTTGACTTATATCCTGTTCCCTTTGAAGGAGTTTAGTCGTTCCCTCTATTTTCGGTTGTTTACTAGGGCATGAATTCTCAATATCCAGACATCGATCGGTTGATTCTAACCTGGGGTAAGCAAGCCCATCGCTGGCGCACTGAGGGCGACTTTGCTATTAAAGAAAAAACGCCAGGGGACTATGTCACCACGATCGATCAAAGACTGAATGATGCCCTATCGGCGCAGATTGCCCAGTGGTTTCCCCAGGACGGCATTTTATCGGAAGAAGACCCCCAGGCTTTGTACCATTGGCACCAACAGCACGATCGGCTGTGGTGTATCGACCCGATCGATGGCACCTCCGACCTAATTGCGGGGAACAGCGGCTATGCCCTCATGGTAGGGCTATTAGAAAAAGGAATTCCTATCGCAGGCTGGGTCTATGCTCCGGCGATGGATACCCTCTATTTTGGCGATAAAGAAACCGGCAAAATTTACCGCACCATCGGCAATATCACCGAAGAGATTTTGCTGGCCCCGCCGCCCCAATTACAAATGCAGGTAATTTTAAGTCCCAAGGACGATCGTGCCTATGGGGAACAAATTCGGCAGGTTTTCCCCGATGCAGAATTTTATAGTATGGGCAGCTTTGGTCTCAAAATTATCGAAGTGATCTTGGGTAAATCCTCCATCTATCTCTATCTCAACCGCCGCGTTAAAGTATGGGATACAGTCGCCCCCCTCGCCCTAGCGCAAATTGCCGGCTTAGTCTGCTGTGATCTGACAGGAACACCGATCGGTTACGATGCCATCGATCGGGAAACCCTCGCCCATTTACAAGTAGTAATTATTGGCTGGAAAAACACGATCGATCGGTATTTACCCCAATTGCAACAGGTTCTGATTTTGTATTGATCGAGAGCCGCGCGGAGTCGAAGCCCGACAAGCTCCCTTCGACAGGCTCAGGGAGCGGGTAGGGGTAATCGAAGTGTATCAATTTTTTCTTGTTCCCTCTCCCTTTTGGGAGAGGGCTAGGGTGAGGGTTCCGAAAAAGCAACGTATTTTTAGTCAGAACTTACGCTGAGGAAAAA
>PHFO01000195.1 GCA_002861535.1 Cyanobacteria bacterium M5B4 | reverse complement strand
GCAAAGGGGGATGATTGCGCCCTTTGAGTCAAGCTTATTTCCCATTTGGACGATCGGCGCGTGATTAGCTATGGTCTTTCCAGCTATGGGTATGATTTGCGTTTGGCGCCCAACGATTTCCGCATCTTCCGCCATATTCCTGGCACAGTGGTAAATCCCAAGGCTTTTAATCCCCACAACCTGGAATCTGTACCCCTGCAAGAGGATGAGTACGGGGCATTTTTCATTATTCCGGCTAATTCCTACGGGCTGGGGGTATCCCTAGAGCGGTTAAAAATCCCGCCCAACATTACGGTCGTGTGCATCGGCAAATCTACTATGGCTAGGTGCGGCATCATCGCTAACATCACTCCCGTTGAGCCTGGTTGGGAGGGCTTCTTAACCCTTGAGTTCAGTAATGCTTCTAGCGCCGATTGCCGTATCTATGCGAACGAGGGCGTGCTCCAATTGTTGTTCTTTGAGGGCGCACCCTGCCAAACTACCTACGCCGATCGATCGGGCAAGTACCAAAATCAACCCCAATCCGTTACCCTCCCGCTCTAAAACCCCTCGATCGGGACTAGAGGGGCGGTATAAAATCGGGTAAAATTGCTTAAAATAATATAAAATCCAGCCCCAATGAGCGCCAGATTCCCATGGAAACAGATTAGGGAGCGATTTATACGATCGAATTCCACCCTTGCAGAAATTGGCAGGGAATTTGGCGTATCCGAGGCTTCTATGAGATTGCGATCGGCTAAGGAGCAATGGTTTGCGGCAAGGGAACAATACAGGGATTCGGGGGTGATCCCCCCGCTATTCCAAGTGCCGGAATCAGCCCCCGACATCCTTACCCCAAAAGAACCCGAAATAGAAATAGAACGGGAGCCAAACGGCACTTTCTTCGACTATTTGTATGCCTCCTGCATCCAGCGCATCCAAATTATTGACAGGCTCCTCGATCGTAATTTGCGGCGCTATGAGGATGAAAATGTCCCACTAAGACCCCAAGACCTGGTAGCCCTGGGACGCATGAACTTTGAAATCGCTCGCTATATCTCCGCCGCTGAGGCTTGGATCGAGAAAACAAAGGGCAAAAATCTGGCGGATATATCAGACGAGGAACTTGAAAAAGCAATACAGGAGCTTGGACGCTGATGCTAGCACTACCTTCCCGATCGGGCGCTAAGAATCCGATCGTCGCCGCCGCACTGCAAAAGGAATGGGAACGCCGCCGCTCTCCCTCTTCTACCCCGATCGGGATCGCTGACCTCAACCTCACCAGGCAACCTACTCCTAAGCAAAAGGAATGGATTTCTCAGCCTGCTCGCTTTATCCTATTGGTAACAGGGCGCCGTTGTGGCAAAACAATGGGCATGCTGGATGAGCTCGCCCGCCGCGCTGTCTCCAAGCCCAACCAAACTCTTTGGTATATTGCCCCCACCTACGACGACGCTAGGGATTTAGCATGGGAGGAACTACTCGACATCTTCCCCGATCGTATCCGCGCTAAACAACCAAACCAGACAACTCTTACTATCTGGCTCAAAAATGGTACCAAAATACGCCTGGTCAGTGCCGAAAAAATACAGCGCCGCCGTGGGCGTGGGCTGCATGGCGTCGCCATCGACGAATGGACTATCCTGTCCCCACAGCTATGGGATATGGTAATTGCTCCCTCTCTATCTGACCATCAGGGCTGGGCGATCTTCGCTGGTACCCCCTCCGGGAAACTGAGCTGGGCGTACCACTTCTGGCAGAAAATGCAACAACAGGAAAATGCTTTCTGCTTGTCTTATACAACCGTAGAAGGCGGGCTTGTCCCCCCTGAAGAGATCGAAATGTGGAGACAGACGCTACCCCCCCGCGCTTTCCGGCAAGAGTATGAGGCGTCCTGGGAGTCGCCCTCTGGACAAATACTAGATGCGATCGATGAGCGCCATCGTATCCCCCGCGCTTTGTTCCCCCCCTGCGACGAATACATAATGGCGATCGATTGGGGCGACATAAATCCCTGCATTACCGTTACCGGTCGACGCCGCGATCGGGGGTTCGACTACTGGTACCTGGTCGATGCCTGGCATAATCCCGAAGCGGCAAATGGCGTTGCCGTCCGCGATGACCAGCTACTAGCACAAGCTAAAACTCTTTGGGCAAAATATAAATGCAAAATCGCTTATGCTGACCCTTCCCGCCCCGCCTCGATCGAAGCGTTCGCTAAATTCATCAAAATAGAAAGGCTAATAATGCTTGGAATGAAGGACAATCTCTCGTTAATGGCGCGTTCTACCACGATCGTTTGTTTGTCGCTTCGGAACTACCGCAATGCTGGGATGAACTGGTAGGATGGCACCGCGCTACCGATCGGAATGGGCAACCCCTCGACTGCGAAGCTCCTAACCAAAGAGCGGAAACCCCAGATTGCCTTCGCTATACCTTACTCTCCCACAACAAAAAGTCCCGCTCCGATTGGTGGAAGTTCGTCTGAAAACCAAATCCCCCGCCCAAAATGTCGAGTCCAAGCAGGCGGGGGATTCCAGGATTTACTGATCACTTAGAAATTTTATCCCGATCGGTTCTACCTGTCAATGGGCAAAACAAAACGCTCTGCACGGCACCCCGTACAGAGCGCGCCATTAACGAGGTAGGGGCATCTTATCGCTTCCCGCTCCCCCTGTCAATGAAAAACGATCGGGATGAAATGGAAAACATCTTGCAAAAAAATGTGCCCCCCTGTATGATGAAGAGAGGAAAAACTACAGACAGGAGGGACTTTATGTTACCTAAACAGATCATAACAAACAAAACGCAAAACTTCAAGAATTTAATCCAAACCGCCCTACTCCGTAGCGGGCTAACCCAAACCACGATCGCCAAGGTAGAGGAGTGGCTCCCCGATACCGCAATCAGCTGGGGCGGAGAGGTAAGCTACCCACTCGTTGAGGAGATGGGCTGGGACGCTCCCTCCAGGGGGCAATACTGGCAGCCCCACAAAGCAAGAGAAAACATAGAAGAGTTTGCTTTCCGGAATGCTGATGGCTCCCTTTGGCAGATCATGATGCCCTCTGCTAGTGACGATCGG
>PHFO01000194.1 GCA_002861535.1 Cyanobacteria bacterium M5B4 | reverse complement strand
TTCATGCGGAGGATATTTTGGTATAGTACCCGATTAGTCGATCTAAGCACTTGTTCAGGCGGATAGGGCTGAAATTTAGTCATAGTCGCAATAGCAGTCTGCACCATTAACATGATTACCCCACTTTCTAAGCCGTGATCGGTGACATCTCCGATCGCAACCCTAACTCCATCGGGTAATAAAATAATGTCGTAATAGTCTCCTCCTACTTCTGTTGCTGGTAGCATAAAACCAGCAATGTCATAGGAAATATAATCAGTTAGTTCTTCATTGGGCAAAATCATACTCTGGATTTTTCCTGCCACCTCTACTTCGTAACTCAACCTTAGATTCTCTGATTGCAGCTTTTGATTGAGATTTTCAATCTCTCTATTTGCCTGAGATAAATCATCAAAACTTCTGCTCAGTTCGTCCTGAGCGTTTTGCAAATCTATATTTTTCAGTTCTAGTTCTTTAGTTCTAAGTTTAACTTTCTCTTCTAGTACCAGGGCGTACTGGGCTAGTTCTTTTTGAGAAGATGATAATTCCTGCCACAAAATATACATCACATCTAAACTAAAAACAAGCACAAAGGAAAATAAAGGAGGTATTAAAGGGATCCAATAGCCAAAGATAAACAGAGTGTAACAACTACCGATCAAAAGTAATACTGCTAAGACAGCAAAACCGATCGTTTTAATACTTCTGTCGTTATACCAGGCTAAAAATCCTCCTCCTACTCCCCAAAAGAATAACCAGATTGTTTCTTCCCGATCGTGCCAAGTATGTAAAAGGGGTCTACCTTCCAAAGCACTACTTAACAGTTGCTCAATCGCCGCGGCATGAATTTCTACCCCGGGCGTACCTGGTAAATCATCGCCTTCGTAGACCAGGGGCGTTTGAAACCGATCGCCCAAACTAGCCGCTGTAGCACCGATTAGCACAATCCGATCGGTCATAATCCCGGGGAGGATTTTACCTTCCAGGGCATCTGTGATGGGAATGCGGGGATAATCGGGGTGAAATCTGCCGTAGTTAGCTAAAATTTGAAATCCGCCCGTATCTTGCTTAATGTAGCTGCCGGAATTAGGAGTAATTGGGCTAATTTGAGCCTTGCCTAAAATAATGTCTTCTCCTTTGAGGGCAGGGGTAATACCTTCTTTTTCCAAAAAATAAGAGCTAAACGTAAAGATAAAGATAAAACAATTGCTTCATTGCGATCGACTAGGGATAATAAAAAACGTCTAACTCTGCCGTCTTGATCGAGAACTAGGTCGTTTGCCGCTGTTTGTCCTAACTCTACCATTACTTTGGGGGGAGACACCCTTGTTCCTGCTACCTTTTGAATGACAATTAAGTTCGGTATCGATCGGTAAACCCGTTCTAAATCAGCACTGCCAGGGGCAATGGGTAAATCGCGGTAAATATCTAAACCGATCGCTCTTGGTTTTTGTTGATTTATGTTTTGTAGTAAAGTTGCTAACTTAGCATCAGAGAGGGGCCATTTTTCTAACTTTTGAATGTCTGACTCTGAAACTGTAACTAAAACAATGCGGGGTTTGCGTTCTTCTAAGGTGCGGTTTTGTACGAAAGAGTCAAAGGCTAACAGTTCTAACTTCTCTAGACCACCATAATAGCGCAGTAACCACAATGCTAAATTACTAAAAATAGTAATAAAAAACTCCCTTGAGTAGAGAGCGTTTTTGTTTTGATAATCTTAAGCCCAAATTGCTACTTTTTCAGAGGAACAAACTCAATCCATCCGAGAATGCTTTGGTCTTTCAGTCTGTCATTAGGTTGACAGATCAAGGACAATACCCACTGATATTCTTCATTCCCTTTAAGGTTTTGGGGAAGATTAACTATCACTTCCTTAGAGTCGGCAGAGAGAGAAACAACAGACTGATAAACTCCTTTGCCCTGACTATCGAATAGGGCGACTTCAGCTTGAGTAGCAGTAGGAGAATTGATTTGCCATGCCAGGGTAGGCTTTTCATCCTTGAGACCTACATAGCTGATGGCAGGCTTTTGGGCACAACGATCGGCATTGCGGGTGGCTCCACCGAGGGTACGGGCAGGACGACTACTTTGACGGGGCTGGAATAGACTGGCACTGGCTACTTTTTCAGCGCGGGCGGGGAGAATGCCCAAGCTTAAGCCAATTAAAATAAGGGCTGACGAGCGGACTAAATTCAACATGATAAACCTCGACCCCACAATAATATAATTTATCTAATCACAGATGAAAATTACAGTCAAGCTTTTTTTGGGAACAATCAAAAGTTTTGCGTCCTAAATTTGGTAATAATTCGTAACTATTGCCAATTTCCTAACAGGATGAAGGGCGCCCAGTAGTAGGGACGGGCGAAGGCAGGATTGGTTAATAATTTGATTTGAGCGTGGCGTAATGCTTGGGAGCGGCTTACTCCTGGCTTGATCAGTTCCTGATAGAAATCGGTCATTAAAATGGCAGTCGATTCGTCAAAAGCTGACCATATAGAAGCGATCGTACTTCTAGCTCCCGATCGGATGGCAACGCCTGCTATACCCAAGTTTGCCCGATCGTCTCCGGCGGCGGTTTCACAGGCGCTTAATACTAATAATTCGATGGGATTGTTAGGAGGAGTGCTTAAAATTTGATCTAATTTCTTTACGTTAATCCGATCATTCCAGGTCAATAAAAAGGTGGAGTTAACATCGGAACTAAACTGCCCGTGGGTAGCCAAATGCACGATCGGGGCGGGGGATATAGTAATTTTTTGTTGTAGATATTCCGAACTAAATTGGGCATCTAAGATGGTGTTTGTAGGTAACAATTGACTGATTTGGTTTAATTCTTGACTGACAGCGGGCAAAGCAGGAAAACCTTGGCGTGCTTCCGTAAGCCCAGCGCCAATCACTCTAAGATTTTGTTTGCGCAGAGGTTTAGGAGAGACTAATTGTAAACTAGGTACTAATGCCAGGTTGTATTTTTGTAATAGATACTGAGAACCATCCCATAAAATGTTAAAGGGTAAATTACGCAAGCTATCATCAGGTACAAAAACTAGGGTTTCAATTTGATGTTTAATTAGCAGTTTCTCTACAGGGCGAATTAACCAGTTGTAGACCTTTGTAGTGGGGATG
>PHFO01000193.1 GCA_002861535.1 Cyanobacteria bacterium M5B4 | reverse complement strand
GGTTGGTAATTTTTCTCTAATTTGATTGAGTAACCAGAAAATAAAGTGTTAGAGTGAATCGATCTGGTTAACTAAAATTTATGTCTAAACCTGCAATTATTGACCCTGATAAATCCTATAATTTTACTGATTTTTTTAAGCTGAATTTTGCTCCCCAGGACATTTTAGCCTATTTTGGTATATCTCTCTATCGAGATTACTTAGACTTACCGCATTTTAATGACCACCTCGATCGTTTATCTGATTTGCACACCCCGTATCACTCTCACCAGTGAGATGGCAAGAAGGTAATTTTTCATGGATTTATTACATTACACTAAAGCTCAAATCTATATTGAATATCCTATTACTGTCAGTAAGCAACTGAAAGGTTCCCTAGATTATTTAATACAAAATCAACAAACCTTCCTAGTAATTGAAGGGAAAAATGAAGACTTAGAACGGGGCTTTCTACAACTGGCGATCGGACTAATTGTTCTAGATAAATAGATAGAGACAAAGCAAACAATTTTGTATGGAGCTATTTCAACCGGAAACATTTGGCAATTTGGCAAACTCGATCGGGATTTAGGCTCAGTGACTCAAGACTTGAATCTATTTCCCGTGCCAGCAGATTTAGAAGAGCTTTTTCGTGTCCTTGTCAAAATATTAGAGCCAGGCATTACGTAATAGTCATTCGGTTCCAAACGGGAGAGGGAAACTTTTACTTGTTAATAGGACTTACGTATCGTTTTCTCTGACCCTCACCCTAGCCCTCTCCCAAAAGGGAGAGGGAACCAGAAAAAATTGATACACTTCCCTTGCCCCCCTTCGACAAGCTCAGGGAACAGGAGAAGGGATTGAGAGATGAGGGGAATTTTTATGTTGTGTAAGTGCTGGTTAAAATAAAAATAAGAGGATATGACTGAATTTATGAAATACCGACGATTCGGCAAAACAGGAATGCAATTATCTGTCTTTTCTTTGGGGACTATGCGTTACCTAGAGTCAGAAGAAAATGCCATTGCCACGATCGATCGGGCGTTAGAATTGGGCATCAATCACATTGAAACCGCCAAAGGTTACGGCAAAAGTGAAGAATTTATCGGCGCTGCCTTCCGCAAGAAATTACACCGTTACCGCTCGCAGATTTATGTCACTACGAAGATTCCGCCCACCCCCGATCGTCAGTCTATGGCTGATTTAATTCAACGTTCCCTCGATCGGTTAAACCTAGATTACATCGATAATTTTGACATTCATGCATCAATACTTGGGAGCATTTCGCCCTAGTGAAAAATCCAGAAGGTTGTATGGCTGCTGTGCAAGAGGCAGTCGATCGGGGTACAATTCATCATGTAGGATTTTCTACCCATGCGCCCCTAGAAATAATTTTGGCAACGATCGGTTTGGATATTTTTGCATCCGTGAACTTGCACTACTATTACTTTAATCAGCGCAATTTAGCCGCGATCGAGTTAGCCCAGCAAAAGGATATGGGCGTATTTATTATTTCCCCTTCCGATAAGGGTGGCATGCTTTACCAACCGCCCGCCAAATTAGTAGAACTCTGCGCTCCTTTTACACCTATCTATCTCAACGATCGGTTTTTGCTGTCTGATCCCCGCATTCATACCCTGAGTTTAGGGGCTGCCAATCCCCAAGAATTTCTCGATCATGCCCCCGCCTGGGACAATATCAGCCCCCTCGATGATGCTGAAAAAGCTGCCCTCGATCGTCTCGATCGGCAATTTTTGACACTCCAGCCCGATCGGTGCAGTCAGTGTTTCCAGTGCTTACCCTGTCCAGAGACAATCAACATCCCCGAAGTTTTGCGCCTGCGCAATTTAGCCGTAGGATTTGACATGGTGGAGTTCGGCAAATACCGTTACCGTATGTTTGAAAATGCGGGGCACTGGTTCCCTGGTAAAAAAGCTAACAAATGTACCGACTGCGGCGACTGCCTGCCCCGTTGCCCCGAAAACCTGGACATACCCAAATTGCTCAGGGACACCCACGATCGGCTTTACACTCAGGAAGGAAAACGCCTATGGGAATAAAACCTCTCTACTTTATTTGCGGATTGGTGCTGAGCCAGTCCCTGTCAGCCCAAAACATCATTCCCCAATCCCCCGTAGAACCTAGCCCCTGGTGGATTATCGATCGATTTGGGCAAAATTTAGTAACCAATACGACCATCGATCGGGACAATCAGCGCCTCGTCCTGACGATCGATAACGGCGTGTGGTCCAACCTAGACTACTTAGGACGTTACAGCATCCTCCACCACCTGGGAGCAAGCACCATACCCCACGCTACAGCCTAGTTTTACAAACCCAACGCCAAAGGATCGTGGCGACCCTCAGCAACACCACAAATAGCTGGCAGATGGAACCTCCTACCCTGGGCACCCTGCCCCTCCGCCCTAACGCCATCCCCCTGCGCTAGGGCTTTGCCAACAACTGACACAACTTAACCAAAGCGGTCTGCATCGTCGCAACTTCCTCTGCCCCCCGTTTCAAACTTACCTCTAGCTGCAATAGTATCTCCAACCCCTGAAACAACTGCCTTGCCTGGAGGGACTGCACTTCCTTCTTTAAGAAATAAACCCGCTTCGGATTGCCCAGTTCGGCAAATTGGGCGATAACTTTGTCATCCTTCTCCCCTGCTTCCTGCATAACTCTGACCTGGAGCCAAGTGCGGAACTGCCCCGTTAAAGTAGCAACAATCCTAATACCTGGCTCATTATTTAATAACAATTCCTGCAACAACGCTAAAGCCCGGCTCGTATTCCCCTCCCGAATTGCTTGTCCCAGCTGTAGGCTGTTGTGGGCGCTAGATGTCACCAACTGCCCCAATTCCGCCACAGTAGGCGGGGTTTGACTGTCCCCCAACCACAAACTAATTTTTTGTAATTCCTGCTCCAAACGCCTGGTATCATTCCCGATCGCTTCTGCCAAAAACTCGATTGCCTCCCCCTTGAGGGGCAACTGCGCTGCCCGCACCGCCTGCTCGATCGCAGCTAAAATTGCCTCCTGCTGCCAAGGGGGAATCAGGGAGAACTCCGCAATATCGCCATACTTTTGTAATAGCTTTGTGGATTTGAGCCTACTATCCGGCTTATCGGCATG
>PHFO01000192.1 GCA_002861535.1 Cyanobacteria bacterium M5B4 | reverse complement strand
CGCTAAGGATGGCAGCTACCCGCTCCTACGCCCGTTGCTACTGCTGACGGGGCCACTCAGCCGCGACATTGCCAAGGTGTTCATTGATTTTGCCCTCAGCCCCGAAGGGCAGCAGATTGTCGAAGAGGATGGCTGGGTTCCCGTCGCACAGAACTAGCGCACAGATAACTTTCCACGCTGCTGGGTCGGTGACGCGGCAGCGTGAAGAGAAAAGCACACCGATAGGGCACAGAAGCAATACTATCTGTGCCCATCTTTATTCCGCTTGAAAGTGGAGCGGGAGACGAGACTCGAACTCGCGACCCTCTGCTTGGGAAGCAGATGCTCTACCGACTGAGCTACTCCCGCTCAAGAATATATGCTAGTGTAGCACACCTCGCGCTATTCGGCAAGCCGCTTACGCCAGCAGCCGATAGCCTACGCCCCACTCCGTCAACAGCAGGCGCGGATTGCGCGGGTCTTCCTCTAGCTTGCGCCGCAAATGCCAAATATACACCTTCAGGTAATCATTATCACGGGCGTAATCTTCGCCCCACACCGATTGTAGCAACCGCTCGTGCTTCAGCACTGTACCCGCATGCTCTGCGAGCAGCACCAACAGCTCAAACTCAGTTGGGGTCAAGTCAACCACCACATCACGCACTAGCACCTCGCGCCGCTGCTGGTCAATCTGAATTTCGCCACCGCCTGCCACCAACGGGCGGTTTACAGCTGGCACGCGGCGCAGCAAGGCCCGAATCCGCGCCAGCAACTCATCCATATTAAACGGCTTGCCCAGATAATCATCGGCTCCGTGATCCAAGCCGGCGACAATATCATAGCTCTTGACCCGCGCCGTCAGCATCAAGATCGGCACCTGCGAAAACTCACGAATCTTGGCGCACGCCTCCACCCCATCCATCTCTGGCATATTCACATCCAGCACCACCAGATCGGGGCGATGCTCGCGCACCCCCGCCACCCCCTCAAGCCCGTTGCGGGCTTGCTTGACGTGATAGCCTTCATGCTCTAGGTTGATCCGCACCAACTCGCGCAAGCTCGTATCATCATCTACAATCAGGATCGTCTGCTGCTCCATGCACCCGACTCCATCTGTTTATTGCACACCATGATGTTATCGCTGGGCTGCACTCTCCTGACGTAGTGCATCAAACAGCACCGCGATCTCATCTGCATTAATTTCACCCACCCGCACAAACCGAATGATGCCCTGTGCATCAATGAAGAAACTCGTGGGCAATGGTAAGACCCGGAATGCCTGACTCGCCGCGCCCTCAACATCAAGGGCAATCGGGTACTCCACCCCAAACTTATCCACAAATGCCTGTATATCTTCCAGCGTATTACCCTGCTTGAGTTCACTGCCGGTCACATTGACCCCAACGATCAGCAAGCCTTCATCGCGGTAGCGGGCATAGGCTTCCTGCAAAGCCGGTGTTTCGCGGATACATGGATCACACCACGTCCCCAGAAATTCACCAACACCACCCTACCCTGCTGCTGACTGACATTGATCTCACTGCCATCGAGCGTCGCCAGCACCACGTCCGGCGTAGGGCGACTCACTTCGCCCACTGAGGGTAGCTCGGTGCGATCTGTCAGCACCCACACCAACCCGATCAAGCCGATTGCAACCATTACCCCAATTAACGCATACCAGCGTTCACGCGGGCTTAAACCAGCCTGTTCCAGTTTGCTCATAACTATTATCCTTATAGTACCATAGGTTTAATGATTTTGTTACATTTGCTCCGCCACCCATGCAAACCCCGCATGGGGCCGACACTGAGCTTGCACGGCATGGCTGCCGCCCTCCTCGCAGCGGATGCCCAACACCTATTCTTGATACTGTTCAATCAGTATCTGCGCTTGGCGGGCCACCCCGATTTCTGCGGCAGGCATTGCCAACACCGCCTGCCACTCCGCGAGGGCTGCTTCGGTCTGCGGCGGATCGCTACTAATCAGGCACATGCCATAGTTCAAGCGGATGCGTCCATTGTCACTCGCAATCGCTGCTGCCTCTTGCGTATCGGCTAGCCCCTGCTGCACATACTGCGGATCGCCAATCCCAGCTCCGTAGTAGCAGCGCGTCACGCCCCGCTCGGAGAGGATGCTAGTATTGCCCAGATCACGCTGCAAGGCTTCGTCGTAGGCCTCGCTCGCTTCGCGCCAGCGCGGAATGCGCTCTTGGTAGAGGGCACTGTCGGGAGCCTTCTCACGGATCACTTGGACACTATCGTACAGCGCATCGCCCAGCCGCCGCCACGCCAGCGCATTATCGGGCAGCGAATTGACCATCTGCTGGGCTGTCACCACCTGCGCCTCATACTCCACCACAATCTCATCCATTGTCATCGTTGGCGCAGGAGCCTGCGGCTGTTGGGCAGCAGGTGCTTGCGGAACACTTGCGGCCGCATTGCCACCGGTTTTCGGGCTACCCCCAAAGAGGCTCTGCAAGCCTGCCCCCTCGGTCAAGAACAGACTGCTCAACATGACCACAAACGTCAGCACCCCCACCACAATCGAGGAAGTCAGCCAGAGTGGGCGTTGCTGCTTGGCTTCATTGGCACTGCGGCCCGCTTGGCGCGGCGCAGGCTGCACCGCCGCCGGTGGCAGGGTCGGTTGGGCATTGAAGCTACGCGGTCGCTCCTGCCCCTTTGCAGGCGGCAACGGGCGGTAATCTATGCGCTCATCCGCGCCGACATCGCCCTGCACCTCTGCCGTTAGCTGGGCTTGCATTGCCTGCGCTGCCCGCTCTGCATCATAGTTAGCGCGGCGTTGCGGATCACCCAAGACGGCATACGCCTGTTCAATTGCAGCTCGCTTCATGCTTGCGAGCTGCACCAATTCATCCGCCCCCCCACTCAGGCGTTCAGCATCATACTTCGCCAGCATCCGTGTATAGGCCGCTTGGATCGCCTCCTGATCGGCTTTCGGATGGACTTGCAACACTTCGTAGTGATCATCTATCATGTGCATAATCTGTGCCTATTGCTCCCTCAATCCAGCCCAATCGCTGCACTCTATACAAAGCGGGCGTGCAAAGAAGTTTCCGGCTATGGCCGCTCCTTTACACACCCGCCCCGCTCTCGCTACTATTTCGCAACTTAGCGGGCTGTGCCCCCGCGTCGCGCCCCA
>PHFO01000191.1 GCA_002861535.1 Cyanobacteria bacterium M5B4 | reverse complement strand
TCAGGACTTACCTTGCTTTTCTGGAACCCTCACCCTAGCCCTCTCCCACAAAGGGAGAGGGAACAAGAAAAAATTCAGGACTTAACTTGCTTTTTCTGGAACCCCTCACCCTAGCCCTCTCCCAAACAGGGAGAGGGAACAAGAAAAAAGGGAGAGAATATATTGTTCTAGCTACGGCGGCGCACATTGTCGCTTTCATCGTAAATTTCTCCCACTAATTCTTCTAACACGTCTTCTAGGGTAACTAGACCTACTGTGCCTCCATACTCGTCCACTACGATCGCTAGGTGTAATCTTTGTTGCAGCATCTCCCGTAATAGGTCGGCAAGGCGTTTGGTTTCAGGGATAAATACGGGTGTTGCCATGACTTCACTGACGGGGACATTGCCCCTGGTTTTGAGGACTTGCAGTGCCATTTTGAGGGTGACAATGCCCACGATCGTGTCTTTGGAATCTTCTTGCACTGGAATACGGGAAAAGCCTGTACTGAGACATAAATCGACTACATCTTCTAAGTAGCTGTTGAAGGTAATGGTCTGCATATCAATGCGGGGTTTGACCACATCTCCCGCACACAACCGATCGAGGATAAGTACTTTATTTAATAATTGCCCCCGTTCTAAATCGATATAACCTTTGCGATTTAAGACCTCAATCAAAAGTTGTAAATCTTGGACGGATTCGCCAGGATTGTTAGAACTTACTCCTAATAATTTCATTATGGACTCAGCCAGCCATTCAAAGATCACTAAGAGGGGATGCAGTAGGAGGGATATAGTGTAAATGGGGCGCACGACTAGAGGGAATAATGCCCTACTATTGGCAACAGCAAGGGATTTGGGGGTGATTTCGCCGAAAATTAAAATCACGATCGTGGTCAGGGCTGTGGCGATCGCTAGTACCCAACCTTCCTGCCCAAATAAGCCTACGCACAGACTGGAGGCAAATACTGCAGTTCCTGTGTTGACAATGTTATTGAGAATCAGCAGCGTGGTAATGAACCGACCCCGTTTCTGCAAAACTAAGGTGTAGATGCCGCTCCGATCGCCTCTGTCTTGAATGATCGATCGCAGTTTGAGGTTATCGAGGGCGGTAATAGCTGTCTCCGATGCTGAAGCTAGACCAGAAATTGCTAACAATGTCAATAAAGTGAGACCATTACCTAAGATAAATTCCCAGGAGACAGCCGCCGGAGGAGGCTCACTCATAGTAAAGTTTTAATATGTAGGATTTGCACTGTTTATGACCCCAAATATCGCCACTGGTTTGGTTAACTCCTTACTTTCTTTCAAGCCTATAGCTTCCTGGGCAAAACAGCAAGCCCGCTCCATGATGATCGAACGTGCCGAAAAAATTGGCGTGCCCTGGCGCGATCGGGTAGCCCAACTGGTGCGCCATGACCTAGAAGGGGAACTGGCTAAAGTGATCAATACCAAGGTTGTATATCCCAGTTACTACCTCCGATCGTTCCATGCCTACGACAGTGGCAATCTGGGCTGGGAACCGGCAACGGAAGTGGAGGTGGCTGCCTATGCTGTCCATTCCCGCATTTGGTCGAAAACAGGAGAGAAGGAGGGGGATGCTAAACTCAGGGCTAGTTTCCACGATCGTTTGCTAGAGCGCTTTCCCCACCCCCGCCGGATTTTGGATGTGGGCTGTAGTGTGGGTATGAGTACAAGGGCAATCCAGGCGGTGTATCCCCAGGCACAAGTTACGGGGCTTGACCTCTCTCCCTATTTCCTCGCCATCGCCCAGATGCAGCCCTCTACAATTTCTTGGGTTCATGCCCCAGCGGAAAATACGGGTTTACCCGATCGGTCTTTTGATTTAATCTCCATGAGCCTGGTCTGCCATGAGCTGCCCCAGGATGCTACTAGGCAGATTTTAGTAGAAATGTACCGCCTCCTTACCCCAGGGGGCATGTTTGCCATCATGGATATGAATCCCCGATCGGATGTCTATCGCCGGATGCCTCCTTTGATTTTGACCCTCCTAAAAAGTACGGAACCCTATCTGGATCAGTATTTTAACCTCGACTTGGAGCAAACCTTAAAGGAAGCGGGTTTTACTTCCATCGAGGTGCTCCCCAATAGCCCCCGCCATCGCGTAGTGGTCAGCAGACGACCAGAGATGTCTGCTTAACGTCAGTTGGCAAGGAATTAGCAGGTACGAGGGTAATACAGGTCAGTTCTGGGGGACAGTTCCAGCGCCCAGGCAGATAGGTGCCCAAACCGCGATTGACGTAGAGCCAGTTTTCCCCTACCTGATGCAGTCCCATCGCCCACTCCCAGTGCTTTACTACTTCGCTGCACTCCCGCCACATCAGTTTCCGCACCGATCGGGGCATACTCAACCGCAAGCGGCGTGCGTAGGCCATGATTGGACCTATGCGGGGTAATACTACCTGCCCCCCATGGGTGTGCCCGGACAGTTGCAGGTCAACACGCCACTGCTTCAAGAGGGCAGCCGTATCGGGGTTATGGGACAAAACCAGACGGGGTACAGCGGGATTGATGTGGGGCATCACCTGCTGGGGTAAAAAATAGTGGGACCAATAGTCCCCCAGACCCACGATCGCCAGGTCTTCCCCCAGGGGATAGGCGGCTTGGTTTTCTAATACTTGAATGCCCGATCGTTGCAAAGCTTCGGTAATCATGGCACGGGAATGGGGCTGCTCTAGGTCGTGATTGCCCAAAACGGCAAACATCCCCGATCGGGATTGCAACCGCCTTAGATGGTCTGCCAACTCATGGATGGGGCTGGGATCGTCGGTGACAAAGTCCCCCGTCAGCATCACCAAGTCGGGCGCAAAGGCATTAGCCCGATCGATCGTTTCTTCTAATAACTCGACCGCCAGACGCATCCCGTCAAAATGGAAATCAGAAAGTTGTACAATGCGAAGACCAGTTAAGCGCTGGGGTAAAGCATTTACAGGTATTGTTAGCTGGTCTACCTGTAACTTGCCCGCCAAAAAATGATGGATCACAACCTCACCTTAATCTGCTGTTACTAGCATAAGTATTTTTGCTCAAGTTTTTGTTAATTTTTCTTTAAGCATGGCTCTCATTCAGTGGTACCCAGGACATATTGCCAAGGCGGAGAAAGCCCTCAAGGAACAACTCAAATTGGTGGATGTTGTCCTAGAGGTGAGAGATGC
>PHFO01000190.1 GCA_002861535.1 Cyanobacteria bacterium M5B4 | reverse complement strand
GTTGTCTGGCAAACTGATTTAGGTAAGGGCAAGATTATATTTGTGGTTACTCCCTATCTTGCCGCTAATGCCTATCAAAAAAGTGAAGGGAATTTTGCTTACCTAGCCGATTTAGTTAATGCTAAAACAAACACGATCGTGGTAGATGAATATCTCCATGGTTATGTAGACAAAGAAGAACTGAGTCAAAATTCAGACTTAGAGGATTGGGTTAGTTATTTAATGAAAACTCCCCTAATAATTATGGCATGGCAATTGGGTGTAATTTTACTCTTGCTATTATGGGCACAAAATCGTCGCTTCGGCAATATCATTCCTATTATATCCCCTAGACCTAACAACAACTTGGAGTACATAAATGCCCTAGCAGAAGTATTATTTAGGGCAGAAAGTTATGATTTTTTAGTTAAAAAAATTACTAAAGCCGAACAAATTTACATCCAACAAAAGCTAGGATTAGGTTCTGCTCCCCTGCCCTTGAGTGTTGTAGCAGCATCCTGGCAACAGCAAGGTAAAGGCAGTAGTAAGGAAATTTGGCAAGGGCTGCAGGGGCAAAATGTACAGGGAGGGATCAAGCCCCTATTCCAGTGGCTGATATGTTTGGCAATCTTAAGGAGGAAATTGTCTTGAAAATTTTTTGTTTATTAGTCACTGGACATGATTAAATTTACATAGTGAAGAACTATGCCTGTGATTACTGTTAACCTGCTCCATCCATCTAATTTATCTGTTGTGCAAAGCTGGAGCTTCCCTTCCGAGTCTTTAGTACGGATAGGTCGATCGGCGGATAATGAAGTAGTGCTTTACAGTTCTGTTGTCTCTCGTTACCATGTGGAATTGCGCTATGCTAACGATCATTGGGAGATTTACAACAAGGGGGCTAATGGTACTTATTGGGATGAGAAGGCAATCACTAAGCAGAGTATTGTTGATGGCATGGTGATCCGGTTAGCAACATCGGGACCGAAGTTACAGTTTTGTCTTGATAACAAGCCCCCAGTACCCGCTCCTAAGTCTGTCAAAACTAGACCCCAACGCAGTTTTAATGATGATACGACCCAGACGATCGGGGAAGAAATTAACAAAATCCTCGATCGGTCTGAGTAGTTTCCCTACTTATTCTGCCTTTTGGTAGAACAACTTTTTGCCTTCATTGGGGACAAAGTGGCAGTTCCTATAGGAGTTCACAAAACTTTGCCAGATTGGTTCTGTGGAGGAGCGGTAGTATTCTCCGAGGACTGGCTTAATTGCCTCTGTTGCTTCTAGTAGGTGGTAGTGGGGAATCGTCAGAAAGATATGATGGGCGACATGGGTGCCAATATTGTGGTGAATTTTGTTAATGATGCCGTAGTCCCGATCGATCGTGGAAATTGCCCCCTTGAGGAAGTACCAGTCTTCGTTAGGATACCAGGGAATATCCGCTTCGGTGTGGTGTAGGTAGGTGACTAAATCCAACCAGATGACAAAGCCTAGGTAGGGCATCCAGTAGAGTTTGACCATCCACCAGCCGTGGGTGTAGGTCATAAATGCCCAAAATGCCGCCATCAGCAGCCATAACCCTGAACTGGTTAACACATCCCATTTCTCTGAGGGACGAAAAATAGGACTGTTGGGCAAAAAGTGAGAGCCTTGGCGACCAGGGGAACGCATTACCAGATAGATGGGAAAGGCTAAAAGGGGCAGGTAGAAACGGAACAGTTTCTCGTACCAGGGCATTGCCTGGTATTTCGCCTCGGTAACCGGATACCAACTTTCATCGGTTTCGATGTTGCCTGTGTTGGCATGGTGGGTGCGATGGCTGATCCGCCAACCATGGTAGGGAACCAAAATGGGGATGTGGCTCAGGTGACCAATCAAGCTATTGAGCCAGGGGTAAGGGGAAAAGGAACCGTGACCGCAGTCATGTCCTACTACAAACAGTGCCCACAACATAGTGCCTTGGGCAATCCAGTAGATTGGGTAAAACCACCAGGCATTGAGCCAGTAGGCAAGCCCCGCAAGCGAAACAATTACAAAAGTGTCCCAGAAGAAGTAGCTTAACGATCGGGTTACTGAGGGGACAAAACAATGGGCAGGGATGGCAGCCCTGACATCTTTGAGGGTAAAGGGGAGCTTTTCGCCAGGAAGAGAGGAATTTAACAGCACAGATATACAGATATTTTGAGAATGACCTCAATCACTATACCGTAAAGATTTGTTACTAAAACTCAACTTCTCCCTTAAAAACCCGCTCGGCGCTTCCGGTCATGAATACGTGGTCTTCCCAGCGGATGTCGAGACTCCCTCCAGGTAGTTCTACGCGACAGACCCGATCGGTGCGATCGTTTAATACCCCAGCTACTACCACAGCGCAGGCTCCCGTGCCACAGGCGAGGGTAATGCCTGCCCCGCGCTCCCAGACTCGCATTTTTACATGGGAACGATCGATGACCTGGACAAATTCTACATTTACCCTCTTGGGGAACGAGGGATGGTGCTCAAATTTGGGACCTATTGCCCCCAAGTCGATCCCTTCCACATCTTCCACAAAAGTAATGCAGTGGGGATTGCCCATACTGACGCAGGTGACTTGCCAATGCCGATCCTCTATCTCCAGAGGTATATTGATTACCTGCCGATCGGGTAAGCCCAAAGTTGTTGGGATTTCCGCTGCTAGCAAGCGTGGTTGCCCCATATCTACTGTAATTAGCTGGTCTTGGATGCCTACAAGCATTACTCCAGCAACAGTCTGAATAGAGTACTGATTACCGGAAGCAGGAATAGCCAAATCCTGCATAAACTTTGCCAGGCACCTGATGCCATTGCCGCACATCTCCGGCTCAGAACCATCGCTGTTAATAATTCGCATCCGATAGTTTTGAGCACCATCCTGGAGTAAAAAAATGATCCCGTCGGCACCAATGCCAAAGTGTCGATCGCAAAGGCGTTGTACCCGATCGGGAGGGACGCACAGTTCCTCCTGGTGCCGATTATCAATCAAGATAAAGTCATTGCCCAGACCGTGATATTTGCTAAATTCCATACCTTAAAATTGTGAAAATTTTTACGATCGGAGTTGATCGATTTCGGCTAGAGCCAAACCAGTCACTTCGGCAATAAACTCCCTATCTAAACCTTTCTTTAACATATTCCGGGCAGTCTCCAATTTCCCTTGGGTTATGCCTCTGGCAATACCTTCTGCTCTGCCTTCTGCTCTGCCTTCTGCTCTGCCTTCT
>PHFO01000189.1 GCA_002861535.1 Cyanobacteria bacterium M5B4 | reverse complement strand
AGCCTGATTTAGAGAAAATTCTATCTCTAAAACCCGACTTAGTTATAGGGTCTAAGAGATTTCATCAACAAACTGCTACAACTCTCTCTCAATTGGGAATTGCCACTGAACTAATAGATGTGGACAGCTGGGAGATGTTAGAAAAGGTAACAAAAGATTTAGCAATAAAGTTAGGTAGCAATCCCGAACGATTACTCAATCAATACCGAGCGCTAGCTGTTAAAAAACCCCCAATTAGCCCCAGAGTGCTAGTCTTAGTTAGTCGCCAACCTATGCTCAGCCCCAACAAAGAAAGTTGGGCAGGTGCAATGCTCGATCGGTTTCATCTCAAAAATGTAGTAGCAGAACTTCAAGGCAAAGCTCCATTTGAAGGTTACATTACACTTTCGGCGGAAAAACTATTGCAATTAAATCCTGATGTTTTGATTGTAGTAGAAACCGGAGAAGGAATTTTACAACAGTTTCAGGCTCAGTCATTTTGGCGCAATCTCCAAGCTGTGCAAAAAGGTAAGGTTTATCAATTTGACTACTACGGTTTAGTTAATCCTGGCAGCATTGACGCGATCGTGAAGACAAGTGAAAAGTTAAAAGAGATTGTCAATGGGAAGTAGAGGGTGATTTGAATGAACAAAGGTTTTTTAACTATTTTTTGATAAATTTATCGGTCTTGCCAGTTTTAGCCCAGACGGAAGAGATTGAAATTACGGTGACAGGGACACGATCGCCCAGACCTGTCCAAGATGCTCCAGGTTCAGTAATTGTAATCGATCGGGAAGAGATTCAGCAAAATAATGTTAGGAATTTAAGGGACTTGTTACGCTACCAGCCTGGAGTTTCTGTACAACAAAGCCCCCGATTTGGATTTCAAAATCTTAATATTAGGGGTATTGAAGGCAACAGAATTTTATTTCAAGTAGATGGTGTTCGTTTACCTACTCAATTCGTGTTACCTCCTCTTAGTACAGGTAGAGACTTTGTTGATCTTTCCACTCTTAAGGTACTAGAAATTTTGAAGGGACCTGGCTCAGCCCTCTATGGCTCGGATGCGATCGGTGGGACACTTACTTTTATCACGATCGATCCTAGCGATCTATTAACAATTACGGAGGGAGACAGCTATGTTGGTCTCAATAGCGGCTACAACAGTTCTAACAGCGGGTTTAGTAATACGGTAGAGTTAGCACAAAGAGCAGGGAAATTAGAAGTTGCGGCAATCTATACAAGGAGGGATTTTCGGGAGTTAAATCGTAACGGTGACCCGCAGTTTAATGACCGGCAAACAGGCAGTTCTAACAACTATTTCGGTAAATTGGTCTACAAGTTTGATGATCAAAATACCCTCAAGTTTACTACCGAAGTTTTGAACCGATCGACATTTACTACTATCGCTCCAGCTAACACGATCGAAGAGACCAGATCAAGAACGATCCAGAATTTAACCTCAGATTTTAGGACAAACCGCACTCGTTTGAGCCTAGACTATGAGTTCAAAAATCCTCAAAGTAGTTTCATTCAAGAGGCAAAAATTCAGGCATATTATCAAGATGCTAAAACTCCAGAATTTGTTGTGGAAGATCGTTTAGTTGCCCCTACAGGCTCTCGCCCCGGCACTCCTGCTACCCAGTTAGCTACTAGAATTGGTACTAATGATTTTCTCGATCGGATTTATGGTGCCAACTTACAATTACAGAGTGGTTTTAATACAGGCGATCTGCGTCACTCTTTGATTTATGGTGTGGATATCTCTAGTCAAAGGAATGAAAGACCAAGACAAAGAGAACAGATAAATCGGATCACAGGGGAACGGACACAAAGCTTTATTCCTGATAATTTTCCCTCTAAAGACTTCCCTGACTCTGATACTTTTAGGTTTGGTCTCTTTTTACAAGATGAAATCACGATCGGAGATAGTAATGTTAGCATTCTGCCAGGCATTCGTTTTGACACCTATAGTCTTGCTGTGACAACAGATGAAGACTTTTTCCGCAATGGGTCACCTCCTCCAGTTAATTTTAGTTCTTCTAACTTATCGCCGCGCTTGGGTATTGTATGGAAAGTATCCCCAGAGTTTACTATTTTTGGTCAGTATGCTAAGGGTTTCCGTGCGCCTTTGTTTGATGAAATAAACAGTGGCTTTGCGAATACTCTTTCTGGTTATCGGGTGGTGCCTAATCCTGATTTGAAAGCAGAAACAAGTGATGGATTTGAATTGGGAGTAAGGGGTAAATTCCCTCAAGGCAAGCTGTCTGTTATTGGTTTTTACAACAGTTATGATAATCTCATTCAACGCTTTGTGAATACTGGGACAGAAAATGTCCCTGGCTTCTCTCGTCCTTTCATTCGGTTTCAATCTCAGAATGTCGCAAACGCCCGCATCTATGGTGTGGAATTAAGTGGTGAATATCGTTTTAATGAAAGACCGGATGGTATTAGTGTGTTTGGCGCTCTTGCTTATGCAGTTGGAGATGATCAAACTGATAATCGTCCACTGAATACGATCAATCCTTTTAAGGCAAATGCTGGGATTCGTTATCGCGCCCCAGAAAACCGCTGGGGAACAGAGTTTGTTGGTACTTTTGTTGGTTCTCCCAGAGTTCCTTTAGACACTCAGTTATTTGTTCCTGGTGGTTATACCTTGTTCGATTTGACTGGTTATATTAACTTTACTCCTTTAATTTCTTTGAATGTGGGAGTCTATAACTTATTCAATCAGAAATATTTTGACTATAGCGATCTTCGTACTTTTCCTGCTGCGGATAGTGCCAGAGTCGATCGTTTTGCTCAACCGGGCACAAATATAGCAGCAAGTTTAAGTTGGAAGTTTTAGGAGTAGCAGATAGATAAATTTATGAGTATGGGTAGAAAAATGGTCGTCCCTAAGCAATCAATCTTAGAAAAATACCGATTGGCAGAGATCGATCGCCTGTTTCTTCGTATAGGAACTGGTGTGCCTGTGGCTATTGTGGTTAACATTATGTTGGTGGTCGGTTTATCTAGTCTTGGCAAAGGCTTACCCGTAATTTCCCCTGAGGAGGAACTTTTAGAAATTGTGGTTACAGACTTACAGGAAATAGAAAAAGTTGTAGATGCTACTTCTCCCCCTATTAAATCAGAAACTGTGCCGATCGTGACAAGAAATGATCCTCCTAAACCGGAACCGATCGTGCCACAAACTGCACCTAAACTAGAACCGATCGTGACAAGAAACGATCCTCCTAAA
>PHFO01000188.1 GCA_002861535.1 Cyanobacteria bacterium M5B4 | reverse complement strand
TTTTTTATCGCCATTGAGAGTGAAAACATAGGGAATATCCCACCTAAAGTAGATAGTTTAATTAAAGACTTAAAGGAAAAGTGTTTTAATTTTCCTGTTGATAAGAAACATAACCAATTTACTATTGACGAAATAAAACCAATGGTTGGGGTGGCGCATAATGTCGAAGATTACACAAATCCAATACCTTACCGATGGCAACCAAAAACTATTCGTGAAAGCCCTTTAGTCTTAGTTGATAGTAGCGAAACTCAAACGCTTAGTGATGAGCAAATTAGACAATCTTCTGCCAAACACGAACATCTACTTTATTGGCTATCTACTTCAGGAAGTGGTACATGGGAATCCTTTAAGAAAGTTTGTGAAATTCTTGGATTGACTGAACCGAAACGAATCTTGAGGCGGCTAAAATTATTAAACCATTTAACCACCTCTGACGATGGCTCTAAATGGCAAACTCTTCTGCCATCATTGCTAAACCTAGGGACTAACTCTGAAACTGGCGATCGTACTTTCTTACTTTACGGACAGCGTAGTCATAAATTTTTAGAGAGACTTAAAACATTCGGTTCACTAGAACAAACACCTCAGCCAAGAGGGGAAGCACCTTGGAGAATCAAGCTGATTTTACCCAGTCAAATTATGGATGAAATTCTAACTCAAGAGATGCAAAAGTATGGATATTATCTCAACTTCGCTCAATCTCCAGATATTCTCAGCCTTAGTGATTGGAAAAATGGTTTGAAAAGAATTGAAGGTATTCTTCCCTTTAACTATAATCTAAAAATATTTGACAGAACAAACTTTATTGACTGTACTTTCCAGAATCAAACAGGGTTTTACCAGTTTTGGACAAGAGACTCTAATCCACAGCCTAGGTATAGTTTTTTCTACGATCAAAATACGGGATCCTGGTTGCAGGGTGATTGGTATGGGCTAAGATTTTTAGGGATTCTAGCTATTGAAGAAACTATTAAAGTTTACTACGATCGCCAAGAAGAGACTTTAGCCATTCCCTTTTATCAAAGGTTGCCAGAACTTTATGAGTCCTATCTAGTTATGGCATCTGGCATATTACCTACCTACAAAGATGACTCTTTGATATACAGTAGAATCTGTTTGTCGATGGCTAGAGAAATTTCAGATGTTTTAAGGCTTACATTACTTACATTAATGGAGCAGTAGCTATGCATGACTTACTTGGAACTTACCAAAGACTTGATCGCATCTATCAACTGTATATCAAGAGTGCATTTCCCCTGCGGTATCCCGCTCTAGCTGAAGAACGCGATCGCCGCTTGCAATTTCTGCGTGATCCTCATAATCCAGTCCTGAGTATTCCACCATTAGTTGAACCAGTACCGATTTATCCGTCATCAGGTATGAACCTATCTGAGGCGGTAACCAATTTACCGAGGGAATATCAAGACTTAGCCCAACTAGGACAAACTCTATTTGACGATACTATTCAAATCTATCAGCATCAATGGCAAAGCTTACAAGAAGCGATCGTCAATCAGAAGGATATTGTTGTTACAACTGGTACAGGTTCGGGTAAGACAGAGTGCTTCCTTTTGCCGCTTTTAGCTCAGTTAGCCAAAGAGTCTCAAAGTTGGACAGCACCCAATTCAATACCTACAAATCAACGCTGGTGGGATAGCAATGTAAACCCCAAAGGGGAATGGGTAGCTCAAAGAAGTCACGAAACTCGTCCTACGGCTGTGCGTGCCTTGATCCTTTACCCCCTTAATGCCTTAGTCGAAGACCAATTACGCCGATTACGCAGGGTTTTAGATAGTTCTACTGTGCATCAATGGCTCGATCGTACTAGAGCAGGAAATCGCATCACTTTTGGACGCTACACAGGGCTTACCCCTATTCCCGGAAAGCAAGTACCAAATTCAGACAAGCTTAAGGAATTGAGAGCGATCATGCAAAGCATGGAAGAAGAATATCAAAATCTTCAGAATGGCATTTCAACTGATCCGTCATTGCTTAATGAAATGCCAGATTTACCCTTCTACTTTCCAAGATTAGACGGTGGCGAAATGCGATCGCGCTGGGATATGCAAGATCATCCCCCTGATATTTTGATCACCAACTATTCAATGCTAAATATTATGATGATGCGAAATATTGAAAATAACATATTTGATTCTACAAAGAAATGGTTAGAAAGCGATCCAGAAAATAAATTCTACTTAATTATTGATGAGTTACACGCCTATCGGGGTACGCCGGGGACAGAAGTTGCCTATATCCTCCGCCTGTTATATCATCGCATTGGTTTGGCTGCTGATTCTCCACAGCTAAGAATTCTAACAACCACAGCTAGTTTGGATGCAGGACAAGAGGGAAATGATTTTCTCAGGCAGTTTTTTGGGCGCGGGGACTTTAGTTTTATTACGGGGGAGCAAACCCCACCCAGAGATAGAGCGAGATTGAGCATCAAACAATACCACGATGCCTTTGCTGAATTTGCGCGCTCAGTTCAGCCCGATCCTCTTTATTCCATGCAACCACCCGATCTTGATTCATCACTGCCACATATAACTACTTTGGCAGAAAATTTGGGAACTTCCAGTGATAACTCTGACCCACGCAGACAACTAGGCGAAGCTCTAGAAAATATACAGGCGGCAGATGCTATCAGAGATGCTTGTAGAGAAGTCAATGGTAGCGTCCGTAGTACAGATGTAAGAGATTTAGATGATCAACTTTTCCCTAATGCTAGAGGTGCTGAACAGCTTACATCTGATGCGATGCGAGGTTTTTTACTAGCATTGGGTATGAGCACCTTAGCTAACGGGCGATCGCCTCAACCCGTGAGAGGTCATTTATTCTTCCATAACTTGCAAAATCTCTGGGCGTGCACTAATCCTAACTGCACCGATCCATCCGTTGACCAAGAGTTACGAAATAGTCAAAAAAACAGACCGACTATAGGAGCGGTTCATGCCAATCATAGTTTATCTTGCTCTTGTGGCTCTCGCATCTTGGATTTAATTGTTTGTGAAGTCTGTGGCGAAGTCCTGGTGGGCGGATACAAAGCTGAGAGAAAGGTAGGAAATATCAGTGTAGAAATCCTAACTCCTGATCAACCAGACTTGGAGGGGATTCCAGACACAGTTATCCTCAGTCAAAAGTACGGCAATTATCGTATTTTTTGGCCTCTCCCCCATGATTCCAGACCTTGGGAAACTGAACCTCAAGATATGGAATGGACTCAGGACAAAATTAA
>PHFO01000187.1 GCA_002861535.1 Cyanobacteria bacterium M5B4 | reverse complement strand
GTGTTTGGTATGTCACGGGGGAGAGTGTAGGGCAGATGGGGCCACCCGTCAAGTGGGAATTGACGGGGACTATAGTAAACGTTATACTGCCTCAAGTAGAGCACAACCTAACTCGCGCAACGAAACAAGGATCTCCTATGCAGTTTTCACTCGAACGACAGAACGTACTGAAGGGCGTGAGAGCTATTCTCACCGATACTCGCGTTTGGCTGTCTTTCATCATCGTGGGCTTTGTTGCTCATACCCTCATGTTTGGGACGTACCTTTTAGATGACGCGCTAATTTCGCTGTCCTACTCACGTAACCTTGCACAGGGGCACGGGTTTGTCCTTACTCCGCAGAGTGAGTATGTTGAGGGCTTTTCAAACTTCGCTTGGGTTATTTTGTTAACGTTACCGTATTGGCTCGGTTTAGGCGATCTGCACCCGATATGGTTGCTCAAACCTGTAGGGATTAGCTTGGGTGTAGCAACGCTACTTCTTGTCTATCGGCTACCAGCCATTGCATATAAGGTGCGCGATAATGATCCGCTTTTATTGTTTGCACCACTTGCGCTGAGCATTTCTGTACCGTTCACGCATTGGACTGTTGCTGGCTTGGAGAATCCACTTTATAGCTTTCTTATTGTGCTTTCAGTATCTTTGTATCTCTATGAGCTGCATGATCCCACGCGCAGACCATGGTCGGCGGTAGCTCTTTTGTTTACTGCACTTACACGTCCGGAAGGAATCATCTTCTCTGGGGTGGTATTCATTCACAAAGGACTGTTTCTGCTCTGGCATCGTCAATTCCCGACTCGTCGTGATCTGTTGTGGGGCAGTATAATCTTTGGGGGATATGGTGTATTTCTGCTCTGGCGGTATAGTTACTTTGGATACTGGGTGCCGAATACGTTCTATGCCAAAGTGGGCGATAAGCGTAGCCTGCTGACAGCCCTATTCAACGTGAATGATAGCGGATGGAGATACATTCTAAGTTTTATCTGGCATCAAGGGATCGTTTTCCTTGTACCCTTAGTGTTCATTAGTCTGTTCTTGCGGTTAGGTCTATGGTCTAACATACTTTTTGTAGGTATTGGTTCGAGCTTAATGCTGTATATTATTTATGTGGGTGGTGATTGGTGGCAGCAATATCGCTTCATTAGTCCCATCATTCCCCTATTATATGTTATTGTTGCAGGTGGATTACTACTAGTGTCCAGTGCAGTGAGTTCGTTTCTGCATACTTACCAAACGTCTATACCTGCTGTTGTATCAAAAACTGTACTCTTGGCAACGATGGGTGGAGTTTTGCTTGCAATATATCTACCCAATCACATAGCACAAGCAAAGATTAAATTACAAGTGCCCGGCGAGATATTGTTGGCTAGAGGTGAGTATTTTCGAAATTATGCCCAGCTGCTCCAAGTTCCGCAGGCAAAGTATTTAGAGCCAGATGTGGGTGGAACTTCCTATGTGTCTGGATTGACTATTGTAGATTTGGCTATGCTTGCGGATATTCACATCGCACGGTTTAAATATGCTGATGCACTCTTTCAAGACTACATTTTTAATGAGCAACATCCAGCGTTTGTTCGCACACATGGGATTTGGACTAGGCGGAGCAAGATCACAACCTATCCTGAGTTTTGGGCATCATATCATCCGATCAGGGTGTGGCGTGATGAGTATGGGATAAGTGGTAATTTTGTTCGAAAAGACCTCTTCGTTCGGGAAGAGTCTACCGACTATGCAACAAATAGGCTATCCCTCCCCAGTTCTGTGAATACACCGGTGCTGCGGAAGTTTGAGGCAATCTCAGCGTATGCTACTCCGGGACAAGCATACCAGTTTACATGGGACTGGCAGTGCCCACAGCATTGTTTCGCTAAGTATCATACATGGCTTATCTTGCAACATTCGGAAACATCTGATTTTGTTCAATACCGGTTTGATCCTGCGTTCGATTTGTATCCAACATCTGCGTGGCAGCCTAATGAGGTGATTTATGAAACTCGTGTGGTGACGCTTCCTCTAGGCTTGCAAGAAGGACAGTATGCTGTTCGGATTGGTTTTGGAAATGACAGTGAGCCTGTTCAGTGGTTGTACTCAGATATGCTTATAGTAGATCGAAATGCAGCCCACCAATATGCGCTTGATTTGTACAATGCACATCTTAACCTGCTCCAAAATAAAAAGTTTGAAGCAGCGTGGTCTGTGCTACGAGAGGCTCGTTACCTTGCCCCGCACGATTCTGGCTATCGTCACGCAGAGCACAAGCTGCTTCAGGATTGGGAAGTAGCCCTTGCGGCACAGGCTCGCAACTATTTTGAGCACGGCGACCTTGATAATGCAGTAAAAACATTTGAGCAAATGCACGCACGCAGAATGAGCTTCCGTCATCCTGACACACGTGCGCTCCAGCGTGAGGTTCGTGACTACCTCATGGTTCTAGGAAATCAGCAGTTGGCGGCACACGCATATGATGCTGCATACACTGCGTTTCATCAAGCTCTGATTGTAGACCCGAAACATATCTGGGCGCGTCATCGTTTAGAGGACACGCGAGAATACCAACATTACATTTCCCTTTACTGTGCTGCTGGAAATGCAAGGCGTGTATGGGAAATGTATCAGCGCGAGGTTCAAGCAGGGAACGTTCCGACCGATGAAGAAATCGAGGAGTTGTTCTTTTGTCTCCAATCTGTTGCTGACTCGGAGACGTTAGCTCAGTGGCGGCAGCGGTTCACTCTGCCCAGTATTGACAATCCTATTGTCTTGTATGAACAGGGTGTCCCCAAGTTCCGTGTGCTCGGTTATCGTGTGCATCAAGATTACGTCTATGGTGGACGAGTAGAGTTGATTCTTGAGGTTTTGGAGAGCCTAGATCGAGATTATCAGCTTTGGGTTCACGGTGAGCCATCAGGTGAAGGACAACCCTTTGAACATCAAGAACGATTGCCAACGTCACAATGGCAGGCAGGGCACATCTACCGCCAGATTATGCCGCTTTCAGCAGCACCTGATACCTACGCTGCGCAGTTTGAGTTTCGGTTTGATGACCAAACCCATCTGTCGTTCGATGCGAACAGTACCCAAATCGTTCGTAGCTTGGGGCAAATCGAAATTCTCGATTTGCTTCCAGCATATGTGACAGAAGTTATGGTGCAGTATTAGGGTTGTGAACATCGTTGCCGCTGGAGAGGGCCATAGAACCCTGTGAGTAGCAGATGACCGTTGGGCGGGCGTGGCTCGGCGGTGAGCTGCTCTGGGCGGGCAGTGTCGTCT
>PHFO01000186.1 GCA_002861535.1 Cyanobacteria bacterium M5B4 | reverse complement strand
ATTGGACAATATTCAAACTACATAAATTTCCTAAACTATAATAGTAGACCATACCTTTCTGCGCCATGACGATCAGTGAACTAGAAAAACAAGTCAACTTAAGACGAACCTTTGCGATCATCTCTCACCCCGATGCGGGTAAAACTACCCTGACAGAAAAACTCCTCCTCTATGGTGGTGCCATTCATTTGGCAGGGGCAGTCAAAGCTAAGGCGGCTCAACGTCATGTTACTTCCGACTGGATGGAACTAGAAAAACAACGGGGTATCTCCATTACCTCTACCGTTTTACAGTTTATGTATAACGATCGTTGTGTGAATTTGTTAGACACTCCTGGGCACAAAGACTTTAGTGAAGACACCTATCGCACTCTTGCGGCGGCAGATAATGCAGTCATGTTGTTAGATGGAGCTAAGGGTTTAGAGACGCAAACACTAAAATTATTTGAAGTATGTCGGTTACGATCGTTGCCGATTTTTACCTTTGTCAACAAAATGGATCGACCAACGAAAGAACCTTTAGAATTGTTAGATGAAATTGAAAAAGAACTAGACATCATTCCCTACGTGATGAACTACCCGATCGGTACGGGGGATCAATTCCAGGGAGTTTACGATCGTCACAGTCAAACTGTTCATTTATTTGAACGCACTGCCCACGGTAGTAAAGAAGCTAACGTGCAGGTTTTATCTGTTAACGATCCCAGACTGCAAGAGATCATCCATCCCGATCGGTGGGCAAAGTTCCAAGAAGAGTGGGAAATGGTAGCAGAACTGGGGGCAGAGTGGGATCAAGAGGCAGTCAATTGCGGAAAGATGACACCCGTCTTTTTTGGTTCTGCTATGACTAACTTTGGTGTAGAGTTATTTTTGAAGTCCTTTTTAGAACACTCCCTCAAACCAGGAGAACATGAAAGTAATATAGGCAAAGTATCGCCAACGGAAGAAGACTTCTCCGCTTTTGTCTTTAAGTTACAAGCAAATATGGATCCAAAACACCGCGATCGGATCGCTTTTATCCGCATTTGTTCTGGTAAATTTGAAAAAGATATGACTGTCACCCACATGCGTACAGGCAAGACGATCCGTCTTTCCCACGCCCAAAAGCTATTCGGACAAGAGCGAGAAGCGATCGAAGAAGCCTATGCCGGGGATGTGATTGGTTTGAATAACCCAGGTTCTTTTGCGATCGGCGATACAATATGTGTAGGGAAAAAACGCTTCTTTGCCGGTATTCCCAGTTTTTCGCCGGAGTTGTTTGCCTATTTACAATCCCCAGAGCCTTCTAAGTTTAAGCAATTCCGTAAAGGAGTGGCAGAGTTACAAGAAGAAGGAGCTATTCAAATTATGTATTCCGCCGATGACAGCAAAAGAGAGCCGATATTAGCCGCCGTTGGTCAGCTACAGTTTGAAGTCGTGCAGTACCGTCTTTTAACGGAATATGGCGTGGAAACCAAGCTCCAACCCCTTGGTTACAGCGTGGCGCGGTGGGTAGTAGATGGTTGGTCTGCCTTAGAAGCAACAGGCAAGTTGTTCAACACCTTAGTCGTAAAAGACCGATGGGAACGACCAGTATTGTTATTCAAAAACCAATGGAACTTAGAACAGGTGATGTCCGATCATCCCAAACTGAGGCTGACGGCGATCGCTCCCGTGATTAGCTTTGATCAAATGGTTTAACCTCTATCTTGTGAAATCCCATCCTGACGGGAATTTCTACTCAGGACTTACGTTGCTTTTTCTTAAACCCTCACCCAAAAAGGGAGAAGGGATTAAGGGAAATCTTTCCTCAGCGTAAGTCCTGTTTTAAGCTGGCAAGAATTTCCTCCATTTCTGTCAAAGATACTGCCCCCGAAAAGAACCGATCGTTTATAAAGAAAGCAGGAGTTCCTTCAATACCTAGTTCTCTTCCTAGCTGAAAATCTGCTAAGACTGCATCTTCCGATGCTTTGCTATTGCGATCGGTGTTAAACTGCTCCAGATTTAGTTGCAGATTTTGGGCAATTTCCACATAGAGAGCATCCCCCAGCCGTTGTTGTTCTGCAAACAAATTGTCATGGAATTCCCAGAATTTATTTTGCTGTGCTGCTGCCCAACTAGCCCTAGCAGCAGGCAAGGCTTCAGGATGGATTTGTTGTAAAGGAAAATGCTTGTAAGTTAAAGTGACAGTCCCTTTATGTTTTGCCATAAACTCTTTGACCGTATTATGGGCGCGGGCACAGAAGGGGCACTGAAAATCCGAAAACTCCGTCAAAATAATCTTCCGATCGGGGCTTCCGGTGGTAGGAGATTGCCGAGTGATGTCAGCAGGTTTTCCTACAACCTGCTTAAATCTTTGTTGTACTTGAACGTTTGCCTGGTCTTGTTGATATTTTTGCACAGACTCAATAATTACTTGCGGGTTTTTACGAATAATCTCCAATACCTTTGCTTCTAACTCGGTGTCAGAAGACCTTGCTTGACTTTCCGTACAACCCCACAAAAACGCTATAGAAACTAAAACTAAGACCAAAAATCTGCCTATACTTTTCATTGTTTTTTTGCTCCACACACTTGATTTTGAAAGTCACAACTATAGACCGCTGGTTCTTGCCAACTCAGAGGAATCTCTAACAAGTCCCTTACTCCCGTCAAGCCCTGACCTATAAATAAAATAACAGCAAATGTATTCATTAAAGCATGGACAAGACGAAATCTATTCTTCTGGTCTTGGTAAATTTCTGCCACGATCGCTAGGGAGATGATCATCAGAATCGTTACTCCTACACCAAAATAAAAGTGGGAAAAATACCACTCGTTATCTCTTCTGAAGATAGCCCCATAGCCCTCTCTTTTGAGCAATAAGTCCTGAAAGCCTAATAAGACTACACCCAGACTGGTTAAACCAGCAAAGACATAACGCCAAACCCTTTCCCGCGCAAGATAAAGAATGACCAAACAACCGATCGTGAATAGAAACATTAAAATCAAAAAAACAACCTGAAAAGGAAACTGTTCCCATAGATTATTCTTAAGGACATACTTAAAAGTAGGATGTAACATCCCCAGAAGACAGATACTTACTACCCCTGCAGTTAAAATTTTACCGACTCTTAAGTGCTCAGCACCAGAAGAAGGAGGAATTTTACTCTGCTTTTCTAAACGTCTTTGTCTGGTCATCCAAGCGAAATTTACTACTATTCCAATAATAGGAAAGACGAAGGCTACGGCTAAACTGGGGTGAATAATTTTCAGCCAATCAGATTTACCAAAATATTGGAAACTCGTAAGGGCAAATAGAGGAAAGTTCATAGATTTGGTCGAAATTTAAGATGTATCATACTTATAAGACTAGCATAGCGCCTCAGGCGGGGGAA
>PHFO01000185.1 GCA_002861535.1 Cyanobacteria bacterium M5B4 | reverse complement strand
AACTATGGATAAAGTCGCCCTAATTAGTGTCGCTGATAAAACAGGTATTGTAGATTTTGCTCGCACCCTTACCGATCGGTGGGGATTTACCATCATCAGTAGCGGCGGCACTGCCCAGGCGCTGATTGCAGCAGGCATTAGGGTCACTAAGGTAGCGGAATATACGGGGGCACCGGAAATTTTAGGGGGCAGGGTCAAAACGCTCCATCCCCGAATTCATGGCGGTATTTTGGCGCGTTTAGATGTAGAGGCGGATGTCACCGATTTGCAGGGGCAAAATATCAGCCCGATCGGTCTGGTGGTGGTCAATCTCTATCCCTTCCAAGCCACGATCGCGCGCCCCGATGTGACAGAAGCTGAGGCGATCGAGCAAATTGATATTGGGGGACCAACTCTGCTGCGTGCCGCCGCCAAAAATTTTGCCCATGTCACGGTTTTATCTAACCCCCGTCAGTATGACCAGTATTTGGCAGAGTTAGACCAAGGGGAAGTCAGTTTGGATTTTCGCCGACAATTGGCGATCGAGGTCTTTCGCCATACCCAGGAGTACGACCGCGCCATCACTAACTACCTGGCGGGTTCTGGGGACTTTTGTTTACAGGGGCACCATCCCCGCCCCCTCCGCTACGGGGAAAATCCCCACCAAAGCGCTACTTGGTATCAAACTAATGCCCAGGGCTGGTCTGGGGCAAAACTATGCCAGGGTAAGGAATTGAGCTACAACAACCTCCTGGATTTGGAAGCGGCAAGGGCGATCGGGGCGGAATTTGGCGCCGATGCTCCCACTACGGTAATTGTGAAGCACAACAATCCCTGCGGCGTGGCTCAGGGCAATACCCTGGTGGATAGCTATCACAGGGCGATCGAGGCTGATCCCGTTTCCGCCTTCGGCGGTATTGTGGCGTTAAACCAACCGATCGATGTTCCTACTGCCCAGGAATTGATCCGCACTTTTTTAGAATGTGTTGTGGCGCCGGGGGCGACTCCCGAAGCTTGGCGATTTTGCCCCAAAAGCCCAATTTGCGGGTGCTCCTCCTGCCCGACTTCCAAACTGCTCCCAATGCCATAATTAAATCCATCAGCGGCGGCTTTTTGGTGCAAAGCCCCGATACCCTACCGATCGATGTCAGTCAGTGGCAGACCGTCAGCCAGCTTCAGCCCGATGCCCAAATACTAGATGAACTGCTGTTCGCCTGGAAAGTATGCCGCCATGTCAAGTCCAACGCGATCGTGGTGACGAACCATAAAACCACCCTAGGGATCGGCGCGGGGCAAATGAATCGGGTTGCTTCTGTAGAAATTGCCCTCAGACAAGCAGGGAAACATTCCCAGGGAGCAGTTTTAGCTAGTGATGGCTTCTTCCCCTTTTCTGACTCAGTCCGATCGGCAGCCCAGGCGGGCATCAGAGCCATTGTGCAACCAGGGGGCAGCATCAGGGATCAAGAATCGATCGATTGCGCCAATGAACTAGGTGTTGTGATGTTGTTTACCAAAGTGCGTCATTTCCTGCACTAGTTCTAAAGTTGGAGGATCGGAGTAAAATACTAGGCAATGTCTATCAAATTATCTATGGCACTTAAAGTTTTAATTCCCACACCCCTGCAAAACCTCACCAACAATCAAGCCACGATCGAGTGTCAGGCAGGCAGTATCAAAGAAATGCTCAACAATTTGGAGCAGAACTTTCCTGGTATCAAGGAACGTATCTGTGACGAAAACGGCAATATCCGCCGCTTTGTCAATTTCTATGTCAATAGTGAAGATATCCGCTTCTTACAGGGGGCAGACACCGTTCTGCAAGACGGGGATGAGGTGAGCATTGTCCCCGCCATTGCTGGGGGTTAACCGATTTCCATCTCACCGATCGCTTCTAAGACGCTGGGGATCAGCCAGAGCAGGTTTTCTGGCACATCTCTTTTGGGAGTGTACTTACTGTTGGTCAGTCTGAGCCATTGGGCTAGTCCTCCTGCCATGCGTTGGATTTGTCTCCAGACATCGATCGGTCCTACCTTAAACCCCAGTTGCAGGGCAAAAACAACCACACCGATAAGCAAAGCAGTCTGAATTGTGGTTTTGATCACATTGATCAACCAAAAGACGACGACGACTGCCACAATTAAGGCACCGATAACTAAGGGGGTATTCATCTTTGTTGCCTCTATTCCTAGTCCAAAGTTTAACCTACCGCACTAAAGACTGGGGAGCAACTCCCGCTTTTAGGGCGACTAATACCCCGATCGCTTCTAGGTAATTATCGACGATCGTGCCCTTCATGCCTAAATCTTGGGGCAGAACCTGCAAAATTGTGGGATTGCCCCGCACAAAAATAAGGGGGGTTTGGCGCTGGCACCATGCCAGGAGGGCGGGACTGCCGCAACAGTTATAGGGGGCAACAACGGCACTGATCTGCTCTGGGCACAGGTCTTGGGGTAAAAGATAGCGGGGATTACTGACAATCTGGGGTGCCCGACTCAGACCCACCAGTACGCAGGGCAAAAAGGTATAACCTAATTCTTCGGCGCAGGCTCTGGGGTCTACCCCCTCAGTCAGGGGCAGAGGGGACAAAGCAGGGGCATGGGCGCAGGGGAGAGCAAACTCACGGCTGACTAGATGACTGATCACCGCTTCCGCCCCGGCAAGGGCATCCACCCCCGCCCCCGATCGGTATTTGTGCAACAACTCACTGTCTGGATCATCAGGGAAGCGGGCAACCACGGCGATGGCATTAACTTGTGGCGCAATTTCTCGTAACTTAGCGCAGGCTTCTAGCAAACTACCAGGCTGCCCGATCGTGCCCCAGGTGGCTCCCGACCCCCCCTGCTTCAACTCCACTTCTAGGGGGCGATCGGTCACGATCGTGTGGGGGATAGTCAAGCCCAAAGTAGCCCTAGCAGCCATGACCACCTGTTGATGGCGCAATAACAATTCCGGTTCAATCCCCCGATCGAAAACCACGCCGATTACATTACTCAAAACCGGTCTTAAGCCCCACCGCCCCTGAGCAAATTGATTGAGGGTATAGCCTTCCGTGTAGAGGAGGTTGGGGAGGGGATAATACAAACTTGCCCCGTTCACCACGTTAGGATGGGTGACTACCCAATCAGCAATGGCAGCAATTGCCCTCACAGTAGGGAGAGCATCCCCAGCAAAGCCCCCGATCGGTGCCCCCAGTCCCGTGGGAATAATGACCACAACATTGAACATTAGTTATTCCTGAAGCAAAAGATGACGTCATTTTATAGAGTCAGGACTTACGCTGAGGAAAAATTCCCCTCATCCCTTCTCCTGAGCTTGTCGAAGGGAGAAAGAAAGTAGATCAATTTTTTCTAGTCCCCTCTCCCTTTTTGGGAGAGGGTTAGGGTGAAAACAGGACTTACGAAAAATTCCCCTCATCCCACAGCGGGAGAAGGGAAGCAGAGCAAC
>PHFO01000184.1 GCA_002861535.1 Cyanobacteria bacterium M5B4 | reverse complement strand
TAAGCCTTCATATTGTTGCCGCCGAATTTGTTCTAGTCCTAATTTTAATAAACCAAGCACAAAATCAGGTATTAGAGAAACTGCCAGTTCTAGCCATCTTATCTCTAAACACTTATGAGAATAGCAGTTGTAAAAAAGCATACCTAACATTAAACCAGCTTGGCTATATCCATTAGTGCAATTTAAGTTGGAAACTAATTCTGAGCGTAGCTTGGGCGGCAGGAAGACTAGACCACAGGGTATGATTTCTCCCTTACCTAACCAGGAGTGGACAGATTGCAGTAAACAATTGTAAGTATTAACAATGCCAGCGGTTTTCTCTCCCATCAAATCCAGCAGCATAATATAGTGGAGAGAACTGGGAGGATAGCTAATTGACTTTTGAAAACAATTACTTGCGAAATAAAAGTGATTATGCCTAGTATTCAAGTCAGGCGCATTTTCGGCATCAATAATTGCTAATACTCCCAGATTATGCCAATCTAAATAAGACTGTGGTTCCTCCCAATTAGTATTTAACCCGATCGTTTCAACTACTTCAAATATTTCCAATCCCGCATGGGGAAAGTTGTTAGCGATAAACTGTCCGTAACGATCGATATAATTCATTTGGTTGCGATAATATTCAGACTAATTAACTGACCTAGAACACGCAAACTGCTACAGTCAGGAAACATATTAAATTCTTCTGCAACTTCAACTTCTTTGAATCCTGCTTCCAGCAAATAAGTAGCTAGAATATCCCGATCGAAGCCAACTTTATGCACGTCATACTCATTAGCTTGACCACCAAACATGATTCTCATGATGTAAAATCTACCACCAGTATCAAGATTAGGACGGCAATAGAGCCAACATAAAGTGTACAAGTCGGGCACGCTGATCAACAACTTGCCTTCAGGGATGAGTACCCTGTGCCATTCCGCTAAAACAAAGGGCAATTCATAATTGAGGTAGTAGTGAAAATGCTCCAAAATGTGGCTGGCATAGATCATCTCGATCGAGTCATCAGCAAACTGACTTAAGTCAGCGGCATCACAGACAAAATCTACCTCTGGACGTGCCTCTATATCTAGAATCTTCCAATCCGGATGGGGATGTTTACCGCCAATGTGTAGTTTCATTTAAGTTTCTATCCTAAAACCCATCCTTACAATCTACTACTAACTAAACATCCTGTAAACCTACAATTTCAACTCAGTTAGCCTTGTAATGACTCTATCCCAGGTATTTTAGGAACCAAATCTCTTCTTAAGTAGCATAGACTGCCTCTGTGACCATAAATTATAGAAGCACTCCATAAAAGATAGTTGGGACTAAGAATTTGATCAATCAGTCTTCTGTCCTCTTCTGAATGAAATTCAAGGTAGATTACTCTGATACTAAAGTTATGGATCATTACTCTCCTTAAAATTTCAATCTCACACCCTTCGGTATCGATTTTCATGATGTCTATACTGGTAATTCCATGCTCAAGTAAGAAAGAGTCTGCCTTTTTTAAGTCAATAGTGTGAGCATTAGAAGCAAGAGAACTTTGATGGATAGAGCTATGCACGGAGCTTTCACCCAAGTAGATAGTTTTAGTTACATCATCACTGTAAAGACCGATCGGGTAAGCCACACAATTACCCAATACACGGCAATTGTCATTTAATAGTAGGAATGCAATAGGATCGGGTTCAAAGCAGTAAATTTTTGCTTTGGTGTAACAACTACGAAAGTAGGCGGTTGCAAAACCTACGTTTGCACCTATATCCACAATAGTGTTTATGTCACCTAAGAATGGCAGAACTTGATAGCAGTGATTGTCAAATATTTCTTTAATAACGTATTTTGCTGATTCGTCATGAAAATAAGAAATTAGTATGGTTTCATTATCATTTATCTTAAGTTGTAACCTGTTTAGACTAGAAAAACCTCTTAAAGATGAGTAAACTAATTGATTTGACTCATCTAGTACAATATTAAATCTTGATCTAACCTTCGGATTTATTGACTTAAATATGTACACATCCCAGACCGCATCAATATTATCTGTAAAACTAATTTGATTTAACACTCCCGCCTGTTCAGCAGTTTTAATTTTTCTTTCATCTTGCGAGCACACAAACACTTTAGCTCTACATAAATCTACTAAATCAATAGCAAATATAATTTCACAATCTCCTTCAACTAAGATAGAAATACTATCTTGCAGTCGATGTAGTTCTTGAACTTGTTCATAGATAGTTACTCTGGTTTCCAGTAATTCCGCAAATTCTTTACTAATTTCAAATCGAGAATCAAAGTCTGCCAAAAACTGACTTTGAGCATCACCCTCTACAATCCATCTGTAAAGCTCATTGATACGATAGTTGGGATGTAGCAGATTATAGAACTTTGCGTAAGCATTCTTGGCAATCCTAATAGCAACTTCAGGATTATTTAGATAATAGCTAGTCTTCTGTACTAATTCCTCTTTTGATGAATATGTATCACAGTCTTTCCCAGGCTCGAGTAGTTTATTAAAACCAGACTGGGGAGAGATTTGATCAGTTAATAAAAATCCTCCTGCTGATATAATCTCTAAATTGCGGAGGTTCAAGTCTCCGTTAAGACTGCAATTTAATGAAATTAGAGACTTGACATATACTTGAGATGCCTTAATTCTGTCCAATGTACACACTTCAAAATCCTGAAATGATTCTAGAAGTTTGATTATACCGTGTCTGTAGGGGTGAAAGATTGGAGAACCACAAACAAAAATTACTTTATCATCCCTCTCTTGTAAGAAGTGGTGTGGAAATGTGGTCATTGTTAATAGAGGGAGCCAACCTAAATTATTTAGACCGCAGGCATAAAACCAGTGCATATGTTGTCTACAATAGGGGAAGCAAATGTAGTCATACTCTTCTAAGCTCAGGTAAGTTAAAAGCTCACCGAGCGGGCTAGTATAGCCATGATGGGTATCAGTAACTATAGCAACACAAGGACAATCAAAGTTTTTTACGTTGTAAGGTAGATTTCTCTTCATTCCAGAGATGGAGACGACTACTAAATCAAACTTAGTATCAATACCCAGATTTTGCACAAACTCATAGATGTCGTAGGGTTCTGGGGGAGTGACTCCTGATATATTTATCGAGTCTACAGATTTAATGCTTTCTGAAAATTCTGTACATAAATTGACTTGATTTTGGGAGAACTTGATGGGGGGTACTTGGTAAGGATGTGGTTCCCAGCTCAGTAGAACTCTTAGTCCTTCGGTCAATATTTGTGGGGCTTCCATAATAGTTGTTTTTTAGAGTAAGGCTGGAGTATATCTGTAACTACTATAACTTGTAAAGGGAATTATATCTTTAAGATTTTTATGTCAGTTCTGTGAATAATTATAAATTGTGGTAAATTACAAAAGCTAACATGACTACCTAGTTAAAAGTATCTCTAAACTAGGCTT
>PHFO01000183.1 GCA_002861535.1 Cyanobacteria bacterium M5B4 | reverse complement strand
TAAGATCTAAAAATGTCTTTTAATTGATTTTGTCCATGCCCCTGTTACAAGAGCGAAAACAACAAGTAATCGATTCCTATCGCACCCACCTACCGATACGGGTTCCTCCGATGTACAAATTGCTTTACTATCCGATCGGGTGTTGCAACTGACGACCCATCTGAAGGAGCATCCCAAGGACTTCTCTTCTCGGCGCAGCTTGCTTAAAATTATCGGTCAGCGCAAGCGCTTACTTGCCTATGTGCGGCGGCGCAACCCAGCTCACTACAAGGAATTGATTACCCGTTTAGGCATCAGGGGCTAGGCAATGGACAGGTTACCCTTTGAACCAACTAACCGCAATAAAAAGAAGAAGGTGCCAAAGGTAGCCCCGACTGCCGTAACGGAAGAAACACCCCAAACAACCGATCGTATTCCCGAAGTAGTAAATCGCCGCATTGTCCGCCGTGTGGCGCTGTTTTGTGGTATCCCGACCCTGACCGGATTTTTTGTGTTATTAGCAAGCTACTGGCTAGTTTCTCGGCATATCGTCGAGTTGCCCAACGGCGCAGTAATTGCTGTCAGTATGTTATTTTTGGGCATGGGGGTAGCAGGAATGAGTTACGGGGCTATTTCTGCTTCCTGGGACACCGATCGGGTGGGTAGCTGGTGGGGCTGGGCAGAGTTCCGGCACAATTTTGGCTATTTAGTGGAAGCATGGAAAGCAATGGCAAATAAAGCAGAGGTTAAGCAATGATTGTAGTCATGAAAGTTGGCACACCCCAGGTCGAAATCGATCGGGTAACGGCGGAACTATCTACCTGGGGACTATCTCCAGAAAAAATCGTCGGCAAGCATAAAGTTGTGCTGGGGCTTGTGGGGGAAACTCAGGAATTAGACCCCTATCGCATTGAAGAAATTAGCCCCTGGATCGAGTCAGTCTTGCGGGTAGAGCGTCCCTTCAAACGAGCAAGCTTAGAGTATCGCCACAACGAGCCTAGCGAAGTGGTAGTAAATACTCCTAGTGGTGATATTATATTCGGGCAAAATCACCCCCTCGTGATTACGGCGGGTCCCTGCTCCGTGGAAAATGAGGAGATGATCATTGAAACGGCACTGCGGGTGAAGGCGGCGGGAGCGCAATTTTTACGGGGCGGTGCCTACAAGCCCCGCACTTCTCCCTATTCCTTCCAGGGGCATGGAGAAAGTGCTCTGGAACTGCTGGCGGCGGCGCGGCAAGCATCGGGGCTGGGGATTATTACAGAAGTGATGGATAGTCCCGACATCGATCGGATTGCGGAAGTGGCAGACGTATTGCAGGTAGGGGCAAGGAACATGCAGAATTTTTCCCTCCTGAAGCGCATTGGTCGCCAGTCCAAGCCTGTATTACTCAAGCGGGGCATGGCAGCCACGATCGATGACTGGTTAATGGCAGCGGAGTACATCTTGGCAGCAGGGAACCCCAACGTAATTTTATGTGAACGGGGTATCCGCACCTTTGACAGCAAGTATACCCGCAACACCTTAGACTTGTCTTGTATTCCGGTATTGAGGAAGTTGACCCATCTGCCCATAATGATCGACCCCAGTCATGGCACCGGTTGGTCTGACTTTGTGCCCTCGATGGTAAAAGCGGCGATCGTGGCAGGGACAGACTCGATCATGGTAGAAGTTCATCCCAATCCCAAGAAGGCACTCTCCGATGGTCCTCAGTCCCTAAATCCCGATCAATTCGACCAACTCATGCAGGAGATTAAGCCTCTTGTGCAGTTGATGGGCAGGGAACGCCAACCAGTCCTAGTCCGGTAGGACAACCTGGGGCTGGAGGAAGTGATCCTCAGCTTTGCCGACACCCAAAAATTTTTCCCCCTGGTATACTCTTAGATTTTGGTCTGACAAATGCTCTAGGCGGATTTTTTGCCCCTGTTGCCAGCGCCTGGCTTGTTCCGGCTCTAGGTCTATGGAGGACAGGTGAGCCAAAGCCCGATCGGCGGGCATTATGCGCTCAGGGCTAACTGCCTCTAAAGGGATACTCTGCTCAATGGCAAAACCATTACTTGAAGTGCGTTCTAAAGCAGCTAGCATACCGCCGCAACCCAAAATATGCCCCAAGTCCCGCGCGATCGAGCGGATATAGGTACCCGTACCGCAGTCAATAACTAGGGTTAATTCGGGGTAGGTGCTTGGTTGCCATTGCAACACTTCGATCGATGCGATCGTGACTGGGCGGGGGGGCAGGGCAATGGCGATCCCCGATCGGGCGAGGTCGTAGAGTTTTTTGCCCTCAACTTTAATGGCGCTGAACTGGGGGGGCACCTGCTCGATCGTGCCGATAAATTGGGGTAAGTGTTCTTTAATTTGTTCTAAAGTCAGGTGCGGACAGGGTTGGTCAGCGATTGTTTCTCCTTCCCGATCGTCGGTAGTAGTAACTAAACCAAATTTGATTACCGCTTTGTAGGCTTTACCTCCCTGAAGATAGGGTAATAGGCGAGTAGCCTGATTTACAGCTATGGGGAGTACTCCCACCGCCATGGGATCGAGGGTGCCACTATGTCCTATCCGCTTGATGCCTAAAATTTTTCGCACCCGTGCCACACAATCATGGGAAGTTAACCCCTGGGGTTTGTTGATATTTAAGAAGCCAAGCATAAAATAACTAGGGCGACAAAGTTAAGACATTTTGATTGGAATTTCCCCCGATCGTTGCGAATTAGTAACGGTGTAGATTTCTCGCCTCTTCGCTATTAACAATATCCCGTTCAATATCAGCCAAAGACCAACCATTGTTATAGCGGTCTTGATAAGTATTTAGCCCATCAATATCAGCATCTCTGCGCAAAACATAGCGATAGATTTGATTGATTTGTCCCCTCACATCCTGTCTATACCCATGAAAATAGGAGGGTCTCTGTCTAAATTGATACCGATCGCGATCGAAGTAATAGCCGCTATAGGGGGGGTGTATAGCGATACTGGGGACGAGTGGGCACAATAATTACTTGGGGGTGGGAATAGGGAAAACTATTAGGTTGACTGTAATAATAGGGAGGATTAGAGTAATAGTAATTGTGATTATTGTAGTAGGGAGACGGATGGTAAGGTTGATAATAACAACCGTTTCTACTCAAACAACTAACCAACTGTAAACCGATCGCTAATTCTGCTTCTGTTAATGCCTTTACTGGGCTTGCTATTGCTCCTAAAGCCACAAGACCAATTAACCCTTGAGCTAGTTTGTCCATCGCCGACCCTCCTAAGATGATGAATCAATTTTATGCCAACCGATCGGGGAATGGACAACAATTATTAACTTTAGTGGCTGTAGTAACTGTTCTTTGATTTATCGAATAAGCTGGAACTGGAGAGCAAGAAGCAAAAAATGAGACCATAAAGACAATGTGAGTAAGAGAATAAAATGGGTGAGATTAGTTTTTGGGATGTAAAAGAAAGATACGCGTTCC
>PHFO01000182.1 GCA_002861535.1 Cyanobacteria bacterium M5B4 | reverse complement strand
AGCGTGTAAGTTTCCAATCGATCGCGTCCCCCAGCGAGTGGGAGAGGCACCATTCTAGCATCCTTACCAGCACTTCTGTCTAGAGGTCATTTGCGAGGGTCAGATCAAAAAGTACCATTTCAGGGCTTAGCCATTAGGAAAAGCAGACCTGAAACCCTCTCCCAGACAGGCATCGAGGCTCAAAACCAAAAAAGTACATTTGCGGGCAATTTGCTTGAGGCTCGCGAGCTGTTGATACAAAATCAAACTATATAAGAACTGGGTGGTTCATACAGAGGTACATTCCCTAAAATCACCACCTGTCCCAGAGTATGAGACGAGATTGGGTAGCACCGCACATTATCTTCATCTGAGTTAATGCGTTTCTTCAGGCGGGCGAGCAATTCATCAAACTTTTTGGCTTCCAAGACACACTCAAACACGCTATATTGCACCCTTGCGCCATAGCCCTCTAGCAAATCTGCCACCTTTTTGCGCCGTTTATTGCAAGGAATATCATAGGTAACCAAATACAGAAGTGTCATATCACCTAATCAGATAGGGTTGATAGACATTCACAGGTTGATAGACAAACCGCTTAAACTCCCGCACCTGTTGCATCAGCAGATTCCATCTAGGTTGCCCCGCCACTTTTTCTTCCATCCTTTGCACAAAAGCCCTCAAAAACTTTTTGCGCCCCCGCATCATTCAAAAAACACCCTCCATCCCTATATTCAAAATCATTGACAGCACTAATCAACTGGCGATTGATCAAATACAACACCAACGAATCCACAATAGGTGAGCGAAACTCCTCCAACAAATCTGAAGCCAAAGCCGCATGGCGTTCCGACCCCTGATGCAAACAACCCACATAGGGATCAAGCCCCTGCAACTCCAGCAAACTGAGCAAATGATTCCACACCACCGTATAACCAAAGCTCAACATTGCATTAACAGGATTCAAAGGCGGACGGCGGGATCTTTGCCCAAACACAAAATCAGCACTAGTCAGACAAACTGCCAGAGCCGCAAAATAGCAATTAGCCGCCGTACCCTCAATTCCCAGCAACTCCTCAATAGATTCTGCCCGCAAAGCCCGATCAGCATATTGATTTAACGCCTCCACATTGCCATCAAAATCCCCACCCTGCAAACGCCGTTCCTGCCTAAGCAAAAGCACCCTGCCATTTCTAATTTTTGCCCAAACTATCTGCCTAGCCACCAGCAACCTTTCTACAAAACTCAACTCTTGTTGATACCGCGACAACTGCCGATAACCCCTCTCGATCGCGATCAACCGCCCACAGCAGTAGCCCATCCGCGACAGATAAGCAATCGGAATATCCCGTTTCAGGCATTCCCTCATCACCTGCGTAGTAACTTGCGAATAACCAAAAATCAAAATCTGTTCAATCAACGGCAGTTGCACCCGTTCCAACTCTCGCCCATTGTGGGATATCACCACCACTTCCAAATCCAGATTAAGGTAACACCCCTGCTGAGACACATACAAACTCCGCACAAAATCCTCCATAAAACTCTTGTTCCCCCTCCCCTATTTTGGGACAGGGGCTAGGGGTGAGGGTCTTTTTCTCTCCCCCATTTTGGGACAGGGGGTGAGTCTTTCCCCAGAACTACGGCTGATAAGAATCGATCGTTTAACTAAGAACGGAGAACTTTTGATCCCCACTCATACAACGACAGAAGTAATGGACTATCAGGCAAGTTCCCAAGGGCTTTACCTACCTTCCGTAAAGGAAACAACAAAGCCTCTCCAACATCCTCTACATTAAGACTAGCTTTTTCCCATAGAGATATAATTTCATCTAGACTTACTACCTCAGCATCGTGGACAATAGCATTTCGCATTTCCCTAATACGATCTAGTAATAAGTCAAATGCACGATCGGCACTGTAGTGTTCAGACCAAATTTTAATCATCTGTTCTAATCTTGGAGTAAATCTTTCTTTCCCTATACCCTGTTCTTTCAATTCTTCAGAGATAGTTATCCATCCCTTTTGCAACCAATCATCTTTTCTGTAAACTTGATACAAGAGTCTTTCTAGCGTCTGGGCCATTACAAAAAAGGCATTAGTTAGTCTTTCTGCTCTGGCATCAATGGGAATCCGAAAAGCATATTCCCAAATAATAGGCACTGTTTTAGTCTTATCTAAACAATCATAGCTACGCCAACTCTCAATCTGTTCTGGGCTGGCAACTTCTTTTAACTTCTTAGTAGGTAGCCACTGACCTTTAAGTTCCTGAAGCAAAGTTTTAATATCTTGACCAGTAGCCTTTTCCAAATAACCAGCCAGACTATACAGCGCCGCATAGCGATTCCGATGACCCTGTAGCCATACCTTAGCCTCTCCAAAATCACCTCTTTCCCAGGCTGATATAATCCTTAACTTTTCCAACGGGAAGAAATAGTGACTCATCGGTAGGTAATCTACACTCTCCGCAAACACTGCGGACATTTTTTGAGGAGTTTCTCCCACATACATCTGGGGAGGTTCTTTGGGCACAACTTTAATAACATCAAACTGCCTCACTAATGCTGCCATACAAACCTCTAAACTGGAGGCGATCCCAGGAACAGAACCCTTATTTTCAATCAAAATTTTCACAGTGTCAGCTTCATTCGTTTGCTCAATTAAATTCTCCAAAATAAACTTCTCATACTTTTCTCTAATCCCTTCAATATCACTTACATTCACCTCCAGATTCCAAGTTTTGACCTGCAAACTTCCCCAAACTTGTTTAATCTTACCCGCCATCAACTTCGCAACCCAAAATGTATCACTTGCGCGAAATTCCTCACCGATTTGAGAGCTTGGTTGATCAGTTCCAATTAGCCAGACTGTTTTTAACCCATTCCCAACTTCATCTTCAATAATCTTGCGATCGAGCAAAAGCTCAACTGCCCCAAAATCTCCTAACCTTTCGCATTCTTCATACAAAAGCCGCCCCAAATGTCTGACAAAATAGCGTCCCCCAGGCTTTTCAATACCAATCTCACAATATAACTCTGTCACATGATCAGGATTTGCACTCGTACCCAAGCATCGTACAATTCCATCTTGACAACGCCAACCAACCTGACGATTCCCAACAGTAATAATTAAAATTTTCATCTTCCTAACGCCTACTAAATTTCTAGATTACAAAAAATTGCTTAACGATCGCTACTAGATCGGGAAGTAACTTTTCTGTAATTATACGATCGCCCTCACTCGCCTTTGTAACTCCCGCATCGCCGCCAGCTCATCCTCCCGTGCTGCCACCAAAAATTCATATAACCACAACTTCGGCACATTAGGAAAAGTCGGACTATTCTCTAATTCTCTATAAGTTCCATTTTCCAGAGTATAAATGCGCCAGATTTGACCATCATAGCGCCAAAATTCAGGCACTCCCAACGCCGCATATAGTTCCAATTTCTGAATATCTGTATGGGTAATATCTATCTCCACTACCAAATCAGGAGGCGG